>NZ_SRIC01000069.1 GCF_004684775.1 Streptomyces sp. MZ04
CCCCCACGGAGCCCCGGGCCTTCCACGCCGCACTGCCCGGCTACGCGCCCACCCCACTCACCGAACTCCCCTCACTGGCGGCCGAGTTGAACGTAGGAAGGGTCTTCGTCAAGGACGAGTCGTCGCGCCTCGGACTGCCCGCGTTCAAGGCGCTCGGCGCGTCCTGGGCGGTGCACCGGATCGTCGCCGAGCGGGCCGCGGGCGGGCAGGTGGCGGGCGGTGCGGTCACGCTGGTCACCGCCACCGACGGCAACCACGGCCGTGCCGTGGCCCGGACGGCCCGGCTGCTCGGGCTGCGTGCCCAGGTGTTCGTGTCGAAGGGCGTGCATCCGGCCGCAGCCGACGCCATCGTCGCCGAGGGGGCCGAGGTCATCGAGGTCGCCGGGCCCTACGACGACGCCGTACGCCAGGCCGCCGCCGCGGCCGACGCACCCGGCACGGTGCTCGTGCAGGACTCCGGGCGGCCCGGCTACGAGCGGATCCCCGGGTGGATCGTCGAGGGGTACTCCACCCTGTTCGCCGAGGTCGACGCCCAACTCGCCGCCGCCGGAGCCGATGCGCCCGGCCTGGTGGCCGTGCCCGTGGGTGTCGGTTCGCTCGCCCAGGCCGCCGTCACCCACTATCGCGGCCGCTCCGCGGGGCCCAATGCCACCGCGCTGCTCGCCGTGGAACCCGATGCGGCGCCGTGCGTACTGGAGAGCCTCGGACGAGGCGAGCCGACCAGCATCCTCACGGGCGAGACGGCCATGGCGGGCCTCAACTGCGGGACCCCGTCCGGCACCGCCTGGCCCTTCCTGCGGGACGGCCTGGACGCCGCCGTCGCCGTCACCGATGACGACAGCGCCCGCGCGGCCCGCGACCTCGCGGCCTCGGGCGTGTCCTCGGGTCCCTGCGGGGCCGCCTCGCTCGCCGGTGTCCGCGTCGCCCTGACCGGTGACGGTGCGGAGCCGCGCCGGGCCGCACTCGGCCTCGGGCCCGCGTCGACGCTCGTCCTGCTGAGCACCGAAGGCGCGGCGGCCAACCCGCATGGCGGGACGGCCCGTTCCTAGGGGAGTACGGGCCGCCGGGATCAGGGCCCGCAGGCCCGTCGCGTGGGAGAATCCGGGGCGTGGACGGGGGGATCCTCGAGCGGGATCCGCAACTGGCACGACTGGCCGCCGCCGTGCGGGAAGCGATCGACGGCGCGGGCTCGGTGGCGCTCGTCTTCGGCGAGGCGGGGATCGGCAAGTCGAGTCTGGTGAACGCGCTGCGCGCAGCCCTGTCCCCGCAGGCCCGGGTCCTTGTCGGCCAGTGCGACGACCTCGCGACGCGGCGCCCGCTCGGCCCCTTCAGGGACCTGGCGGGGAGCGTCGGCCCTGATCTCGCGCGGGCGGTGGCCGAAGGCGGCGACCGGCACCGGGTGTACGAGGCGCTGCGGGCCGAGCTGGCCGACGGGGCCCGCCCCGCGGTGCTCGTCGTAGAGGACGTGCACTGGGCGGACGAGGCCTCGCTCGACGCCCTGCGGTTCCTGGTACGCCGCGTGGACCGGCTGCCCGCCGTCCTTGTACTGACCTACCGCGACGACGAGTTGGACCGCGAGCATCCGCTGCGGGACCTCCTGGGCCAGGTGTCGCGGGCGGCCCGTGTGCACCGCGTCCCCCTGCCGAGGCTGTCCCGTGCGGCGGTCCGCGAGCTGAGCGCCCCGAGCGGCCTCGATCCCGCGCAGGTGTACGCCGTGACATCGGGCAACCCCTTCTACGTCGCCGAGGTCGTCGCGGCGGGCGGCACCGGGGAAGTGCCGCCGACCGTGGTCGACGCGGTCCTGGCCAGGCTGCGCGGCATCGACGCCGCCACCAGGGACACCCTGGAGCAGCTCGCCGTGGTGCCGTCGGCGGTCGAGCGCGCCCTCGTCGACGCGCTGCTCCCGGCGGGCGTGGCCCAGCTGGCGGCGGCCGAGCGGCACGGATTCCTGGTCGTGTCCCCGGAGCGGGTGGCGTTCCGGCACGAGATCATCCGCCGCGCCATCGCCGACTCACTGCCCGCCGCGCACCGCATCCAGCTCGACCGGAACGTCCTCGCGGTCCTCGTCGGCCTGCCGGGTGCCGACGCATCGCGCATCGTCCACCACGCGGCGCGGGCGGGGGACCTGGACGCCGTCGCGCGATACGGCCCCGACGCGGCGAGGGACGCCGCGTGCACCGGCGCGCACCGCGAGGCCGCCGCCCAGCTGCGGCTCGTCCTGCGGCAGCGGCAGCGCTTCGGCCCGGCCGAACTCGCCGGTCTCCTGGAGCGGTTCGCGGTGGAGAGCTACACCATCGCCGACTCGCAGGCCGCCGTGCGCGCCGAGCGGGAGGCCGTCGCACTGCGCCGGTCCCTGGGCGACCGCCGCGCCCTGGGCGCCGATCTGCGCTGGCTGTCCCGTATCCACTGGTGGGCGGGCGACGCCGACGCGGCGCAGGAGGCCGCCCGCGAGGCCATCGACGTACTCGAACAGGCCGGGGACGAGCGGCTGTTGGCGCTCGCGCTCAGCAACACCGCTCAGCTGCGCATGCTGTCCGACCGGTACGCCGAGGCGATCGGCTACGGCGAACGCGCCATCACCCTGGCCCGGCGGACGGACGACGCGGCGATCCTCGCGCACGCCCTGAACAACGTCGGCACCGCGCGCTGGCGCGGCGGTGACCCGCTGGGGCGCCCGCAGGTGGAGGAGAGCCTGGCGGTCGCGCTGAAGGCCGGTGAGGCCGAGCACGCCTGCCGGGCCTACGCCAACATCATCTGGACGCTCCTGGAGAACCTCCAGTTCACGGAGGCCGACCGGTTCCTCGCTCCCGCCCTGGAGTTCGCGGACCGCACGGAGCAGCTGGGGTTCCTCTGCTACCTCCAAGTAGAGCGCGCACTGCGGCAGTTCGCCGCCGGGGCGTGGGACGACGCGGAGCGGTACGCAGGATTCGGCGACGTCGGCGCGTTTCCGCCCGCCCGCTGCCCCGCCCTCACCGTCCTCGCACGGGTGCGGATCCGGCGCGGCACGGCGGGCGCCGATGAACTCCTCGCGCAGGCCGGGCGGATCGCCGCCCGCACCCGGGAGCTGCAGCGCACGGCGCCGGTCGCCGCGGCCCGCGCGGAGGCCACCTGGCTGCGCGGCGACCACCCCGCCGTGCTCGCCGCCGTCGAACCGCTCTACGAGCAGGCCCGCCGCCTCGCCGCGGCGCCGTACCGCGCGGAGCTCGGCCACTGGCTCGCCAAGGCCGGGCGGCCCGTGCCCGATGACGGCTCCGGACATCCGTACGCCCTCCAGGCGGCGGGCCGTTGGGGCGAGGCGGCCGCGACCTGGGAGGCGGCGGGCTGCCCCTACGAGCACGCGGCGGCACTGGCGCAGAGCCCGGACCCGGCGGACAAGCTCACCGCGCTCGCCGCCCTCGACGCCCTGGGCGCCGTTCCGCTGGCCAGGATCGTCCGCGCCGAACTGCTGGAGCTCGGCGTGTCCCGGATACCCCGCGGCCCGCACGCGGCGACCCGCGGCAATCCCGCGGGCTTGACCGGACGCCAACTCCAGGTAGTGCGACTTCTGATGGAGGGCCTGACGAACATGGAGATCGCCGGGCGGCTCGTCCTGTCCGTCCGCACGGTCGACAACCACGTGCGCGCGGCCCTGGAGAAACTCGGCGCCCGCAGCAGACGCGAGGTCGCCGCCCGCGTCGCGGACCTCGGCATGCCGCCCGGCGGCGAAAAGTAGGTACCCGCGGGGCGTGAGCTGGGTGACGGGCACGGATGCCGGGGCCTTGCGTCCGCGCGTAGAAAGAGGGCGCACCGGACTCACGCATCCAGCACGGGGGAGCACATGTCCAACACGCCCGCACAAGCAGCACGCCGCGAACTGATGGGATTCAAAGGGGAGTTGATCGGCCCGGACGACTCCGGGTACGAGGAGGCCCGCACCGTCTACAACGCGATGGCCGACAAGAGCCCCGCGCTCGTCGCCCGCTGTACCGACGCCGACGACGTGGCCCGGGTGATCCGCTTCGCCCGCGAGCACCGCCTGCCCCTCGCGGTGCGCGGCGGCGGCCACCACGGAGCGGGCCTCGGCACCTGCGACGGCGGCGTGGTCGCCGATCTGTCACCGCTCAAGTCCGTCGAGGTCGACCCGGTGGCCCGCACGGTCCGGGTCGGCGGCGGCTGCGTCTGGGGCGAGGTGGACCGCGCCACGCACGAGCACGGCCTGGCCACGCCGAGCGGCATCATCTCCACGACCGGCGTCGGCGGCCTCACCCTCGGCGGCGGCCTCGGCCATCTCACCCGGCGCTACGGACTGAGCATCGACAACCTCCTCGCGGCCGATGTCGTCCTGGCCGACGGCAGCCTGGTGCGCGCGAGCGCCGACGAGGACACCGATCTGCACTGGGCGATCCGCGGGGGCGGCGGCAACTTCGGCGTCGTCACCTCCTTCCTCTTCCGCCTGCACGAGCTGAGCACGGTCGTCGCGGGGCCCACCTTCTGGCCCGCCGAACAGGGCGCCGAAGTCCTCGCCGCCTACCGGGACTTCCTGCCGCGCGCGCCGCGCGAGGTCAACGGCTTCTTCATGTACGGCACCGTGCCCCCGGCCCCGCCCTTCCCCGAGGAGCTGCATCTGCACAAGGTCGCGGGCGTCGTGTGGTGCCACACCACCGACGACCCCGACGCGGCGGCCCGCGCCATGGCGCCGCTGCTCGACGCGCTGCCCGAGCCGGCCCTGCACGCCGTCGCCCCGATGCCCCACCCCGCGCTGCAGTCCCTGTTCGACGGGCTCTACCCGCCCGGCGACCAGTGGTACTGGCGGGCGGACTTCGTCGACGAGATCCCGGACGAGGCCGTCGCCCTGCACGCCAAGTTCGGCGTCGACGTACCGACCATGCAGTCGACCATGCACCTGTACCCCATCGACGGCGCCGCCCACGACCACGCCTCGACGGACACGGCCTGGAGCTACCGCGGCGCCCGCTGGGCCTGCGTCTACGCGGGCGTCGACCCGGACCCGGCCAACGCGGACCTCATCAAACGCTGGACCGTCGACTACTTCGACGCCCTGCACCCGTACACGGCGGGCGGCGCCTACGTGAACATGATGATGGACGAGGGGCAGGACCGCGTACGGGCCAGTTACCGCGACAACTACACACGGCTGGCCCAGGTCAAGGCCGCGTACGACCCGGAGAACGTCTTCCGCCTCAACCAGAACATCGAGCCGGAGTAGGGAGTAGGGAGTAGGGAGTAGGGAGCCGGGAGACGCGGCGTAGCCCCGAAAGGCCGTCACGACGCGCCCCGGCGCAGGGACGCACTTAGCGTTGCGGCATGTGCTGGAGCGCGACGGCCGATCTCGTGGCGGGCACCGCCGTCTCCACCGTGGGTGTCGTCTGCCTCGTCCAGGCGGCGCGGCGCCCCCGCGACCTGCCCGTCGCCGCGCTCCCGCTGCTCCTCGGCATCCACCAGATCATCGAGTCCGTGGTCTGGCGCGGCGACGGCGGCACGGGAGCCGCCACCACCGCCTGGGCGGTGATCGCGCTGCCGCTGCTCGCCCTGTGGGTGCCCGTGGCGGTGCTGTGCGCGGCGCCACAAAACGCCCACCGCCGACTCCTCGTCCCGCTCGCGGCGGGCGTCGCGACGTCGGCGGCGCTCGCGTACTGCCTGGCGACCCGCACCGTGACGGCCGAGATCCACGGCCACGCGGTCGGGTACGCCTTCGGTCTGACGTATCCGGAACCGGTCGTCGCCGGCTATCTCGTCGCCACCATCGGCTCCCTGCTCCTCTCCGGCGACCGGGGCCTCGTCCTGTTCGGGGTCCTGGTCGCCGTCGGGGCGGCGGTGTCCGTGGCACTGTGGCGGCGGGAGTACATCTCGACGTGGTGCGCGCTCGCCGCGGTGTGCTCCGTGGTCCTGCTCGGCTGGGTCAGAAGGCGTCGTCCGGCAGCTCGACGGCCGTCCGGTCGAGGCCTTCGAGGAGCGTGAACTGGGCCTCGGTCCTGGGCAGTTCATGGCGGAAGAAGTAGCGGCACGCGCCGCGCTTGCCCTCGTGGAAGGCCTCGGTGCCGGGCGCGGCCGCGAGGAACTGCTCCAGCCACATCCAGGCGACGACGACATGCCCGACGGCCTCGAGGTAGACGCTCGCGTTGGCCAGGGCCGTCTGCGGATCGCCGGTCGACCAGAGCCGCTGGGTCACGTCCACCGCACGCGCCACGGACGCGTCGAGCGCACGCCCGTACCCGGCCGCGGAACCACCCGCCGCGGCGGCGCGGGCGGTCGTCCGCGAGATCCGCTCGACGAGCAGCCGAAGGCCGGCGCCGCCGTCCATGACGACCTTCCGGCCGAGCAGATCGAGGCCGTGGATGCCGTGCGTGCCCTCGTGGATGGGGTTGAGACGGTTGTCGCGGTAGAACTGCTCGACGTTGTACTCGCGCGTGTAGCCGTAGCCGCCGTGCACCTGGATCGCCAGGCTGTTGGCCTCCAGGCACCACTGCGAGGGCCAGCTCTTCGCGATCGGGGTGAGCACGTCGAGCAGCAGCTTCGCGTCGGCCCGCTCCTGCGGCGAGGTGCCGGTCCGCTGCTCGTCGAGCAGCATCCCGCAGTACAGATTGAGCGCCATCGCGCCCTCCACGTACGTCTTCTGCGCGAGCAGCATCTTGCGTACGTCGGCGTGCGCGATGATCGGGACCTGCGGCGATGCCGGGTCCTTGGCGGTGACCGGGCGGCCCTGCGGGCGGCTGCGGGCGTAGTCGAGCGCGTGCAGATAGCCGGTGTAGCCGAGGGCGGTCGCGCCCAGACCCACGCCGATCCTGGCCTCGTTCATCATGTGGAACATGTAGGCGAGGCCGCGGTTCGCCTCGCCGACCAGATGACCGACGGCGCCGGGCTCGCCGCCCGGCCGGTGCGCGCCCTCGCCGAAGTTGAGCAGTGTGTTGGTGGTCCCGCGATAGCCCATCTTGTGGTTGAGGCCCGCGAGCACGACGTCATTGCGCTCACCGAGTGAACCGTCCTCGCCGACAAGGACCTTGGGCACGATGAACAGCGAGAGCCCCTTCACGCCGGGCGGCCCGCCGGGAATCCGGGCGAGCACCAGATGCACGATGTTCTCCGAGAGCTCGTGCTCCCCGCCGGAGATCCACATCTTGTTCCCGAAGAGGCGGTACGTCCCGTCATCCTGGGCCTCGGCGCGGGTGCGCACATCGGCGAGCGACGAACCGGCCTGCGGCTCCGACAGACACATCGTCCCCAGGAAGCGGCCTTCGACCATGGGGCGTACGAAGGTGTCGATCTGCTCCTTGGAGGCGTGCGCGAGCAGCAGATTGGCGTTGCCCATGGTCAGGAAGGGATACGCCGCCGTGCCCACGTTCGCCGCCTGGAACCAGGCGAAGCAGGCCTGCGAGACCACGGCGGGCAGCTGGCCGCCGCCGATCTCGTGGTCCATGGCACTGGCGAGGAGCCCGGAATCCCCGAAGACCCGCAGCGCCTCCTTGACCTCGGGGATGATGTGCACCCGCTCGCCGTCGAAGGTGGGCTCCTCGGCGTCGCTCTTCTTGTTGTGCGGGGCGAAGTGCCGCGTCGCGATCTGCTCGCTCAGTTCCAGGGCGGCGTCGAAGGTCTCGCGGGAGTGCTCCGCGTACCGCTCCCGGCCGGTGAGCGCGGGCACGTCCAGCCACTCGTACAGCAGGAAGTCGAGATCGCGACGGGACAGGAGCAGGGATGCCATGCGGTTTCTCCATGCGGTGACGGCGGTACCGATGCCGGGGCAGGCAGCCCCGCACCCCCGATACTAAGCGCTTGCTTATGGGATCTGTCGAGAGGCGCAGGCGCCGATCCCAACCTCGCGGCCGGGGAGCGAGGCGAGGGCCGCGGCCGGGGACGCTCCGTCATAAGGCGTTCCGGCCGCTCCCCCTCGCGGCTGACGGCTCCTACGCAGTTCACCGGAACCCCGGTCAGGGCCGAGTCCCCGGTGGGACTCTGCTGCGTAACGCCGAGATCGAGGCGTGGGCGGGGGGTTCTCATGCGGATCCAGCCACGGGTCTCAGCCCTGTGCGGGAGTCTCGTCGCCGTGGCCGTGCTGGCCCTCGGTGCGACAGGATGCGCTGGTTCGGGAGGAGCGGGTGACCCGCCGCCCGACCCGTTGGTGCCGTCCTCGTCGGTCGGTTCGAGCGAGTCGCAGACGAGTTCGTCCGGTGGCGAAGGCGGGGACGACTCGAACGGGTCCGGTGGCGAAGGCGGCGACGACTCGAACGGGTCCGGTGGCGAAGGCGGCGACGACCTGGCGCCGGTGGGCTCCCCGCCTACGGACACGGGAGGCACCGCGGAGCCTTCCCCCGAGCTCACCGATCCGCCGTCCGAGACTCCCTGCGAGGGAGTTCCCACGCCCGCCCCGACCTGCCCGCCCTCTCCGGAACTGACGCCGAGCCCCGTGCCTGCCGAGACCTGACACGGCCGACGGAAGCGCCGATGGACATGAGGGACACCCCAGAGTCACCGAGAGGCGAGTCCTCCCGTTCGTCGGTCATCCGCATCCAACGCCGCCTCCACCAACGCCGTATCCGCCGACGCCGACAACTCGGGAACACCGCTCGCCCCGCACCTCCCCCGCGTGCCCAGCCCGCGGAGCCGAGTGGCAAGGCCACCGAGATCGCCAACTCCGTCTTCGGCGCGGGCTCGCTCATCCTCGCGCTGATGCTCTACACCGGGTTCGTCCACAGCCGCGCCTACTACGCCTACTTCCACCTCGATGTCTTCTCCGTGGGCTTCGACCCGATCGAGATGGCGCTGCGCAGCCTTCGGCTCGCCACCTTCCCGGTGCTCATCACCCTGAGCCTGGTCGGCATCCTCCCCCGCCTCCCCGGCCTGCTGCCCTCGCTCGGCGTGCCCGGCCGCATCACGGGGCGCGTCGACAGGGCTGCCCGCGCCGTCGCCCGAGCCCATCTGGCGTTCGTCGCGGCGGGTGTGCTCCTGCTGCTGGCGTGGCGCTTCGGCCGGCCCTGGTCCTTCCGGTGGGCCGCCCCGCTCCTTGTGGCCGTCGGACTCCTGCTCGGACAGCGCGGCTCCGCGGGACGGTCCGCCGGCAGCACGGGCCGGACGTGGCATCGCGCCGTCCCCGTCATCACCGCGAGCCTGTTCCTGATGTGGGTCGTCGCCCTCGCCGCCGGGGAGTTGGGCCGACAGGACGCGCGCCACGATGCCGAGCAGCTGGTACGGCGCGTATCAGTGGTGGTGCTCAGCACCGAGCGGTTGAGCATCCAAGGCCCCGGCCTGAAGGCGGAGGATCTGGGCAAGGACAGGCATTACCGGTACCGGTACAGCGGCCTGCGCCTGTTGGTGGAGCGGGACCGCCGGCACTATCTGCTGCCGCTGAACTGGAATCACGACACGGACGCCACGTACGTCATCGAGGACGACGAGAGCATCCGGATCGATCTGTATCCCGGGACCCAGCCTCGCCGTTGACGTACCCGTCAGTGCCCTCGGCGGGCCCCCGCCGGCGGGCGGACCGAGTCGCGGGCGACCACGGGGCAGGTCAGGCGGCGCGCGGCCGCCCGGTCCACCGGCTCACCCGCTTCGGAGGCGTCGAGGAGCATGCGGACCGCCGTCGCGCCCATCTCGTGGTGCGGCAGCGCGATCGTCGTCAGGGCCGGGACCAGGTGGTCGGCCATCTGGTCCTGGTCGTCGTAGCCGACCACCGACAGTTCCGTGGGTACGTCGATGCCGAGGCGGGCCGCGGCGAGCAGCGTGCCCGTGGCCACCCGGTCGTTCGCGCAGACCACGCCCGTCGGCCGGGCGGGACCGCCGAGCACCCGCAGCGCCGCCGCGTACCCCTCGTCGATCTGCCAGCCCGCGCGGAGCACCCACTCCTCGCGGGCGGTGATGCCCGCGGCCCGCAGCCCGTCGCGGAAGCCGCGGGCCCGGTCCGACGCGGCGATGTCACCGGTCGAGCCGCCGAGCAGGGCGATCTCGCGGTGCCCCGCCTCGATGAGCACGTCCACCGCACAACGGCCGCCCTTGCGTTCGTCCGGTACCACCGAGGCGTACGAACCTGGCTCGCGCGGCAGACAGTTGGCGAGCACCGTGCGGGACGGGTCGATGCCATCGGGCACGTTGGTGCGGCGCATGGACATCGCCGCGTACACGATCCCGTCCACCCGGCGGGCCCGCAGCTCGGCGACCGCCTCCGCCTCGGCGGCCGGGTCGAGGCGGGACTCGAGGAGCAGCACCTGATGCCCGCGCTCGCGCGCCGCCTCCATCGCGCCGAGTACAAGGCGGCCGGCGAAGGGGCTCGTCGCGATCTCGTCGCTGAGCAGCCCGATCACCGCGCTGCGCTGCTTGCGCAGTGAGCGCGCCACCTCGTCGGGGCGGTAACCGAGCTGATCGGCGGCCTTCCTGATCCGCGCCTGGGTCTTGGCGGAGAGGTTCCCGGCGGCGCGGCCGCTGAACACGAAGGACACGGCGGCGCGTGACACCCCGGCAAGCTCGGCGACATCGCGGGCGGTGGGGCGGCTCACGTCGCGTCTCCTCCTGGTGTGTGACTGCGGGCGACAACTGAGGGCGACAACTGTGGGCAACAACTGTGGGCAACAATCGTCACGGCCAGTATCGCCGGAGCGTACGGCCGTACCGGGACGCAGGGGGCGCGGCTAGGCTGACGTGGATCAAGGTGGATCACCCGTGCGGCATCGAAGGGGGCGGGGAACATCGAGAGCGCCGACAGCGTGAGCGGCGACGCGGGCAGGCCCGAGCGGCCGACGTCGAAGGACGTCGCGCGGCTTGCCGGGGTCTCGCACACCGCGGTCTCCTTCGTCTTCAACGGCCGGGCCGCCGGCAATCTCTCGCCCGCGACCCAGGAGCGCATCCGCAAGGCCGCCGAGCAGCTCGGCTACCGGCCCAACGCCGTCGCCCGCGGTCTGCGCCGCCGCCGTACGGCCGTGATCGGCCTGGTCACCGACCACATCGCCTCGTCGCCGTTCGCCGGGGCGCTGCTGCGGGGCGCGATGGAGACCGCCTGGGACCGCGAGCACCTGGTGCTCACCGTCGACTCCACCGGCGACCCCGCCAAGGAGGACGCGGCCGTCGCCGAGCTGCTCGACCGCCGAGTGGACGGCATCATCTACGCCGCCATGTCCCTGCACTCGGCCCGCGTCCCCGCCGGCCTGAAGCGCACCCTCGCGGTGTTCGCCAACTGCCTCCCCGACGACGGCTCGCTGGCCGCGGTGATCCCCGCCGAACGCTCCGGCGGCCGGGCGGCGGCCAAACTCCTCCTCGACGCGGGGCACCGCAGGATCGCCCTGGTCGGCGGGCTCGACGACATCGCGTCGGCGGAGCGGCTCCGGGGCTTCCGGGACGCGCTGCGGACGGTGGGGGAGCGGGCGGGCAAGGACTGGATCGTGCGCGGCGGAGGGGAGATCTCGGCCGGTTACGAGGGAGCGATGCGCCTGCTGGACGGCGTGCCCGCCGCGCAACGCCCCACGGGCATCGTCTGCTACAACGATCGGGTCGCGGCGGGCGTCCTGCACGCCGCGGCCCGGCTCGGCATCGATGTCCCCGGTGACGTTTCGTTGGTCGGCTACGACGATCAGGAGCACATGGCGGGGTTCCTGTACCCACCGTTGACCACGGTGGCGCTGCCGCACCGTGCCATGGGGGAGGTGGCGACGGGGCTTCTTCTGGACGCCATAGAGAACGCCACGCCCCCTGCCGTTGAGGTTCGGCGTCTGGAGTGTCCTGTGGTGGTGCGTGACTCGGTGGGGCCGCCTCGGTCGTGAGGGTGCGGGGTGCGGTTCGGCTGCGGGTGCGTCGTGGCTGGTCGCGCAGTTCCCCGCGCCCCTGCGGGGCGCTGTTTGCCGAGCCTCATCAGGCGTGCCCCGGCGCTGTCACTTCCCAGCCGGTGACCCTCGTGCCTTCTCCTACGATCGTCAGCTCGGCGACGTCGCCCGGCCGCCGGTACACCCGTTCCGTTGCCACCGCGTGGTCCGCCAGGAAGAGCTCGAGCAAGGACCCGTCGACCAGGATTCGGACCTCAAGGCCTTCTGGAGCAGCAGGAGTTGACCTCAGCGTGATCGGTGCCGAGCCGTCGGGCCGCTCGCGGGGCCAGTCCGTGCGGTCCAGCGTCGCGGCGCCCGCCGCCGGGTCGAGCGTCAGCGTCAGCTCCGCACCCGACGCGGCCCGCAACAGTGTGACCGTGGTGGGCGCGAAGGCGGTGACCTCGATGTCGTACGCCAGGGGGAGCGTGGTACGGCCTGCCCCCGGCTCCGTCACGAACGGCTCGGCCGCGCGCAGGAGTTGGAGCTCGGGTGCCGGGGTGACGCGTACCGTGCCGTCGGGATGCGTGCCGACTACGCGCGGCGCCGTCAGGACGCCGGACCAGCCCGCCTTGTCCACCTCCCGCTGCCCCCGCGCCTCCCAGGACCAGCCCCACAGCAGATTCCGGCCCGCCTCGTTGTCGTGCAGCACGGCCGGCGCGTAGCAGTCCCTGCCCAGGTCGAGCGGGCCGCCGACGCGCGGCGCGAAGCCGGTCAAGTCACCATGCTCTGAAGTGATGAGATGCCCCGTCAGATAGGCCGTCGACACAGGAGATCCGTCCCACAGCGACACCACCAGCGTCCAGTCGCCGCCCTCCCCCTCGTACAGCTGAGGGCACTCCCAGCCCACCGCGTCACCCCCCAGCGCCTTGGCCGCCACCGGGTCGCGCCCGTCCACCAACACCCCGGCGAAGTGCCAGGACTTGAGGTCGTCGCAGTCGTACAGCAGAACCGACGGCATGCCGTCGGCGTGACCCGCGCCCACCAGGGCCCAGCGCCGACCGCCGTGGCGGAAGACGAACGGGTCGCGGAACATCGTCACGTCCAGGCCCGGCGGCGGCTCGGACACCACCGGCTCGGGCAGTGTGCGCCAAGTCGTCAACTGCGCTGAATCGGGCGCTGCTTGGGCAAGGCAGATGGTGCCGAGCCCGGCGTGCGCGTGGTCCACGCCGGTGTAGACGGCGGTCGGGACTCCCGCGTCGTCCACCACACAGCCCGACCAGCAGCCGCCCTCGTCCGGGCCGCCCGGTGTCGGGGTGAGCGCGATGGGGTGGTGCTCCCAGTGTGCGAGGTCGGCGCTGGATACGTGGCCCCAGTGCATGTCCGCGTGCACGGGAGCGTCGGGATTGTGCTGGTAGAAGAGGTGGTAGCGGCCGCGCCAACGGAAGGGCCCATTGGGGTCGTTGACCCAGTTCGAGGGCGGCCTGACCCGGAAGCGCGGGGCGTGCGGATCGAGCTGTGAAGGCGCGGGCTGCGTGCTCAACGGTTCACTCCTGCTGATGTGATGCCCTCGCGCAGAGGGCGCTGGCCGACGGCGAAGACGGCGATGGCGGGGATCATGGAGAGCGCGACGCCCGCGAGCACCACGGAGACGGATCCGGTGCCGAGGTTGCCCTGGAGCGAGACCAGGCCGAGCGGCAGCGTGAAGTTGTCGGTCGACGTCTCCAGGATCAGCGGGCGGAAGAATTCGTTCCAGTGGTAGTTGAAGGCGAGGACACCCACGATGGCCAGGCCGGGCGCGGCCAGCGGCGCGTACACCGAGCGGAAGATCCGCCAGGGTCCCGCCCCGTCGATCATCGCCGCCTCGCCGAGATCCTTGGGCATGCCGAGGAAGTACTGCCGCATCAGGAACGTCCCGAACGCGGTGGGCCAGGCGGGGATGATCAGCCCGAGCAGTGTGTCGGTGAGGCCCATCGACTTCAGGATCAGGAACACCGGCACGATCGTGACCTGCAACGGCACCATCATCGTCGCGAGCACGAGCCCGAACAGCGGCTTCTTGAACCGGAATTCGAGGCGCGCGAAGGCGTATCCGGCGAGCCCCGCGGTGATCATCTGGCCGACCGCGATCAGCGCGGTCACCAGGGTCGAGTTGAGTGCGAGCAGCCATACGTCGATCTGCGCGAAGACCTGGTCGTACGCCTCGGTGGTCGGCTCGGACGGGATGATCTGCGGCGGCAGATCGAAGGACTCCGCGGGGGCCCGCAGCGAGGTGGACACGGTCCAGATCACCGGGCCGAGGGTGAGCAGCGCGACCACGGTCAGACCGGCGATCCGCGCCCAGGACGACAGGCCGTACTTCATGCCGTACTTCATGCCGTACTTCATACGGTTCACAGGGTTCACCCGGCTCATTGGTAGTGGACGAATCGCCGGCTGAGCCGGAACTGGAGTGCCGTGACCGCCAGGATCAGGGCGAAGAGCAGCACGCCGACCGCCGACGCCTCACCGAACCGCAGCTGCTCGAAGGCGCTCTGGTAGATGACCATCACGACGGTGCGGGTGGAGTCGCCGGGCCCGCCGTCGGTGAGGACGTACGGCTGCTCGAAGACCTGAAGGGCGTTGATGATGCCCACCACCGAGGCGACCAGGAGGGTGGGGGAGAGCAGGGGCAGGGTGACGGCGAGGTGCTTGCGGATGCCGGTGGCGCCGTCGAGGGACGCGGCCTCGTGGATCTCCTTGGGGATGTTGTTCAGGCCCCCGACGAAGAGGAGGAAGGAGAAGCCGAACTGTTGCCAGACGTAGACGAGGACGACCGCGGCCATCGCGGAGTTCTCGGAGGTCAGCCAGGGGATGGGGTCGATGCCGACATGGCCGAGCAGCCAGTTGATCACCCCGAATTCCTGGTTGAAGAGGTACTTCATGACCACCGAGATGGATGCCGCGGACAGCACGAGCGGGAAGAAGAACGCCGAGCGGAACGCCGAACGCAGCCAGCCGGGCAGCCGGTTGTCGAGCGTCAGCGCGAGAGCCAGCGCGAGCAGCAGCTGCAGGGCGACCGCGAAGAACATGAAGAGGAGGGTGTTGGTGAAGGAGACGAGGACCGTGTCGTCGGTGAAGGCCTCGCGGTAGTTGTCGGTCCCGGCGAACGTCGGGGAGTCGATGACGTCCCAGTGGAAGAAGCTCAGGACGACGGATCCGACGATCGGTACGACGGTGAAGACCAGGACGCCGATGACGGTCGGCGCGAGGAAGAGCGTGGCCAGGAGGCGTGATCCACGGTCCCGGGCGGTGGGGCGGGGCTCCGGCTTCCTGACGGCGGCCCTGGGCTCGGTCGTGCGCTGGGTGGTCGTCATGCGTCACGCTCCATGGCCTTCTCCAGATCGCCCTGCAGCCGCCGCAGCGCGGGACGCACCCCGCGCGGATCGGCGAGCGCGGTGCCGGTGTGCTTGAGGAGGAGCTGCTCGACCTCGGCGACCTGGGGCGGGGCCGGGATCGGGCCTGTGGTGGGGAACGTGTCGAGGGTGTCGTAGAAGACCTGCCAGTTCGTCGGCCCGGTCTTCTCGTAGCGGCCCGCCTGGACCATCGAACGGCGGGCCGGGGTGGTCTGGTTGGCCCGGAAGAGGTCGGTGAGCACGTCCTTGCGCACGGAGTACTTGATGAACTCCCAGGCCTCGTCCTGCTTCTTGGACGTACGCAGGAGCGCGTATCCCGCGGCGCCGAACTGATGGCGCTGGGTGCGCCAGCGAGGGAAGTGCTGCACGTCGTACCCGCTGCGCTTCATGCCGGCCGTGTGCAGGCCGCCCGCCCAGAAGCCGCCCGCCGGGGTGACGCCGACGCGGCCGGTGGAGAAGACGCCGACCAGGTTGTTGCCGTTGCCGCCCTCGGGGCGCGAGCAGAGCCGGTCCTGGATGAGCGAGGCCAGGTAGTCGTACACCTCCTCGACGCGTTCATGGGTGGCCTGAGGGGTGCGCCAGCGGTAGCCGCCGCCCCGGCCGCGGCGCTGGTCGGCCGGGTAGAAGTCGTTCCACAGCCAGTCGCCGCCGGGGGCCTTGGACTCGACGAGGACGTTCGTGTCGTTGGCGAACAGCCAGGGGACGACGCCGCCCCACAGGCGGTTGGTCCAGAAGTACGGGGTGAAGTGCGAGCCGCCGCCGCGCTTCAGGTCCCGCAGCAGCGCGGTGAACTGGTCGCGGGTCCAGTCGGGCGGCGGCAGTTCGGCGCCCGCCTTCTTGAGGACCTGGGTGTTGAGGTACATGTCGGCCGCGTTGAACTCGACCGGGAGCTGATAGAGGCTCCCCTCGTACATCATCGACTCGACCAGCGAGGGATGGACGTCCGCGAAGTACTCGCGCAGCTCGTCCGCGTCGCGCTTCACCCAGGCGTCGAGCGCGACGCCGAGACGCTGGGCGAAGAGCTGCACGCCCTCGGTGGCGACATAGACGACGTCGGGCTCGGTGCCCGCGGCGATCTGGGTGAGGATCTTGGCGAAGAAGTCCGACCAGTCGGTGGCCTGGATCGGCAGCAGGCGCACCTTGATGCCGGGGTGCTGCTTCTGGAAGCCGTCGCGCAGGGCGCGCTGCGCGGCCGGGTCGATGGCGGAGCCGAGCGTGGCGACGACCAGCGAGTCGCCGTCCCGGCCGGGGATGTCGGCGCCGGTCAGCCGGTCCCAGCTCGCTGCGGTGCCGGCGAGGGCGGCGGCGCCCGCGCCGTAGCCGCCGTAGCGCAGCAGGGTGCGGCGGGGGAAGGCGCGGCGCGGGAAGGCGCGGTCGGGAGGGTGGGGCGAGTCGGTCATCGGAGGGCCTAACTCGTGTTAGTTAATTTCTGTGACCCAGATGATGAGAACCCTGTTACGCCGGTGTCAAGCCCCCTGCGGCGCTTGACCTTTAACGAGTTAGGTCTACAGTCCTGACCCAGCGCGAACCAGCGTGCGTCACCGTGAGCCGCCCGTGACAGGAGAGGGACGAGAGACGATGCGTGAGATGACCCGAAGGACGCTGATCCGAGCCGGAGCCGTGGGCGCGGCGGCGGCCGCGATACCCGCGGGCTCGGCGTCCGCACTGAGCGCCGCCTCAGCCCTGGACCGCAAGTCGGCGAAACAGGGGGCGAGTTACCGCGCCGAGTACCACTTCACCGTCCCCGACCAGTGGAAGAACGATCCTCAGAGGCCCATCTGGATCGACGGCGAGTATCTCTACTACTACCTCTACAACGCGGACTACATCGGCGGCGGCACCACCACGGGCACGGCCTGGCGCCTGGCCACCAGCACCGACCTGGTCGCGTTCAAGGACCGGGGCATCGCGATCCCCAAGGACACGACCCCCAACGGCGACGTCTGGTCCGGCTCCGCGGTGGTGGACACGGACAACACCGCGGGCTTCGGCGCGGGCGCGGTCGTCGTCCTGGCCACCATGGAGCCGGACGAGACCGCCGACACCCAGGCCCAGTACCTCTGGTACTCCACCGACAAGGGCCGCACCTTCAAGAACCACGGCACCGATCCGGCACTCGCCAACCCGGGAGTGAAGGACTTCCGCGATCCCAAGGTGATCCGGGACGAGGAGCGCGGCCGCTGGGTGATGGTGCTCGCCGAGAAGACGAAGGTCGGGTTCTACCACTCCACGAACCTCAAGGACTGGACGTACGCCGACGGCTTCGTGAAGGAGGGGCTCGGCGTCCTGGAGTGCCCCGACCTGTTCCGCATCACCACGGCCGAAGACACCGCGAAGTGGGTGCTCGGGGTCAGCGCCAACGGCAAGGCGTCCGGTCTGCCCAACACGTACGCGTACTGGACGGGCGAGTTCGACGGCACCACGTTCACGCCCGACGCGGCAGAGCCGCAGTGGCTGGACCACGGCTTCGACTGGTACGGCGCCGTCACCTTCGAGAAGCGCGCCGCGAACGGCGCCGTCGACCCGGCCGTCCGTCATGCGATCGGCTGGCTCAACAACTGGGACTACCCCAACACCACCCCGACCATCGACTCCGACGGCTTCAACGGCACCGACTCGGTCGTCCGCGAGATCACGCTGCGCCGCGCCGCGTCGGGCATCCACTACCTGGCGTCCCGCCCCGTCCAGGCCCTGGACCGGCACGTCTCACGGACCGTGGACCTCGGCGACGTGACGGTCGAGGGCCAACTGATCCTCGACCACACGGGTACGGCGTACGAGCTGTCCACCGAGATCACCTGGGACCGGCTCACCGGCGCGGGCGTCCAGCTGCGCAGGTCCGCCGACGGCAGCCGGCACATCGACGCGGGCGTGTACGGCGACTACGCCTTCGTGAACCGCCGGGGCGCCGCCAACCCCGACACGTCCGGCAAGTGGCAGGAGAGCAAGACCCCCTTCGACGCCTCGGCCCACAAGGTCACGCTGCGCGTCCTTGTCGACCGCACCTCGGTGGAGGTCTTCTTCGACGACGGCCGCCACACCCACTCGATGGAGGCGTTCCCCTACCTCACGGACACCCGGCTCGCGCTGTTCACGATCGACGGCAAGGCGGTCTTCAGGAACACCGTGATCCGGGAGCTCACCGTCTGAGCGGTCACGCGGTCACGCGGTCACGCGGTCACTCGGTCACTCAGTCACGCGGGGCCGCGCTGCTGCGGGATCAGGCTGGGCGGCACCTCTCCCTGCTGTACGTTCACCGTCCTGACCGGCGACGGCACGCGGATGCCCTCGGCGTGGTAGCGCCGGTGGAGCTGCTTGATGAACTCGTGCTTGATGCGGTACTGGTCGCTGAACTCGCCGACGCCCAGGATCACCGTGAAGCTGATCCTGGAGTCGCCGAACGTGTGGAAGCGGACGGCCGGTTCATGCTCGGGGAGGGCGCCGTCGACGTCCTTCATGACGTTCTCCACGACCTCGGTCGTGACGCGTTCGACGTGCTCCAGGTCGCTGTCGTAGCTGACGCCGACCTGGACCATGATCGACAGGTCCTGCGCGGGCCGGCTGAAGTTCGTCATGTTGGTGCCCGCGAGCTGGGCGTTGGGGATGATGACGAGGTTGTTCGACAGCTGACGCACCACCGTGTTGCGCCAGTTGATGTCGACGACGTACCCCTCCTCGCCGCTGCTGAGCCGGATGTAGTCGCCGGGCTGCACCGTCTTCGCCGCGAGGATGTGTACGCCCGCGAAGAGGTTGGCCAGGGTGTCCTGGAGGGCCAGGGCGACCGCGAGACCGCCCACGCCGAGCGCGGTGAGCAGCGGGGCTATGGAGACACCGAGCGTCTGCAGGACGACGAGGAACCCGATCGCCAGGACCACGACGCGGGTGATGTTCACAAAGATCGTCGCCGAGCCCGCCACGCCCGACCGGGACTGGGCCAGGGACTTCACGAGGCGGGTGACCACGCGGGCCGCCGTCAGGGTCGCCGCGAGGACGAGCAGCGCGGTCAGCGTCATCGTGACGTTGCGGCCGGTCCTCGGAGTGAGCGGGAGCGCCGCCGCGGCGACCGCGGCGCCGGCGGTTATCGCCGCGCAGGGGACCAGGGTGCGTACGGCGTCGACGATGACGTCATCGCCGCTCCAGCGGGTCCTGCTGGCCCGTTCGCCCAGCCACCGCAGGATGACGCGCAGCAGCAGACCAGCCGCGATGCCGGCGGCCACCGCGATGCCGGCGGCGATCAGGTCGTGCCATGTGAGGGCTCGCTCCATCAGTTCATTCTCCAGGTTGTGCGGGCGCGCCGGACATATGTTCGTGCCCGGCGTCGCGAGCGTCATCCTGCCCCATCGGCACACCGATGCCGCCGGGGGCCCGCACCAAGGCTGACGTCAACTCACCAGACGCAGGGCGATGTCCGACATTCCGATGCGGACGCTCTGACCCCACGTCAGTTCGAGCGCGTCGCTCTCCACCCCGTCACCGAAGGCGACCAGGCGGTCAGACTCGACGGTGACGCGCAGCCGCTCGGCCGCCACGAGGACCCCCTCCACGCGCGAGGTCCCGGTCGCGGGCGACGGCCACGCCTCCCGTACGAACCAGATGAGCCGCTGCTCGGCGGGTCCGGGCAGCGGCAGTGTGCTCCCGCTCTGCTGCCACAGCGAGCGCAGCCAGCCGGTGGCGCCGGTCCCGGTGCCGACCAGGACGCCGGACGAGGCCTGCGCCTCGGGGGTTGCCGTGTCGGTGTCCGGGCCCAGGCGGTAGCGGGCGGTCTGGTGTCCCGGCGGGCCGAGGTAGATCTCGTTGAGGGCGAGCAGCCGCTGGGTGTCGTCGGACACGGCCTCCACCATGGTGAGTTCGTCCACGCCCGCTCCGGGTACGAGCACCGCCGGGAGAAGCTTGGCCGCGTCCGCGCCCCGGTGCCGTACGAGAACTCCGGGATTGCGGCCGGGCTCGGTGTCGATGCCGATGACCGGCTGCCCGGCGAGGTACTTCGCGGCGTTGGCCACCAGGCCGTCCTGGCCGACGACGACCACGACGTCCTCGGGCCCGAAGAGGAAACGGTCGAGATCGGCGCGCTCCACGCGCGCCTGCCGCCACCGCGCGGGTACGGCGGCCGCCACTTCGCCGAGGGTCCGGCGCGTACGGTGATGCCGCTCGGCCACCTCCTGGATGCTCCGGCCGCGCGATGCGAGGAAGAACTCGGCCTGCCCGTGGGTGCCGTGCCGGGCGAGCAACTCCTCGTACTCGGTGGTGCGATGGACCAGGACCGCGCGCGGGGCGAGACTCATGGGCGTTCACCCGCGCCGTGGCCCAGCTTGGCGAGCAGCCCGGTGATGACGTCGGGGGAGAGGGTGAGGCTCTCGATGCGGGGGACGTTCTCGGCGAGCCGCGTCGCGGCGAGGGCGTGCAGGGTGGCCGCGTCCACCGCGGAGTGCGCCGCGAGCCAGGCGGCCTGGGCGGCGGCCTTCGCCTCGCCGATCGTGCGCGCCGACTCGGCATCGGCACGGGCCAGGCGCTCGGTGCGCTCGGCCTCGGCCCGAGCGCGCACGGCGTCCGCCGCCGCGTTCTCCTCGGCCTCGCGGCGGGCATTGGTGCCGCGTTGCTCCACCAACTCCTCTTCCTGGCGGGCGAGTTCGATGCGGCTGGTGAGTTCGTTCTCCGCGATGGCCTTCTCCCGCTGGACGGCCACGGCCCGTCGTTCGTACGTCGCCCGGTCCGCGTCCTGCTGGATCCGCTCGCGGGCGGGGGTGCGCAGCGCCCGCTCCACCTCGGGCTCGGGGCGGATCGCGACGACGCGGACGGCCACCACCTCGATGCCGGTGGCGGGCAGCCGGGGCTCCCCGGCGAGGCCTTCGGAGATCCGCTCGCGGACCGAGGTCACGCCGTCGGCGAGCGCCTCGGACAGGGGTGTGCGGGCCAGCACGTCGAGGGCGTTCTGCTGGGCCGACTCCGTGAGCAGGGCGGCCAGTTGCTCGAGCGGCGCCCCGCGCCAGGCTCCGGTGCCGGGGTCGACCGCGAAGTCGACGCGGGCCGCAGCAAGGGCCGGATCGCTGATCCGGTACGTCACCGTGGCCTGCACGGTGACGTCCTGGAAATCGGCCGTACGCGCATGGAAGGTGACCGCCAACTCCTGGTCGTCGACCGGTACTTCGGAGATCGCCGCGCTGAGCGCTCGGAACCAGAAGCTCAGTCCGGGCCCGTCGTGGACCAGCTTGCCGCGCTTGTGGTGGCGGATGTGGGCGGTGGGCGCGGAGCGCAGGTGGTGCAGCCCGAGACGCCTGGTGATGTCGGCCATGGTGGAATTCCCTCCCCGTTCTCGTCATGTCGACGATATAGGGTGCGCCTGCTTATCGTCAAGAAGATGAAAACAGGGAAGGTGACGGGCTACGGCTTGCGGCCCACCCCCGCGTACAGCGGCACCGGAGTCCCGTTCCTGACCTCGTCCACGCCGAGCTCCGGATGCCAGTCCGGCAGCCATGCGATACCGGGGTCGATCAGCTCGAAGCCCGTGAAGAACCGCTCCACCTCGGCGCGAGAGCGCGGCACCAGCGTGACGCCGCCCGCCAGTTCGAGGGACTCGATCTGCTTGTCGATCGTCTCTGCGGCGGCCGGCGGGATCGCGGACATACGTCAACTCCCTTGATGGCGGCGGGTGTTCGGGCGTACCTCAGGTACGTCGGGTACGCCCGGCCATCGTGCACGGTCGGTGCGCAGCCCTCAAGCGCCACTCGGATCCCGCAGCAGGCTCCCCGCGCCCGGCACGACCGGCGGCAGGCCGAGCTCGGTGAGGATCCGGTACGCCGTCGCGGTGGCCGCCGTCAGGACGGGCAGGCCCGCGGCATCCTCCACCGCCTGGACCGAGGCGAGCGACGGCATCTGCACACACGCGGAGAGGACAAGCGCGTCGGCGCGGCTCAGGTCGAGGCGCTTCCAGTGGTCGAGCAGATCGGCGGGGTCCAGGCGGGCGACGGCCAGATTGTCCGGCACCTCCAGGCTCAGCGCGTCCACGACCTCCACGCCCGCGTCCTCGATGTAGTCGACGACCAACCGGGTCAGCGGCTTCATGTACGGAGTGACGATCGCGACCCGGGACGCGCCGAGCGCCTTGATCCCGTCGAGCAGTGCGCCCGCACTGGAGATCACCGGCGCCGACGCGCCCTCGGACCGCAGCGCGGCGGAGATCTCGTCCTCCGCCACGCAGTGGTGTCCCGGACCCTGCGCCATGATCGCGACGAGGCAGGCGGTGGCGACCACGTCGGGCCTGGCGTCGGCGAGCTCGAGCGCCGCGCGCTCGGTCTGCGCGTTCATCGCCTTCAGCTGCTCGGGCGTCACATGCTTCATCCGCATCCGGCTGCTGTGGAAGACGAACCGATCCTGCGGGGCCACGGACTCGCGCTCGCGCAGCATGCGCGGCAGCTCCGTCTCCATCGTCAGGTTCGAGCTGGGCACGATCATGCCGATGTGGTGGTCGGTCGCGGTCGTCGCCTGCACTGCCACGGGTTCCTCCGGTGTCCGCCGTACGTTCGATGCGTACGGCTATGAGTCCTCGGCGAGCCCCTCCCAGTGATCGGCGAGGGACGTGAGGAGGTGCATGACTTCTTCGCGCCGCTCATCGCCGAACGGCTCGAGGAGCCGCTGGTCGAGTTCGCGGGCGCGACGGTTGGATTCGCGGAGGGCGCGTTCGCCCTCCTCGGTCAGGTAGAGCAGCTTGCGGCGGCCGTCGTCGGCGGCCGTCTTGCGCAGGATCAGCCCCCGGTTCTCCAGGCGCCGTGCCACGTCCGCCATCGTCGACGTGTCCAGGGCCACCGCCGACGCCATGGACCGCTGGTCATGTCCCGGCGAGGCGTCCACGGCCGTGAGCACCGCGAACTGCGGGCCGGTCAGCGTCGGGTCGACCGCACGGATCCAGACCGCGAGGTACGCCTGGTACAGGCGCCGCACCTGGTAGCCGGGCGCGGCCGTGAGGGCGTCGGGCGGACCGGGCTGCGTCTGCGTTGATGTGGAGGTTTCGTCAGCCATGGAGCCCACTTAAGCACGGGGGTTGATCGCTTCGGACGGTCAGGTCAGCATCGGGCTCAAGGCCTGGCGGAGGGCGGAGAGGGCCGCTCGCGTGTTGTCCCAGAACAGCATGTGGCCCGCGTCCGGGATCTCGGCCAGGACGGCCGACGGGAGCAGTCCGGCCGCCTCGCCGGCGCCCGCCGCCGTGACGACGGGGCTGTCCGCGCCGTACAGCAGCGCCACGGGACCGGGCACGGAGGGCCACCAGTCGAAGAAGTCCTCGCTCTCGAAGCCGCGGTGCGTGGCCGCGACCGCCTCCTCGTCGCAACTGGCCAGCCAGCGGGCCCGCAGCTCCCGCTCCCTGTGCGGCCAGCGCGGCCACGACAGGGCCACCTCGTCGGCGTCCGTACCGCGCCGCGCCTGGGCGAGCTGGTCGAGGAAGGCCTCCAGGGGCGTCGGGTACGGGCCGCGTCCGGGCCCGCTCATCGGCGGGTCGCCGAGCACCGTGCCGCGCAGCCCCACCTTGCCGCGGACCGCGGTGACCGCGGCGATCCGCGCGCCCATGGAGTGCCCGAAGAGCACGGGCCGGTCGAGGCCGAGCCCGGTCACGACGGCTTCGACGTCCTCGGCGTACTCCTCAAGGGCGTAGGAACCACCACCGTCCGAGAGCCCGCGGCCGCGCACGTCGAGGACCAACGGGCGTACGAGATCCGTCAGTTCACGCGCGACGAAGTCCATCGTGACGGCCGGGCTCGTGATGCCGGGCAGAATGAGGAGAGGGGTGCCGGGGCCGCCGTAGTCGAGGACGTGCAGCCGGGTGGTCCCCGAGCGGACCCAGCGGCCGGTGGCGGGGACGTCGGCGAGGTCGGCGAGTGCCGCCTGCGGCAGACGGCGGTCGGGCGGGGTGGTCATGCGGGGGTCCTCCCGGTGAGGGTGCCGAGGTAGTCGGTGGCTTCTTCGAGGGTGATGACGTCCCCGTACTTGGCCTGGATGTCGAAGAGGCTCGCCTCGTGCGGCCCCGCGGCACGGTCGCCGACGCATGCGCGCGGCACGAGGACGGAGAAGCCGCTCTGCACGGCGTCGACCGCCGTCGCCCGCACACAGCCGCTGGTCGTCGCCCCGCACACCAGCAGCGTGTCGCAGCCCAGGCCGGTGAGGAGGGCGGAGAGCGAGGTGCCGAAGAACGCCGAAGCACCCTTCTTCACCACCATCAAGTCCTGCTTCTCGTAAGGCAGTCGGGGATCGAGGGCGACCTCTTCGCTGCCCTCGACCAGCGACCGCATGCCCTGCGCCTTGTGCAGCCAGGTGACCGCGTCACCCGCGGCCTCGGCGGGCGTGTACGCGATCGTCGTGAAGATGACGGGCACCCCGGCCGGACGGCCCCTCCCGATCAACTCCCCGACCGCACCCACCACTTCGGTCAGATCCGCACCCGAGGGGAAGCCGTCTTCGGTGAACCCGCGCGTGAGGTCGACGACGAGGATCGCGGGGCGGCTGCCTCGGCGCACGGGAGCGCCGAATCCTGCCCTCTCGTAGGTACGTTCCGTCTCCTGGCCGTAGTTCACGAGGTCCTCCTCGGTGCGCGCAGGGCCCGCAGCTCCCGTGCCTGCGCGCCGAGCCGGCCCAGGAGCCAGCCCTCGAAGACGCCGAAGACGAAGGCCCCGGCGACCAGGCCGTACTTGGCGGCGGCCGGGCCGAGCAGCATGGACAGGCCGTCGAGCTGGGCGTCCGGCGGCAGGGCGGGACGCCCGGCGAGCGGAGCAGTGACGGCGGTGGTCGCCGGGGCCGGTGTCCGCTCCCGGTCGAGCAGACTCCCCAGGTTCTGGGCGAACTGCTGCAGGATCCGGTCGGAGACCGTGGCGATCGCGCCCTTCCCGAACTGGGCGATCTTGCCCCGGATCACCAGATCCGTGGACAGCTGGAGCAGCGCGCCCTCGGCGGCCGCGATCACCTCGAGGGCGACCTCGGCCTCCGCGTCGCCGCTCCCGTGGGTGTCGGCCCCGCGCGCCTGGACCCGCAGCCGCCGTCCCGCCGGGTCGACCTCCAGGAAACGGACCGTGCCGGCGTACGCGGCGCTGATCGGGCCGACCTTGATCTTCACGGAGCCTTGCCAGGTGTCTCCGTCGCGCCCGTCGAGCGCGGCGCCCGGCATGCACGAGGCGACCCTCTCGACGTCGTTCATCAGGGTGAAGACCTCGTCGGGTGAGGCCTTCACCGGGACCGAGTTGGTGAGCTGCATCAGGACTCCTTGGGTCCGCGGGTACAGCGCCGGGCGACGGCGCACCCGTCGATCGCCTCGACGATGGTCTGGTAGCCGGTGCACCGGCAGAGGTTGGCGGCGACGACCTCGCGTATCTCGTCCTTGGTCGCCTCGGGGCGCTCGGCGAGGAACCCCTCGGCGAGCATCAGGAATCCCGGGGTGCAGAAGCCGCACTGGAGACCGTGGTGTTCGCTGAACGCCCTTTGCAGATCGCCCAGTTCGGGCCCGTTCGACAGCGACTCGACAGTGCGGATCCGGGCGCCCTCGGCCTGCGCCGCGAACATCAGACACGCCCGTACGGGCCGGTCGTCCACCAGGACGGTGCACGCGCCGCAGATGCCGTGCTCGCAGCCGACGTGGGTGCCGGTCAGGCGCAGGTCGTGGCGGAGTACGTCGACGAGGGTGCGCCGGGGTTCGGTGATCACCTCGTGCCGCTCGCCGTTGACGTCGAGGGTCAGCAGGAGCACGTCGGCGGTGTTGCCGGTGCCGGTGGTGATGTCGGTCATCGGGAGAGCTCCAGGTTCAGGGCGCGGTGCACCGTCTCCGGCGTGATGGGGGTGTGGTCGAGCTCCACGCCGGTGGCGCGCAGCGCGTCGTTGACGGCGTTGAGCACGGCGGCCGGCGCCCCGATGGTGCCGCCCTCGCCCGCGCCCTTCGCCCCCGTCTCGGTGAACGCGCAGGGCGTCTCGAGGTGGCGGATGAGTACGTCGGGGATCTCGTGCGCGGTGGGCACCTTGTAGTCCATGAAGCTGGTCGCCGACGGCTCGCCCTGCGCGTCGTACGTGACCTGCTCGAAGAGCGCGCCCGCGATGCCCTGGGCGATGCCGCCCCGGCACTGACCCTCCACCACCTGGGGGTTGATGGCGACACCGCAGTCCTCGACGCAGACGTAGCGCAGGATCTCCACCTGCCCGGTGCCTTCGTGGAGTTCGACGACGACGCCGTGGGTGGCGTTGGAGAAGGTGCCGTCGCCCAGGACGTCGAAGGTGGCGGTCGCCGAAAGGCCCGGCTCGATGTCCTTGGGCAGCAAGTGCGCCTGGAGATAGGCGACATCGGCGATTTCCTCGTACGTGAGGACTTGGCCGTCACGGTGCCGTGCGCACCCTGCCGCCAGCTCCACCTCGTCCGCGCCGGTCTCCCACCGCGCCGCCGCGATCCGGCGCAGCTTCTCGCCGAGTTTCGCCGCCGCGACGCGCACCGCGCTGCCGCCGATGGTGATGGAGCGGCTCGCGAAGGTCCCGAAGCCGTACGTGACACGGTCGGTGTCACCCTGATGGAGTCTCACCTTGCCGATGTCCAGACCGAGTTCGTCGGCGACGATCTGGGCCATCGTCGTCTCGTGGCTCTGCCCGTGGCTCATCGTTCCGGTGGTGACGGTGACCGCGCCGGTGGTGTCCATCCGCACCTCGGAGATGTCGAAGCCGGGGACGACCCGCATCTTGCGCTGCGCGAAGGCGGCGGAGCCGTAGCCGGTGCGCTCGCTGAAACAGGAGTAGCCGATGCCGATGTGGCGCCCTTCCGCCGCTGCCGCGGACTGCTTCTCGTACCAGCCCTCGTCCTTGACGAGCCGCTCGCACAGGTTCAGCGACTCCAGGTAGGAGCCCGGGTCGTACGTGATGTTGTTGACGCCCGTGTACGGGAACTCGGTGATGACGTTGCGGCGCCGGATCTCGACCGCGTCCAGGCCCAGTTCACGTGCGGCCCGCTCGAAGAGCCGCTCCACGACCATCACGTACTGCGGCCTGCTCACCCCCCGATAGGGCGCGGTGGGCGCCTTGTTGGTGGTGACCGCGCGGCCGCGCACCCGGTAGGCGGGCACCTTGTAGACGCCCGGCATCTCCGCCGACGCCATCAGCGGCTCGATGCCCGCCGTGAACGGATAGCAGGAGTAGGCGCCCATATCGCAGACCACATCGGCGTCGAGCCCGAGGATCCTGCCCTCCGCGTCGAAGGCCGCGCGCACGTCGTAGTGCTGTTCGCGGGCGAGGAACGACGCGGACAGGGCGTCCTTGCGGTCCTCGATCCACTTCACCGGCCTGCGCAGCCGCAGCGCCGCCGCGGCGGCGGCGATCTCCTCGCGCCCGACGACGCACTTCTGGCCGAAGCCGCCGCCCATGTCGGGCACGACGACCCGGACCGCGCGCTCGTCCAGACGCAAGGCTCCCGCCGCCACCGTCCGCACCAGATGCGGGACTTGGGTGCAGGTCTGCACGACGAGCTGTTCCTCGCGGTCGTCCCAGTGGGCGACGGCGCCCCGCGTCTCCAGCGGCAGTGCGTTCTGCCGCCCGGTCCGCGACTCGACGCGCACGACATGGGCGGCGGTGTCGAAGATCTCGTCGATGCCGTCCGTGGCGAAGAGCGAGACGTCCACCAGGGTGTTGCGCGCCGCCTCGGCATGGACCAGGGGAGCGCCGTCCGCCAGGGCCTGCGCCTCGGACGTGACCGGCGGCAGCACGGCATAGGCGACCTTGGCCGCCTCCAGGCCGTCCTCCGCGGCATACGCGTCACGCGCCACCACGATCGCGACGGGCTCCCCGACATAGCGCACCCGGTCGCGGGCCAGGACGGGCATCGCGGTCGGCACGAACTCCGCAGGTGGGCGGCCCAGTTGGGCGGTGATGTCGGTCAGCTCCAGGTCGTCGGCCGCGAACGCCGCGACGACGCCCGGCACTTCACGCACCGCCGTCAGATCCACCGATGTGATCTCACCGTGCGCGACCGTGCTGCGGACGAACTGCGCGTGCAGCATGCCGGGGAGCGCGATGTCGTCCACGAAGCGGCCGCGCCCGGTGAGCAGCCGGGGATCCTCGCGCCGCGCGACGGACCGGCCCACCAACCGCCCTGCTTCAAAAGGCTTGTTCATCGGGTCATCGCCTCCTCACAGGCACGCCGGACCAGCGTGCGGACGAGCTGCTTGCGGTAGTGCGTGCTGCCGGACGCGTCCGCCGGGGGATCGACGGCACCGGCCGCCGCGGCGGCGCACTCGGCGAAGGAACCGCCGCCCGCGAGGACGGCCTCCGCCTCCGGGACCCGCGTCACCGCGGCGGCGACCCCACCGAGCGCCACCCGCCCGCCGCGCACCGCGCCGCCCTCGACATCGATGTCCACGACAGCGGACACCAGGGCGAAGTCCCCCTGCCGTTCAGCGAATTCGGTGAGCGCGGCGTGCGGCGCGGGGCGCGGGAAGACGATCTCGACGAGGATCTCGTCGAAATCGAGCGCGGTCGTGTAGTAGCCGAGGAAGAAGTCCCCGGCCGCGACCCTGCGCTCACCGCGCGGCCCGCGCACCACGAACTCGGCGTCGAGCGCCAGCGCGAGCAGGCACCACTCCGCGGTGGCGTCGGCGTGCGCGATGCTGCCGCCGACGGTGCCACGGGTGCGGATCGGCAGATGCCCGATCCACCGCATGGCCTCGCGAAGCACCCGGAAGTCCGCCCCGAGCCGCCCCGCCGGGTCGCTCTCCACCGTGTGATGGGTGGTGAGCGAGCCGATACGCAGCCCGCCCCCGGCATCCGTGTGCAGCCGGTCCAGCTCCCGCAGGCCGCCTATGTCGACCAGGTGCCGGGGCCGGGCGAGCCGGAAGTTCATCATCGCGACCAGGCTCTGGCCGCCGGCCACGACCTTGGCGTCGTCACCCAGCTCGGCGAGCAGCCGGGTCGCGCCGTCCAGGTCGCGGGCCCGGTGGTAGGCGAAGGGGGCGGGCTTCATGGTCCTCCTGTCGTACGTACGGTGCGTGCGGGCGCGCTCAGAGCGCCGCTTGCTCGGTGACCGGAAGGGGCGGTGCGGTCGCCGAGGGCTCCTCCTCACCGTCCAGGGCCCGCCCGTTCGTCTCCGGGGCCGCCACCGCCATCCAGCCGACGGCCACCAGGACGGCACCGCCGAGCGCGGCGAACGTCAGCGGAAGACCGAGCACCGGCCACATCACCGAGCCGAAGACGAGCGGTGCGAACCCGGTGAGCGCCCGGCTGACCGAGGACGCCCAGCCGAAACCGCTGGCCCGCAGGGAAGTGGGGTAGAGCTCGGAGACGTACGCGTACAGAGCGGGGATGGCGAGCTGCGCGAGGAAGCCGAAGACGGCGATGGCCACGACCGAGCCGGTCGGCATGTCCCGCACCAGCGCGAACACCACCAGGGCGGCCGATGCGACCGGCGCCGAAACACCGATCAGCCACTTGCGGCCGACGAGATCGACCAGAGCGGTGGAGACCAGGACGCCGACGATGCCGACACCGCTCATCAGGGTCGTGCTCATGAACGCCGCGGTGTCCCCTTGGCCCTCCTCCTTCAGGATCGATGGCATCCAGCTCAGGGCCGCGTAGTAGACGAGCATGATCGTGGCGAAGAGCAGCCAGGCCGCGGAGGTGATGCGCGGGCTGAAGCTCCAGACGCGGCGCAGCTGATCGGCCGCCGCGGCCACTGCGCGCGGGCCGTCGTCCGGCACCGGCTCGGGGATGACGTAGGGCTCCACGGGGGCGCCCGTCCGCGCCACCAGGTCGTCGATGACCTTGCGTGCCTCGGCCTCGCGCCCCTTCTTCGTCAGATAGATCGGCGACTCGGGGATGCCGCGCCGGGCCCAGAACAGCAGCAGCGCGGGCAGCACCATCGTCGCCAGCATCCACCGCCAGTTGCCGTCGAGGCCCAGCATCGCCGTGGAGACGAGCCCGCACAGGGTCACGCCCACCGGCCACCACGCGTCGAGCGCGGTGAGCACGCGGCCCCGGTACTTGCGCGGCGAGAACTCGCCCACCAGGGCGTAGTCCACGGGGATGCAGCCGCCGAGCCCGACACCCGCGAGGAACCGCAGCGCGAGGAAGACCGGATAGGTCGGCGCGAGCGCGCCGAGGACCGAGAACAGGGCGAAGATCAGCAGCGTGACGCTGAACGCCTTCTTGCGCCCGATCCGGTCGGCGACCGCGCCCCAGGCCACGGCGCCCACGGCCATGCCCACCAGGTTCGCGGTGGCGACCAGGCCCCGCTCGCTGAGCGACAGGTCGAAGTGCTTGCCGAGGAGCGGCATGAGGAAGCCGTTCAACGCGATGTCATACGCGTCGAAGAGGTAGCCGAGGCCACCGATGATGAAGATCTTTCCCTGGACGTTCCATCTCCAGGGCAGTTCCTGAACGATCTGATCGCCTGTTTTCACGTTCGCTCCACGGAGTCGCGTCGGGGACGTTCTGCGGCGGGATTGCGGGTGCCGGGTCTGCGTGGGGGAGTGAGGGAAGGAGGGGAG
>NZ_SRIC01000006.1 GCF_004684775.1 Streptomyces sp. MZ04
ACTGGGGACCGGGGGGGTTCTGTGCGGCAGGGGGGATTAGTCGGCCCTTTTTCGTCGGCGCGGGGGAGCCTGACGAATGGGGCGATCAGCAGGCCCGCGACCGACTGGGAGCAGCGGTACCGCCGTACCGTGATCACGAGCGACACCGTGGCCACCGCCTTGGTGGTGGCGGCGATCGGCAACTTCTTCGGGGTCCGGGACGCGGCCAACTGGCACGAGAAGTGGGGAATCCTCGCCTTCGGCACCGAACTGCTCGTGCTGGGAGCGCTTGCGGTGAGCCGGTCGTGGACTCCGGTCGTCCTCGGCCAGGGAGCCGAGGAATTCCGCCGGCTCGGACGCTCACTGTTCACGGCGACCGTCGTCCTCGCGCTCGGCGGAATCGCCCTCACCTCACGCAACATCAAGCTCTGGATCTTCGTCGCGATCCCCGCGATCGCACTCGTCACCATGACCGCGCGGTATCTGCTCCGCCTCTGGCTGCACAAGCAGCGGAAGGAAGGGCGGTGCCTGAGACCGGTGCTCGCCGCCGGGAGCCCGGCCACCGTGCGCGACCTGATCTCCCGGACCCGTAAGTTGCCGCACCTCGGCTGGCGGGTGGACGGGGTGTGCACGACGGACGGTCTCGGGCTCGAGGGTGACCAACTGGACGGAGTGCCGGTCGTCGGCCGCCTTGCGGACGTGGCCACTCACGTCCGCCGCGACGGCTACCGCGTCGTCGCCGTCACACCGGACCCGCACTGGTCACCGGACCGGCTGCAGCGCCTTGCCTGGAACCTCGAAGGCAGCGATGCCGAGATGGTCGTGGCCCCCGTCCTCATGGAAGTGGCGGGACCGCGGCTGCACGTCGACGCCGTCCTCGGGATCCCGCTGCTGCGGGTCAGCATGCCGACCTTCACCGGGGGACGCCGGGCGGTCAAAGGGGTCGTCGACCGGATGGGCGCGGCGATCCTGCTGATGCTGTTCACGCCGCTGATGGTGCTCGTCGGCCTGCTCGTCCTCGTGGACAGCAGGGGCGGGGTGTTCTACCGCCAGCGCAGGGTCGGCAAGGACGGCCGCGAGTTCACCATTCTCAAGTTCCGCACCATGGTCGCCGGGGCTCACCGGTCACGCGCCGAGCTGGCGGACCGCAACGAGGGCGCGGGGCTGCTGTTCAAGCTCCGCCGGGATCCGCGGGTGACCCGGCTGGGAGCAGTGCTGCGCCGGTACTCGATCGACGAGCTCCCGCAGCTGTTCAACGTACTCACCGGATCGATGTCGCTCGTCGGTCCGCGGCCACCGCTGCCGGAGGAGTCCGCGGCGTACGGCCCGGACATCCGGCGCCGTCTCCTGGTCAAGCCAGGGCTCACCGGCCTGTGGCAGATCAGCGGACGCAGCGACCTGCCGTGGGAGGAGGCGGTCCGTCTCGACCTGCGGTACGTGGAGGACTGGTCGCTCGCCCTGGACTCAGTGATCTTGTGGAAGACGCTGCGTGCGGTGCTCCATGGCCAGGGGGCGTACTGATGCGCGGGGACCGTCGTCCGGTCGGTGCGCGGACCGCAGGCCGAAAGGGCCTGCCTTGGGGGAGGAACGCGTCATGAGAGTCAGCGTTTTCGGGCTCGGCTACGTGGGCTGCGTGTCGGCCGCGTGCCTGGCCAGCATGGGGCACGAGGTCATCGGGGTGGATGTGAACCAGGTGAAGGTCGACCTGGTCAACGCCGGCAAGGCCCCGGTGGTCGAGGAGCGGATCGGCGAACTCACCGCGGAAGTCGTGCGGACCGGAGCGTTACGCGCCACCCGTGACGTCCGCGAGGCGATCATGGGCAGCGAGGTGTCGCTGATCTGCGTGGGTACGCCTTCGGAGCCCAACGGCAGCCTGTGCACCACCTACTTGGAGCGGGTCACCGAGGAGATCGGCTCCGCGCTGGCCGAGCGGGGCGGGCGGCACACCGTCGTGTTCCGCAGCACCATGCTCCCGGGCACCTGCCTGAACCTGCTTGTGCCGATCCTGGAGAAGTACGTCGGCGGCACGGCCGGGGTGGGCTGGGCTGACGTGGGGGTCGCGGTCAACCCGGAGTTCCTGCGCGAGGGCACGAGCGTGCGGGACTTCTTCGACCCGCCCAAGACCGTCATCGGCGAGCTCGACCCGGCGAGCGGCGACGCGGTGACGGCGCTGTACGACGGTTTGCCCGGCGAGGTGTTCCGGGTGCCGGTCCCGACGGCCGAGGCGATCAAGTACGCGGACAACGCGTTCCACGGCCTCAAGATCGGCTTCGCGAACGAGCTGGGCGCGGTGTGCCAGGCGCTCGGCGTCGACTCGCACCAGGTGATGGACGTGTTCCTGGCCGACCGCAAGCTGAACGTCAGCCCCGCCTACCTGCGGCCCGGCTTCGCCTTCGGCGGCTCCTGCCTGCCCAAGGACCTGCGCAGCCTGGTCCACGCGGCGCAGCGGGCCGACGTCTCGGTGCCCATCCTCGCCCATGTGCTGCCCTCCAACTCCGCGCACCTGCAACGCGCTGTGGAGCTGGTCGAGCGCACCGGAAAGCGCCGGGTGGGAATGTTCGGCCTGTCCTTCAAACCCGGCACCGACGACCTCCGCGAGAGCCCGCTCGTCGAGCTGGCGGAGAGACTCTTCGGCAAGGGGTACGACCTCAAGATCTACGACGCCAACGTGAGCCTCTCCCGGCTGATCGGCGCGAACCGCGAGTACATCGAGACCCGCCTTCCGCACCTCGCGCACCTGCTGGCGGACTCCGTCGACGAGGTGCTCGAGCACGCCGAGGTGTGCCTGGTCGGGACCAGGGATCCCGCCGTGCTTGCGGCGCTGCCTCATGGGGACGGCCCGGTGATCGTCGACCTCATCCACCTTCCCGACGCCGATGCGCGTCGGGCCGAACCGGGGTACGTGGGCCTTGCTTGGTGACACATCGTTCGATGACACGGCCGGCGGCGACCGGCGAGGCCGGCGCGCGCTGATCCTGGTGGAGAACCTGTCGGTGCCCTTCGACCGGCGGGTGTGGCAGGAGTGCACGACACTGCGCGACGCCGGGTGGGAGGTGCACGTCATCTGCCCCCGGGGGGAGAAGAGGGACACCGAGCCGGAGGCGGAGATCGACGGGGTGCGGATCCACCGCTACCCGTTGCGCGCGGCCACCGGAGGGCCGGCCGGCTATCTGCGCGAGTACGGATCGGCGTTGTGGCACACGGCCCGCCTGGCCCGCAAGGTCGGCTCGGTCGATGTGGTCCACGCCTGCAACCCGCCCGACCTGCTGTTCCTTCCGGCGCTGTGGCTGAAGCGGCGCGGCGCGCGGTTCGTCTTCGACCAGCATGACCTGGTGCCCGAGCTGTACCTCTCCCGGTTCGACCGCGGCGAGGATCTGCTCTACCGCGCCGTGTGCGCGCTGGAACGGCGGACCTACCGGGCCGCGGACGTCGTCCTCGCCACGAACGAGAGCTACCGCGACGTCGCGATACGCCGTGGCGGGCAGTGGCCGGAGGACGTCTTCGTGGTGCGCAGCGCACCGCAGATCGAGCGGTTCCAACCGGTGCCGCCCGAGCCGGAGTTGAAGCGCGGGAAGCCTCATCTGCTGTGCTATCTCGGCGTCATGGGCCCTCAGGACGGCGTCGACTACGCCTTGCGGGCCCTCGCGAAGCTGCGCGACGAGTTCGGACGGACCGACTGGCACGCGGTGTTCGTCGGCTCCGGCGACGCCTTCGACGCGATGGTGGAGCTGTCCCGGCGGCTCGGGCTCGGCGACCAGGTGCAGTTCACCGGGCGCATCCCGGACGCCGACCTGGTGCGCTACCTCTCCACCGCGGACGTGTGCTTGTCCCCCGACCCGCGCAATCCGCTCAACGACGTGTCGACCATGAACAAGGTCCTCGAATACATGGCGATGGGCCGTCCGATCGTCTCGTTCGACCTCCGGGAGGCGCGCGTCTCCGCCGGTGACGCCGCCCTCTACGCGCCCGCCAACGACGAGGCCGCATTCGCCGAGCTCATCGCGGTGCTCCTCGACGATCCGGAGCAGCGGGCCCGGATGGGCAAGATCGGCCAGGAGCGGATCGGCGGGCCGCTCTCGTGGCGGAACTCGCAGGCGTCGCTGCTCGCCGCGTACGCCGCTGCCTGCGGTGGGCCGGTAGGCAGGACGGTCCGAACAGGGAAGAGGCAGCGGCGTTGAACGATGACACGATCCGCCTGGTCACCATCGGGCGGATTCTCCGCCGGCGCTGGCGGCTTCTCGCCGTCCTCACCGTGGTCGGCGCGCTCGTCGGACAGGGCGCCTCGGTGCTGCTGTTCCCGCCGCGCTACACGGCGTCGGCATCCGTACTGCTGCCGGGACAGTGGGAAGAGCGCGAGCTGCTGACCCAGGTGGACATCGCGACCAGTTCGTCGGTGGCCGACCGCACGGCCGCCAAGCTCCGCTGGAGCGGCCTCAGCGGCGGCGAGCTGCGGGGCAGAGTGACCGCCAAGGCCGCCGACGGGAACATCATCAAGATCTCGGGTACGGCCGAAACCCCGGAGCGCGCGCAGCGGCTCTCCGACCAAGTGGCCAAGGAATTCGTCACGTTCGCCGCGCGGCTCACCGGCGGCGGCACCGACCCCGGAGCCGCCACGGGGCCCGAGGCGCTGCGGAAGAAGGTCCAGGAGACCAACCGCCGCATCACCGACCTGGCCGAAGCGGCCGATCCGGGACAGACCGTGGAGGGCGTGCAGGCCCGCACCGCGCTCGAGAAGCTGCGCACCTCGCTGGAGGAGGCCATGACGAAGCTGGAACAGGCCGACCCGGCGAACGACAAGGCCGGCATGGTCGTCATGGGACCGGCGGCCCGGCCGTCCGGCGAGGCGCCGCCGACGCGGATGCAGCTCATGGTCGGCGGGGCGCTGCTGTTCTTCCTGGTCGCGGTCATCGGCCATCTCACCGCCGCACGGACGAATCGCCGGCTGCGCACCGAGCCGGAGATCGCCGCGGCGCTGGGTTCGGCGTTCCTGGGCACCGTCGACGTACCTGATGAACCGTCCGTGCGCCGGCCGGAGGACCGTGGCCCACGGGCCCGGATCCGCCGACTCCTCGGCCTCGACACCCGGTGGGACCTGCCGACCCCGCAGAGGTCCGGCGACGAGGCCGGCAGACGGATCCGCTACCGGCGGGTGTGCGCCCGCCTCCGGAACCAACTGCCGGGTTCCCGGCGGCTGTTGGTCGTCGTACCGAACGGCGACGCGATCGCCCTGCGGGCCGCCGGGCAACTCGTCGCCGAGGCCGGGAGCGATCCTGCCGCAAGCTCTTCGAGCAGGGGTTACCCCATGCTGCGGGTGGTGGAGGTCTCGGTCGACCGGCCGACGGTGCCGGACCGCGGCACGGAGTCCGGTGCCCTGGTCGTCCTCAGCGCGGGCCGCTGGACCACGGAGGAGGTCGCCGGCATCGCCGAGGCGTGTGCGGACGGCAGGCATGAGGTCGTCGGTGTCGTCGTCGCCGACCCGGTGCGGGCGCGTCCGACCCGGTCGGCCGGCCATCCTGCGGACCACGCCACTCCGGCGCTCGCGGGGCGCGGCAACGCGACGGGAGGTCCGGCGTGACGAGTACGACTTCTGAGCAGTCGGCGGCCACTCCGCTCTTCGACCTGCAGGCGCTGGTGGTGTCGGTGCGCCGGCGCCGTCGCCTCTGGAGCTCCCTGGCGCTCCTGGGCCTGCTGGTCGGCGCGGCGGTGGCGGTCCTGCTGCCGCCACCGCCGAGCGCGACGACCAAGGTCCTTGTCGCGCATGCCGAGGACCAGCCGAACGACATGGGAACGCTGATCCGCACCGACGTCGCCGTACTGGAGACCACGCGGATCGCCGACAAGGCCCTGCGGTCGCTCAAGTCCTCGGAGGCCCCGGAGGACTTCATGCAGGAGTACCGGGGCACCGGCCTGACCAACAACCTGCTGCAGATCGATGTGACAGGTGACAGCGAGGCGGACGCCGTGGCCCGGGCCGAGGCGCTGGCCGACGCGTTCGTCGCGAACCATGTGCGGCGGATGCGGGAAACCGCGAAGGCCGAGGCCAAGGCGCTCCTCGACCAGCGTGACCGCATGCGGGGCGAACTCGCCGAGGTCAACAAGGAGATCGGCGACCGGTCGCCGGAGACGGAGAGCGACCCGAAGGAGTCGGCGAGCGTCGAGTCGCTCTTCGCCCGCCGGGCGGAACTCAACTCGCGGATCGCCGACTTCGACCAGCGCGCCGCGGAGGCGCGCACCGGCACACCCAAGGTCATCGCCGGCACGCAGATCGTGGACGCCGCGCGCCCGGTGCGGAACTCGCTGCCCAAGGCCGCGGCCACCAACGCGGCGATCGGCCTCGTCCTCGGGCTCGTCCTCGGGCTCGCGATCGCCGCGGTCCGCACGGTGGTGGCGGACCGCCCCGTGCTGCGCCGGGACATCGCGGCGAACCTGGGCGCCTCGGTCATCGCGGAACTGCCCCACCGGTCGGGCAAGTTGTGGCAGCGCCGACGGACCCGGGTGGCACGCGAACGACTCACCGGGACCCTCGTCCGTGCCGTGCTCGGCTCCGCGGAAGCGGAACCGCTCTCGCTGCTCGAACTGGGCTGCGCGCGCAGGACGAGCGTGCTCGCTCTGGACGTCGCGGCGGCGCTGGCGGCGGACGGTCCGGTGACCGTCATCGACGGTCTGCCCGGCCCCCAACTCGCCAACCGGCAGCGGCCGGGAGGCCCGGCCGTGATCGGCGGCGAGCGTGCCGGGACCGTGTCGCGTCAGGAGGGCAGGATCGGCGTCGGCTCGGTGGCGCCCGGTACGGCGTGGACCGACCTCCAGTACCTCGGCACCCGGACCGTGCTCGTCGTGCGCGCCGGGCACGGCAGCGCCGCATGGCTGCACACCGTGGCGCGGCAGCTCGCGGACCAGCGCATCGAGGTGATCGGTGTGGTGCTTGTCGACCCCGATCCGCGGGACAGGACCGACGGCACGCTGTGGGACGGGCTGCACACCGCGCTGCGCGGCCGGAGCGAGATACCGGCCCGGCAGAACGGGACGGGCCAACGGCGGACGGAGCGGCTGCCGGTATGGGCCGCACCGGGCCCGGACAACGACCAGGAGGCGCGGTAGGACATGTGTGGCATCGCGGGTACTTACCGATGGCCGGACGGGAAGGCCGTGACCGACCGGCTCACCGACACCCTCGCCCACCGCGGCCCGGACGGGGCGGGCCGGTACGGCCACCTCGTCGGTGACGGCGAAGTGCAGCTCGGGCACCGCCGGTTGGCGATCATCGACCTGTCCGAGACCGGCGCCCAGCCGATGGTCTCGGACGGCCTCGCCCTGACGTACAACGGCGAGCTGTACAACGCGCCCGAGCTGCGGGCCGAGCTGGCAGCCGCCGGGGTGCGCTTCCGTGGCACCTCCGACACCGAGGTGCTGCTCGAGGCCTGGCGGCGCTGGGGCACGGACTGCCTGCCCCGGCTGCGCGGCATGTTCGCGTTCGGCATCTTCGACGAGCGCACCGGTGAACTGGTCCTTGTCCGCGACCAGTTGGGCATCAAGCCGCTGTTCCTGCTCCGGCGCGGCGGCGGCCTGGTGTTCGCCTCCGAACTCAAGGCGCTCGCCACCGCGACCGGCGGGACGCTGGAGGTGGACCACGCGGCGCTGGTGGCGTCACTGCTCTACTACTGGGTGCCGGACTCACGGTGCGCGTTCCGTGAGGCGGAGAAGCTGCCGCCGGGGAGCTGGATGAAGTTCCGGCCCGACGGCCGGGTGGAGCGCGGCCGGTTCTGGAACCTCCGCGACATTGCGGCCGAGGGCCGGGAGCGGGCCGAAAGCGGCGAGCTGCCGGACCTGGCCGCCATCGTCGAGGAGTCGACCCGCCAGCACCTGCTCTCCGACGTACCCGTGGCGACCTTCCTCTCCGGCGGTCTCGACTCCAGCTACCTGACCGCCCTCTCGGCCCGCGACCGGCCCGGGATCTCCGCGTACACGATCGGATTCCGCGCCGAGGACGCCAGGTTCGAGGCGATGCCGGACGACCTGCGCTATGCCCGGCAGGTGGCCGAGCGGTTCGGCGTCGACCTGCACGAGATCGAGATCGCTCCGGACGTACTCGACCTGCTGCCGCAGATGACGTACCACCTGGACGAGCCGATCGGCGACCCCGCAGCGATCAACACGTACCTGATCTGCCAGGCCGCACGGGAGGCCGGGGTCAAGGTGATGCTCTCGGGGATGGGCGCCGACGAGCTGTTCGCCGGGTACCGCAAGCACCTGGCCAACCTGCTCGCGCTGCGCTACCAGCGCGTCCCGCGGCCCCTGCGGCGCGGACTGTCAGCGGCAGTTGACCGGCTGCCGGTCGCCACGGCCCGCCGCGGCTACCGGTCGGTGCGCTTCGCGAAGCGGTTCCTCTCCTTCGCCGATCTGCCGGAGGAGACCGCGTTCCGGCGCAGCTACACCATGTACGACGAGGGGGAGCTGCTCGCCCTGGTCAATCCGGACTTGGCCGGGACGGTCGACGACGTGCTGACCGAGCACGCGGACGTCTACCAGGACAACGACCTCGACGACTTCGTCAACCGTATGTGCCTGGGCGACGCCCGGATGTTCCTGCCGGGCCTGAACCTCGCGTACACGGACCGCTCCAGCATGGCCGCGTCGACCGAGGTGCGGGTGCCGTACGTGGACGTCGAGGTGGTCAAGGCGGCGTTCGCCGTGCCCGGCGACCGCAAGATCGTCGGACGGCAGGGCAAGGCCGTCCTCAAGGAGGCGGCCTCCTCGATCCTGCCCCGGGAGATCGTCTACCGGCCCAAGGGCCTGTTCAGCGCCCCACTGCGCGCCTGGATGAGCCGGGATCTGGCACCGCTGGTGCGCGAGGTGGTCAACGACGGCGTACTCGTCAACTCCGGTTTCCTGCGCCGCGACGCGCTGGCCCGGATGGTCGCCGAGGACGCCGCCGGACAGCGGGACTTCTCCAAGCATCTGTGGCATGTGCTGACCCTCGAGTACTGGTATCGCGACGCGACCTCTGGGTCCGGGCAGAGCACTCGGTTAACGGCTTAAGGAATCAGAGGAGTTCGGGTGAAGCAGGTTGTACAGAACTACAAGAGCGGCGAGTTGGCGGTGCTCGACGTGCCGGTGCCGGGGTGCAAGCCGGGCGGGGTCCTTGTCCGCAGCGCCTACTCGCTGATCTCGACCGGGACCGAGCTCATGAAGGTGTCCGAGGCCGGCATGTCGATGCTCGGCAAGGCCCGCTCCCGTCCCGACCAGGTCGCCAAGGTCGTGCAGAGCATGGCCACCAACGGGGTTCCGGCCACCTATCGCAAGGTGATGGGCAAGCTGGACTCCTACACGCCGCTCGGCTACTCGCTGTGCGGGGTGGTCGAGCAGGTCGGCGCCGGGATCGACGACGTGAAGGTCGGCGACCTCGTGGCCTGCGCCGGCAATGAGCACGCGCTGCACGCCGAGCTGAACTGGGTGCCGAAGAATCTCTACACCCCGGTGCCGGACGGCCTCGCGCCGCGGCACGCCGCCTTCGGCACCGTCGGGTCGATCGCGCTGCAGGGCGTCCGCCAAGGCGAGTCACGGCTCGGCGAAGTGGCGCTGGTCATCGGCCTCGGCCTGATCGGGCAGTTGGTGGTGCAGCTCCTCACCGCCTCGGGAGTCCGCGTCGTCGGGGCCGACCCCGACCCGGCGCGCTGCGAGCTCGCCGAGCGCCTGGGCGCCGCGGCCTGCGGCGATCCCGCGTCCGCGGCCGTGGAAGCCGCCGTCGCCGAACTCACCGGCGGTCACGGCGTGGACCAGGTGTATCTGGCCGCCGGCGGCGGCACCAACCAGCCCGTCGAGCTGGCCGCCCGGCTGTGCCGGGACCGCGGCCGGGTCGTCGACATCGGCAAGTGCCGCCTTGACCTGCCGTGGAACGCGTACTACGAGAAGGAGCTCGACGTCCGGTTCTCGCGCAGTTACGGCCCCGGACGCTATGACCCGGAGTACGAGCTGGAGGGGCGCGACTACCCGATCGGCTACGTGCGCTGGACCGAGCGCCGCAACCTGGCGTGCTTCCTCGACCTCGTCGCCCGTGGCCGCGTCGACGTGGCGCCCCTGGTCTCCCACGTCGCCGACTTCGACGACGCCGTCGAGACGTACCAGAGCCTGAAGGACGGCGAGTTGAAGGCCGTGGCCGTGCTGTTCCGGTACCGCGAACAGGCCGTGGAGGCCGAGGCTCCGGCGGTGGACGTGCCCGCGGTGAAGGTGAAGCCGCATCCGGTACGGGCCGCGAAGACGCCGGTGCGCCTCGCGTTCGTCGGAGCGGGAAACTACGCGACGTCGATGCTGCTGCCGCACCTGGCCGGGCGCGACGGCGTCGATCTTTCGACCGTCGTCACCACGACGGCGCTGTCCGCGGCCAACGCGAAACGGAAGTTCGGCTTCGCCGATGCGACCACCGACCTCGACGCCGTGCTCGGCGACAAGTCCATCGACGCGGTGTTCGTGGTCACCCGGCACAGCTCACACGCCGAACTGACCCGCAGAGCACTCCTCGCGGGCAAGGCGGTGTTCGTGGAGAAACCCCTGGCCCTCACCGAGGACGAGCTGGCGGGCGTGCTCGCGGCGGTGGAGGAGTCCGGCAACGACCGGCTGCAGGTGGGATTCAACCGCCGGTTCGCACCACTCCTTCAGGAGGCCAGGCAGCGGTTCGGCGCCCGGACCGGTCCTGCGAACCTGCGCTACCTGGTCAACGCGGGCCGGCTGCAGCAGGGCAGCTGGTACCTCCAACAGGGCACCGAGGGCTCGCGGTTCGCCGGTGAGGGCGGGCACTTCATCGACACGGCGAGCTGGCTGCTCGACGCCGATCCGGTCTCGGTGTACGCGGTCGCCACGTCCGGCAACGAGGATGTGCAGGTCGTGCTGCGCTACCCGGACGGGTCCACCGCCAGCATCAGCTACGTCACCACCGGAGCGCCCGGTTTCCCCAAGGAGACGCTCGACCTTGTAGCGGACGGCAAGGTGCTGCGGTTCGACGACTTCGTGCGCGCATCGCTGTATTTCGACGGCACGGTCGGCCGTAAGAAGTGGGTCAGTTCGCGGCTGCCCAAGGCCCGGGACAAGGGCCAGAACGCCGAGCTGGCCGCGTTCGTCAAGGCCGTACGGACCGGCGGGCCGATGCCGGTGCCGCTGGAGTCCCTTGTCGCCACCACGGCGGCCACCCTCGCCGTGCGGGCCGGCCTGGCGGGCAGTGCGCCGGTGACGTTGGCGAGGGCGCGATGACCATGAGCGTGGACTGGTACCTGCGACGCCTTTCCCGGATGGGGCCGCGGGAGGTCGGCGGCCGGGTGGGCGACGCGGTACGCAGACGGCGGTGGCGGTCGGCGCGGCCGCACTGCCCGAGCGTGACCGGCGCCCGGTTCACCGCGGTCCTGCCCGCCGGGACGATCGCCGCCATAGCTCCGGACGCCGCGAAACGTCTCATCGCCGAGGCGGACCGGCTGATGTACGGGCACGCCGAGTATTTCGGGGTGGTCCGCGACGACCTGGTCCGCCCGGACTGGTGGTACGACCCGAAGACCGGGCGCCGGGCTCCGTGGGGCTACGCCTTCGACGTGCCGTACCGGAACGAGGACGCGGTCGGGGACATCAAGCAGATCTGGGAGCTGTCCCGGCATCAGTACCTCACCGTGCTCGCCGCCGCCTACGCGATCACCGGGAACGAGCGGTACGCCGAGCGCGTGGCCGAGCATCTGCGGTCGTGGTGGGCGGCCAACGCGCCGCTGCGCGGAGTGCACTGGATCAGCGGCATCGAGCTGGGCATCCGACTCCTTTCCTGGGTGTGGATCCGACGGCTGCTCGACGGCTGGCCGGGCGCGGCCGGTCTCTTCGAGGGCAACCCGGTGGCGCTGAACCAGATCTGGCACCACCAGCGCTGGCTTGCCGCCTTTCCCAGCCGGGGCTCCTCGGCGAACAACCACGTCATCGCCGAGGCGGCCGGGCACTTCGCGGCGGCCTGCGCGTTCGCGTGGTTCCCCTCATCGGCACGCTGGCGGGCCGGCGCGCTCCGGTCCCTCGAGCGGCACCTGCGCGGCAATACCTTCGACTCCGGCCTCAACCGCGAGCTGGCCACCGAGTACCACGGCCTTGTCCTCGAGCTCGGCCTGGCCGCGGTGGCCGAGGCGGATGCCGCAGGCGTGCCGGTCCCCGCGTCGATCCGCCCCGTGCTGCTGCGGATGACCGACGCGCTCGCGGCCGTCGTGGACAACCGGTTACGGCCGCCGCGCCAGGGGGACGCGGACGACGGGCACGGCCTGGTCGTGGACGGCACGGGCACCGACCGCTGGGCCTCGCTCCTCGCCACCGGGGACGCCGTGTTCGGCCGGCTCGCCTGGTGGCCGGCAGTGACCGGCACCGATGTGCGCACCCCGCTCCTCGCCGCGCTCATCAAGCCGTACTCGAAAAATGGCACGGCACCGGCCGTGCCCCGCCCGGCGAGCCGACCGGCCCACTTCGCCGACGCGGGGCTCACCATCCTGCGCGGCCCGGCGGAGATCTGGTGCCGCTGCGACGGTGGTCCGCACGGCTTCCTGTCCATCGCCGCGCACGCCCACGCGGACGCGCTGTCCGTGGAGGTGCGGCACGACGGGGTCGACGTACTCGCCGACCCGGGAACGTACTGCTACCACGGGCAGCCCCTGTGGCGGCAGTACTTCCGGTCGACCCTCGGCCACAACACCCTGCAATTGGACGGCGGCGACCAGTCCGTCTCGGGCGGCCCGTTCCTGTGGACCCGGCAGGCCCGCACCCGCGTCCTGGCCGTGGACACATCCGACGCCTCCGACGGCGGGACGGCCCGCTGGTGTGCCGAACACGACGGCTACCAGCCCTCCGTGCACCGCCGCCGGGTGGAACTGACGGCCGCCAAACAGGAGTTGCGGGTGGTCGACGAGGTGCGCGGCCCGCGCCGGGACGTACGCCTGGCGTTCCACCTCGGCCCGGCGATCGCCGCGGACCTGGTGGGGAACCGGGCCGCGCTCACCTGGATGCGGGACGGCGAGGGCCGCTCCGCGGTGCTCGACCTGCCCAGGCAGCTGAACTGGCAGGCGCATCGCGGCGAGACCGACCCGCCGCTGGGCTGGTACTCCGCCGGCTTCGGGCGCAAGGAGCCCGCCACCACGCTGGTCGGTACGGGATGCGCCGACGGCGCTGCGTTGTCGGGGGAGTTCACCACCGTGCTCAGGTTCCGCGGCTAGGGAGGACGTGTGGGGATGAAGTGGCGGAACTTGGCGTTGCCCGCGGCACCGCTGGCGCTGGTCCTGCTGGCGGCGACCGGCTGTACGAGCACGCCGGACGACGCGCGGGCGGAGCCGACCGACGCGTCTTCCGCGTCCAAGGCGCCCACCACGTCCGTGGCGCGGGTGTGCGACAAGCCCGCGGCCGGTCCCGCGAAGGCACCGAAGGGCGCGGTGACGGTCGACCCCGGGGTGGTCGGTGACCTGGCCGAGAAGACCAAGAGCAGCCCTCCGGGCACCACGTTCTGGCTTCGGCCGGGCAAGCACCGGCTCGAGCCGGACCGCTACGCCCAGGTCATCGCCAAGAAGGGGAACCGCTACATCGGCGCGCCGGGCGCGGTGCTCGACGGCGGGAAGAAGAACAACTACGCGTTCAGCGGCACCGCCCGCGACGTCACCATCCGCCACCTGACCGTGCAGCGTTTCGTCGCGCCGCCCGACGAGGGCGTGGTCAACCACGACATGGCCGACGGATGGGTGATCGAGCACGCGAAGATCCAGTACAACTCCGGTGCCGGGCTGATGGCCGGTGCCCGCCAGAAGGTCCGCGCCAGCTGTCTGCGCGACAACGGGCAGTACGGAATGAACGCGTACAAGACCGGCGACTCGATCCGCGGCCTGGTGGTCGAGGGCAACGAGATCGTGGGCAACAACACCGGCGACTGGGAGCGGAAGCGGCCGGGCTGCGGCTGCACCGGAGGCATCAAGTTCTGGGCCGTCAACGGCGCCGAGATACGCGGCAATTGGGTGCACGACAACCGCGGCGCCGGGCTGTGGGCGGACAACAACAACAACGACTTCCGGATCGAGGGCAACCTGCTCGAGGCCAACGACGGTGCCGCGCTGATGTACGAGACCAGCTACAACGCGGTCATCCGCGACAACACGATCCGGCGGAACAACTGGGTCGAGGGCCGCAGGTCCGAACGCGGCGACCCCTTCCCGTACGCGACCGTCTATGTGTCCGAGTCCGGCGGCGAACCACGGATCAAGGCCCGCACGGACAAGATCGAGATCTACCGGAACGTGCTGGAGGACAACTGGAACGGCATCACCCTGTGGGAGAACGCCGACCGGTTCTGCAACAGCCCGGCCAACACCTCGACCGGATACTGCACGTTGCTGGTGAAGGACACCAAGCGCTGTGCGAAACCGGCGATCACCAAGGCCCCGCTCTACGCCGACTGCCGGTGGAAGACCCAGCGGGTGGACATCCACGACAACCGCTTCCTCCTCGACCCGTCGGTCGTCAAGTGCAAGACCGAGTGCGGCCGCATGGCGGTCCTCTCCAACTACGGCACCTATCCGAAGTGGTCGCCGTACAAGGGCAAGCGGGTGTCCGACGCGATCACCCACAAGCAGCACAACCGCTGGCACGACAACACCTACCGCGGCCCGTGGAGCTTCGTCGCGGAGAACACGGACCAGAAGCTCGACTCCGGGCAGTGGCAGGACACGCCGTACCGGCAGGACACCGGCAGCACTTACGCGCCACGGTCCGGTGGTTGAGATGGACGGGGATCTGAAGGGGGGCACGCCCAAGGCCGTCGGGATCGTCTGGGCGCTGCTCGCCCTCAACACGCTCGGCTCCGCCGGGGCGAAGACCATCCTCCCGCTGCCCCGCTCCGTCATCCAGATGGTCACCATGGGCGCGCTGGTCGCCGCGTTCGCGCTGGCGCTCGCGCTCAATCTCCGGCTGCGCATCCGGGCGAGCGCCTTCTTGTTCCTGCTCACCCTGCTGCTTGTGCCGAGCGTGATCTCCAGCGCGAACCTGGAGGTCGGGTTCGGCGCGCTGTTCCGCTGCGCCCGCCTCGCTCTCTTCGTCGGCACGCTGTGGCTGCTCAGCCGATGGTGGGACGGCAGCCTGACGTTCGTCCGGCACCACATCCGGATGTACTTCGTGGCGCTCGGGACGGCGGCAGCCGGCCTGGTCATCTCACCGGGCGCGGCCATGCCCGAGACCTACGGCGGTCGCCTTGTCGGCGCGTTGTGGCCGCTCACCCCGCCGCAGATCGGACAGTACGCCGCAGTGATCATCGGGCTCACCGTGCTGCTCGTACTGGGTCACCGGACCACCAGGGGCAGCGCGGCCCTGGTCATCGTGCCGTCACTCGCCCTGCTCGCGTTGACCCATACCCGGACGGCCACGGTCGGCCTGCTCATCGGGCTTGTGCTTGCCATCGGCTCGCTCGTCCTGACCAGCGCGGCCGCCCGCCGGTTGTTCGTCTGGGCGGTGGTGGTGTCCGTGGTGGCCGCGGTGGGGTTCGCCTCCGCGCTGGAGGCGTGGTTCCTGCGCGGTCAGAGCAAGGAGTACTTCACCAGCCTCACCGGTCGGGCCAAGGTCTGGGACGCCCTGCTCACAGCGCCCCGGACCACCGCGGAGCAGGTGTTCGGCATGGGCCTTGGCGACAAGTCGTTCGGCGGCCTGCCGATCGACAACAGCTGGCTGGCCGTCTACAGCGAGCAGGGTCTGATCGGCGTCATCCTTGTCGCGGCGATCATCGTCGTCCTCGCCGGTGTCGCGCTGCTGCGACCGCCGTCACTGCAGAGGGCCTGCGCGGTCTTCCTGATCAGCTACGTCGCGATCTCGTCGTACACCGAGGCAGGACTCGGCGACGCCTCGCCGTATCTGCTGCATCTGGCCCTGGCCGCCTCGCTCCTCGCGACACCTGCCGCGGCCACGCCCCTCGCGACGGCGACGCCCCTCACGAGGCGCGCGGTCACTCAACGACGTGTCCCGCGATGGGCCCGCAGATCGGAGATGACCTGAGCATGCACGTTCTCGTGGTGCACAACCGCTACTCCTCGGCTCAGCCGAGCGGGGAGAACGTCGTCGTCGACCAGGAAGTGGGGCTGCTGCGCGCGGCCGGCCACCGGGTCGGGCTGTTCGAGCGCCGCAGCGACGACATCGCGGGACGGTCACTCGCCGCCAAGGCCGCGGTGCCGCTCCTTGTGCCGTGGAACCCGGCGGTCCGCAAGGAGCTCGCCGCCCGACTGCGCGCCGAGCGGCCGGACGTGGTGCACATCCACAACGTCTTCCCGCTCCTGTCGCCCGCGGTCCTCGCCGCCTGCGCCGACGCCGGAGTACCCGCCGTCGCCACGCTGCACAACTACACCCAGGTCTGCCCGCCCGGCACCCTGCACAGGGACGGCAGGGCGTGCACCGAGTGCGTCGGGTCGAAGGCGTCGCTGCCCGCGGTCCGGCACGGCTGCTACCGCGACTCCCGCCTCGCGACGGTACCGCTCGCGGTCAGCCTGACGCTCAACCGGCGGCGGTGGTGGTCCGGCGTGGAGCGGTTCTTCTGCATCTCCGCGGCGCAGCGCGACGTCCTGGTGCGGTCCGGCATGCCGGCCGAACTCCTCGCGGTGAAGCACAACTTCGTACCCGATCCGGGCGCCCGCCGAACGGGCGTCGGCGAGCATGTGCTCTTCCTCGGTCGGCTCGCGGAGGCCAAAGGCGTGCGGCTGCTCATGGCCGCGTGGGACGAGATCGCCGCGGCCGGCGGTGTGGGCGTACCGCTCGTGCTCGCCGGGGCGGGGCCACTGGAACGAGAGGTGACCGCCTGGGCGGCGGACCGGGACGACGTGCGCTACGTCGGTCTGCTCGACCCGGATCAGTGCCGGCGGGCCGTCGCGCGATCGGTCGCCGTGGTGGCTCCCTCGATGGCCCTGGAGACGTTCGGCCTGGTGGTCGCGGAGGCGATGGCGGCGGGGGTACCGGCCGTCGCCGCCGGTCACGGCGCGTTCGTCGAACTCGTCGAGGACGGGGTGACCGGTCTCCTGCACCGGCCGGGCGAGTCCTCCTCGCTCACGTCCTGCCTGCGCCGGATCACGGCCGAGCAGGACCGCAACCGGGAGATGGGCGAGGCGGCCCGGCGCCGTTACGAGCTGCGTTTCAGCCCGGCCGTCGGGCTCGAGCGCCTGGAGGAGGAGTACCGCACCGTGATCGCGGGTCGGACGGAATCAATGGGGGACGGAATCAATGGGGGGCACTAGATGACACGATGCCGACTCTGCGGCTCGGCGACGCTGGCGAGCGTGGTCGATCTCGGGGCGACGCCGCCGTGCGAGAGCTTTCTCGCCGCGGACCAACTGGACCTGCCGGAGCCCGCGTTCCCGCTGCACCTGCGGGTCTGCACCGACTGCTGGCTCGCGCAGATCCCGCCGCTGATCACGCCGGAGGAGACGTTCAAGGAGTACGCGTACTTCTCGTCGTACTCGACCTCCTGGGTGGAGCACGCGCGCACGTTCGTCGCCGACGCCGTACAGCGGGTGGGACTCGACACCCGACTCGACACCGACGGCTCCGACGCCTTCGTGGTCGAGGTGGCGAGCAACGACGGGTACTTGCTGAAGCACGTGGTGGACCGGGGGATCCGCTGCCTCGGCATCGAGCCGTCGGTGAACGTCGGCGCCGCGGCGCGCGACGCGGGTGTGCCCACGCTCACGGAGTTCCTGGACCCGGCCATCGGCTCGGCCGTCCGAGCCCAGCACGGCCCGGCGGACCTGGTCGTGGCCAACAACGTGTACGCGCACATCCCCGACGTCGTCGGGTTCACCCAGGGGCTGCGCGCCCTGGTCGCCGACGACGGCTGGGTCTCCATCGAGGTGCAGCACCTGCTGACCCTGATCGAGGAGAACCAGTACGACACGATCTACCACGAGCACTTCCAGTACTACACGGTCGCGTCCGCGACCCGGGCTCTCGCGAGTGGCGGACTCGCCCTCGTGGACGTCGAGTTGCTGCCCACGCACGGCGGCTCCATCCGGCTGTGGGCCCGGCCGGTCGAGATGGCCGGCGAGCCGACGCAACAGGTGGCTGACGTGCTGGCCCGCGAAAAGGCCGCCGGGCTACAGGAGTTGACCGGGTACGCCGAGTTCTCCGCCCGCGTCGCCAAGGTGCGCAGGGACCTCCTGCGGTTCCTCGTCGAGGCGGCCGAGCGCGGCGAGACGGTCGTCGGCTACGGCGCCCCGGGCAAGGGCAACACCCTGCTCAACCACTGCGGCATCCGGCCCGACCTGCTCCCGTACACGGTCGACCGCAACCCCTACAAGCACGGCAGGTTCACCCCGGGCACCCGCATCCCGATCCTGCCGCCCGAGCAGATAGCCACCGACCGACCGGACTACGTCCTCGTCCTGCCGTGGAACCTGCGGGCCGAGCTGGTCGAGCAGCTGTCCTTCGTGCACGACTGGGGCGGCCGTCTGGTCTTTCCCATCCCGGAACTGAGCATTGTCGAGGTCAAGGCATGAAGGTCGTTCTGTTCTGCGGCGGTTACGGGATGCGGATGCGCGACGGTGCCGCCGACGACATGCCCAAGCCGATGGCGATGGTCGGCCCGCGACCACTGATCTGGCATGTCATGCGCTACTACGCGTACTTCGGGCACAAGGAGTTCATCCTGTGCCTCGGATACGGGGCGCATCACATCAAGAACTTCTTCCTCAACTACGAGGAGACGGTGTCCAACGACTTCGTGCTGCGGGGCGGCCAGACCGAGCTGCTCTCCACCGACATCGCCGACTGGACCATCACGTTCGCGCAGACCGGCATCGAGTCACCGATCGGGGAACGCCTTCGCCGGGTGCGGCACCACCTGGACGGCGAGGAGATGTTCCTCGCCAACTACGCCGACGTGCTCACCGATGCCCCTCTCGACGAGATGATCGAGAAGTTCGCGTTGCGCGACGCCGGTGCGTCGATGATGGTGGTGCCTCCGCAGTCCTCGTTCCACTGCGTGGACCTCGGCGAGGACGGTCTGGTGGGCGGCATCACCGCGGTGAGCGAACTGCCGCTGTGGGAGAACGGCGGCTACTTCGTGCTCCGCCAGGAGGTCTTCGAGCACATACCGGAGAACGGGGACCTGGTCGCCGACGGATGCGCCCAACTGGCCAAGCAGGGGCGGTTGGTGGCGCACCAGCACCGCGGCTTCTGGAAGCCGACCGACACAGTGAAGGAGCGGGCCGCGCTCGACGCCGCCTACACCCGGGGCGACCGCCCGTGGGCCGTGTGGGAACGGGACGGCGCGGGGGTGAGCGCGTGATCCGGCTCGGTGCAGGGCGCCTGGACCGGATCGTCGCGGTGGGCGCGCACTGCGACGACATCGCCATCGGCGCAGGCGGCACGCTCCTCAGCCTGTGCCTCGCGCGGCCGGGAATGCGCGTCGACGCCCTGGTGCTCTCCGGCGGTGGCAGCGAGCGCGAGCAGGAGGAGCGGGCCGCGCTCGCCGCCTTCTGCCCGGGCGCCGATCTGCGCCTCACCGTGCTCAAGCTGCCGGACGGCCGGATGCCCGTCCACTGGGACGAGGCCAAGGCGGCGGTCGAGGAACTGCGCGGGCAGACCGACCCGGATCTGATCCTGGCCCCGCGTACCGACGACGCGCACCAGGACCACCGCGGCCTGGCGCGGCTGATACCCACCGCATTCCGCGACCACCTCGTTCTCGGCTACGAGATCGTCAAGTGGGACGGCGATCTCGGCCGTCCGTCGGCGTACCAGCCGCTGTCCCTGGAGACCGCCGAAGAGAAGGTGCGGCTGCTGCAGGAGCACTACCCCTCGCAGCGGCACCGCCCCTGGTACGACCGCGAGGCCTTCCTCGGCCTCGCACGGATCCGCGGCATCGAATGCCACGCGCGCTACGCCGAGGCGTTCGCCGTCACCAAACTCACGCTCGACCTGGGCACTTCCCATCAGGGCACTTCCCATCCGGGCACTTCCCATCAGGGGGAATGAACCTTGCGCGTACTGCTCACCGGACACCAGGGATACCTGGGCACCGTGATGGCCCCGGTCCTCACGGCCGCCGGACATGAAGTCGTCGGTCTCGACGCCGGCCTGTTCGCCGACTGCGTCCTCGGCCCGCCGCCCGCCGACCCGCCGGGGCACCGGGTGGACCTGCGCGACGTCACGCCCGACCACATGGCGGGGGTGGACGCCGTGATCCACCTGGCCGCACTCTCCAACGACCCGCTGGGATCCCTCGCCCCGGAACTCACGTACGACATCAACCACCACGCGTCCGTACGCCTCGCCCGACTGGCCCGCGACGCGGGAGCACGGCGCTTCCTGTACGCGTCGACCTGCTCGGTCTACGGCGCCGCGGGCGGCGACGACCTGGTCGCCGAGGACGCCCCGCTGCGCCCGGTGACGCCGTACGCGGAGTCCAAGGTGCGGGTGGAGGACGACCTGCACGCCCTGGCCGACGGCGACTTCAGCCCGGTGTTCATGCGCAACGCCACCGCCTTCGGCTACTCGCCCCGGCTGCGCGCCGACATCGTCCTCAACAACCTGGTGGGCCACGCGCTCCTGTCCGGCGAGGTGTTGGTGCTCTCCGACGGCACCCCCTGGCGCCCGCTGGTGCACGCCGCCGACATCGCACGGGCCTTCGCGGCCGCGCTGACCGCGCCGCGCGAAGCGGTGCACGACCGGGCGTTCAACATCGGCAGTGAGGTCAACAACGTCACGGTCGCCGAGATCGCCGAGCAGGTCGCCGATGCGGTGTCCGGCTCGAAGGTGGTGATCACGGGGGAGACCGGTGCCGATCCGCGGTCCTACCGGGTGGACTTCTCCCGGTTCCGCGCCGCGATACCCGGCTTCGACTGCGAGTGGACCGTGCAGCGGGGCGCGCTCGAACTCACCGACGCCTACCGGAAGTTCGGACTGACCCGGGAGGACTTCGAGCGACGCTTCACCCGCCTCGCCGTGCTGCGTGCGGCGTCCGAAGCCGGTGCCGTCGACGACACCCTGCGGTGGCGCGGATGACAGCGGCCGGCGCGGAGATGTACGCACTGGTGGAGCGGCTGTACCCGCTCTGCCGGAGCATCACGGGGGACGGCGTGCGCGCCACCCTGGACATCGTCGGCGAGTACATCCCGCTCCAGGTGCACGAGGTGCCGACCGGGACCCAGGTGCTCGACTGGACGGTGCCGCAGGAGTGGAACATCCGGGACGCGTACGTCGCCGACAGCACCGGCAACCGGGTCGTCGACTTCGCCGAGTCCAGCCTGCACGTGCTCGGCTACAGCGTGCCGGTGTCGCAGACCATGCCGCTCGCCGAGCTGCGCGAACACCTGCACACCCTGCCGGATCACCCCAACTGGGTGCCGTACCGCACCAGTTACTACAAGCCGGAATGGGGATTCTGCCTGGCCCAGGAGACCTTGGACGCGCTGCCGGACGGCGAGTACGAGGTGCGCATCGACTCCACCCTCGCGGACGGCCACCTCACCTACGCCGAGCACGTGGTCCCCGGACAGGTCCCCGACGAGGTGATCGTCTCCTGCCACGTCTGCCACCCGTCGCTGGCCAACGACAACCTCGCGGGCATCGCGGTGGCGACGTTCCTGGCGCGGGCGCTGGCGGAGCAAACGCCGTACTACACCTACCGGTTCATCTTCGCGCCCGGCACGATCGGGGCGATCACCTGGCTGGCCCGCAACGCCGAGCGGGTGGAGCGCGTCAAGCACGGCGTCGTGCTGGCCTGCGCGGGCGACTCCGGCTCACTGACGTACAAGCAGAGCAGACGCGGCGACGCGGAGATCGACCGGGTGATGCGGCACGTCCTTGCCGCCTCCGAACGCCCGCACCGCGTCACCGAGTTCACGCCGTACGGCTACGACGAGCGACAGTTCTGCTCGCCCGGGTTCAACCTGGGCGTGGGCTCGCTCACCAGGACCCCGTACGCGGGCTACCCCGAGTACCACACCTCGGCGGACGACCTGGACTTCGTCTCCCCGGAGGCGATGGCCGACACCCTCTCCGTCTGCCGCGAGGCGTTCGCCGTCCTCGACCGCAACCGGCGGTACGTCAACCTCAGCCCTTACGGGGAACCGCAGTTGGGCCGCCGTGGGCTGTACGACGCGCTCGGCGGCCGCAGCGACACCAAGCAGGCGCAGATGGCCATGCTCTGGGTGCTCAACCTCTCCGACGGCGAGCACGGTCTGCTTGACGTCGCCGAGCGGTCCGGGCTGCCGTTCGACACCGTCGCCGACGCGGCCGGAGCGCTGGCCGCCGCCGGGCTGATCAAGGCCTGATGCGGATGGCCACCGAGAGGGAGAATCCCAGGACAACGGCGGCAGCGGCCGGATCCGCCAAGCGGGCGCTCGTCGGCCGGCTGTCCTGGGGCCTCGCCGACCAGGCGGCCTCCAGCATGAGCAACTTCGTGGTGGGCATCTACGTGGCCCGCTCGCTGGGGGTGACAGCGTTCGGCGTGTTCAGCCTCGCCTGGGTGACCTACGGCGTGGTGCTCAACGTCTCCCGCGGCCTTGCCACCGACCCGCTCGTGGTGCGCTTCAGCGGCGTGCCGGACGCGTCCTGGCGCGCGGCGGTGGCCCGGTCGTCGGGTACCGCGCTCGGCGCCGGTACCGCCCTCGGCGCCGCGTCCCTGGTGGTCGGGCTTCTACTCGGCGGCAGTGTGGGGCCCGCGTTCGCCTGCCTCGGTGCCGTACTGCCGGGGCTGCTGCTTCAGGACTCCTGGCGGTTCGCGTTCTTCGCCGCCGGTACCGGGCGGAAGGCGTTCGTCAACGACCTCGTGTGGGGCGTCGCGCTCGTCCCGGCCCTGGTGGTGGCGGCCCGCGTCGGCAGCGTGGAGGCCTTCGTGCTCGCCTGGGGCGCCTCCGCCGCCGTGGCCGCGGTGTACGGCTGCTTCCAGTCCGGCATCCGGCCGCAGTTGACCGGCGCGCGCGAGTGGCTTCGCGAGCACCGGGACCTCGGCTACCGGTACCTGGTCGAGAACGTCAGCAACAGCGGCGCGAGCCAGTTGCGGGCGTACGGACTCGGCGCGATCGTCGGGCTCGGCGCGGTGGGTGTGATCCGGGGCGCCGAGCTCCTGCTCGGCCCGTTCATGGCGGTGCTGATGGGTCTTTCCCTGGTCACCGTCGCGGAGGCGGCACGGGTGCTGAGGCGGGCCCCGCACCGCCTCGGCGCGTTCTGCCTCCTCCTCGGCGGCGGGCAGGCCGTCGCCGCGCTGCTCTGGGGCGGGGCGCTGCTCCTTGTGCCGGACGCGGGCGGCGAGTTCGTGCTCGGCGGCGTCTGGAGCTCCGCATCGGAGCTCATCGTGCCGGTCACGCTCGGCGTCGCGGGCGCGGGACTCGGCACCGGAGCGGCGTCCGGCCTTCGCGCGCTCGGCGCGGCCCGGCGCAGCCTGCGCAGCCAACTGATCGCTTCCGTCTGCTACGTCACCGGCGGGCTCGGCGGGGCGGCCGTGGCCGGCACGGTCGGCTCGGCCTGGGGCGTCGCCGCCGCGACCGTCTGCGGCTCGGCCGTGTGGTGGCTGCAGCTGCGGACCGCCCTGCGCGAGCGCGGGTGCAGCCACCAGAACCCCATCCCCGAAGTGAGGACCTCATGACCGCGCAACCCAGGCTGAGCATCGGTCTGCCCGTGTACAACGGCGAGGAGTACCTCGCGGAGTCGCTCGACGCCCTGCTCGGCCAGACCTACGAGGACTTCGAGCTGGTCATCTCCGACAACGCCTCGACCGACGGAACCCAGGACATCTGCCGCAAGTACGCCGAGCGGGACTCGCGTATCCGCTACATCCGGCTGACCCGGAACATCGGCGCCGCGCCGAACCACAACTACGTGTTCACCGAGTGCCACGGCGAACTGTTCAAGTGGGCCTCGCACGACGACCTGTACGCCCGGGACCTGCTGCGGCGCTGCGTCGAGGCCCTGGACGAGCGGCCGGACGTGATCCTCGCGCACGCCGACCAGGCGGTCATCGACGAGGACGGGAAGGTGAAGGTTCCGTACGAGTACACGCTCGCCACCGACTCGCCGCGCGCGCCCGAGCGCTTCCGCAGCATGCTGTTCGAGCCCGGCGGCGACGACTTCTACGGGGTGATCCGGGCCGACGTGCTGCGCCGGGTGAAGCCGCACGACAGCTACCACCACGCGGACCGCACGTTCGTCGCCGAGATCGGCCTGCACGGACCCTTCCACCAGGTGCCGGAGCTGCTGTACTTCCGCCGCGACCACCCCACCCGCGCCGAGCGGGCGAACCCGTCGAAGCGATCCCGGTGCGTCAACCTCGACCCGCGCCGGGCGGGCCCGCTGCACCCGACGCCGCGGCTGCTCGCCGAGTACGTCTGGGGCTTCGTCGCGGCGATCCGGCGGGCGCCGTTGTCCGCGGCCGACCGGCGCGCGTGCTACCGCCACCTGGCCGCCTGGATGACCAGCCGGGCCCGGCCGGGCGCCGGTGAGCGGGTCGAGGACCGTGCCCCGGTCAACCCGGCCAAGCTCACTGTCTCCGTCGACGCCCTCGTCGCAGGACGTGAAGGTCGTGACGGACGTGAAGGTCGTGAAGGTCGTGAAGGTCGTGAAGGGCGGCAGGCATGAAGTCCCCTACACGGGTGGGGGTGTTCGGCCTCCTCGGCTCCGGCAACCTCGGCAACGACGGATCGCTCGAGGCCGTGCTCGGGTACCTGCGCGCCGAGCATCCGGAGGCAGCCGTGGACGCGCTGTGCGGCGGGCCCGAGGTCGTCACGTCCCGGTACGGGATCCCCGCGACGCGGCTGCACTGGTACCGAGGGGAGTACCGGACCGCGTCACGCGTGGGCGCGATCGCGGGCAAGGGCCTGGGCAAACTCGTCGACGCCGTCCGCACCGCCGCCTGGGTGCGTCGGCACGACGTGGTGATCGTGCCGGGCATGGGCGTCCTGGAGGCCACGCTGCCGCTGCGGCCGTGGGGCTTCCCGTACTCGCTGTTCCTGCTCTGCGCGAGTGGCCGGCTGCTTCGCACCCGGGTCGCGCTGGTCGGCGTCGGCGCCGCCCCGATCGGCAACCGGCCGACCCGGGCCCTGGTGCGCTGGTCGGCGCGGCTTGCCGCGTACCGCTCGTACAGGGACGCCCTGTCCCGCGACGCGATGCGGGGGATGGGCGTGGACACCGCGCGCGACGAGGTCTACCCGGACCTCGCGTTCGCCCTGCCGACGCCCCCGACGAGCGTGCCCTCAGGCCCGCCGGGGGGCCCGGTCTGCGTCGGCGTCATGGACTTCCACGGCGGCAACGACGACCGCGCCCGGGCCGAGGAGATCCACCGGCGCTACCTCGACGGGACAACTCGCTTTGTGCGCGCCTTGGTTGAGGAAGGCAGGCCGGTCCGGCTGCTCACCGGCGACGCGTGCGACGCGCCGGTGGTCGCCGCGATCCTCGACGCGGTGGACTCGCCGCTGGTCACCGCCGCCGAGACGGCCTCGCTCGCCGGCCTGATGAAGGAGACGGCGGCGGCCGACACCGTCGTGGCGACCCGCTACCACAACCTGATCTGCGCGCTGAAGGTCGGCACACCGACGCTCGCCCTCAGCTATGCGGCGAAGAGCGACGCGCTCATGGACCGGATGGGCCTTGCCGCGTTCTGCCACCCGGCCCGCGAGGTCGACGCCGACCGGCTGCTCGAGCAGTTCCGGGCGCTGGAGAAGCGGTCGGCCGAGCTGCGGCAGACCCTTGCCGAACGCAACGCGGTCGCCGCCCGGCAACTCAAGGACCAGTTCGCCGAGTTGACCGCGGTCCTGTTCCCGGCCCACGCCCTACGGGAGGCCCCATGAAAGCGACCGAAGTCCCAGAGATCGCCGGCGCGTACCTCTTCGAGCCGACGCCGTACGCCGACGAACGCGGCTTCTTCTGCCGCACCTTCGACGCCGACGTGGTCCGCTCGGTGGGCCTCGACCCGGACGCCTTCATCCAGGACAGCGTGTCCCGCTCGGTCCGGGGCGTGCTGCGAGGCCTGCACCTGCGCTCCGGCGCCGGCGAGGCCAAGCTGGTGCGGTGCTCGTACGGGAGGATCTTCGACGTCGTCGTGGACCTGCGGAAGGACTCACCGACGTACCGCAACCGGGCCTTCTTCGAACTCTCCGACGAGACGCAGAAGACCCTGTACATCCCGGCAGGCTGCGCGCACGGCTTCCAGGCGCTGACCGAGGCCTCCGACACCTCGTACCGGATCGACCGCCCGCACGATCCGGCCGAAGACGTGACGATCGCCTTCGACGACCCGGAGCTCGCCATTGACTGGCCGCTGCCGGTCACCTCGATGTCCGAGCGGGACCGGAAGGCTCCGAGCCTGGCCGAGGTCCTGAAGCAGAAAGAGAGCTGAAGTCAGCGTGGACACTGAGGAGTTCCGCCTGCCCCGGTCGCGGCAGGCGAACGAGCGGCTGCACGCCCTGATCCCCGGGGGCGCGCACACATACGCCAAGGGCGACGACCAGTACCCCGAGAACCTGGCACCGGTCATCAGCCACGGCCGCGGTGCCCATGTGTGGGACATCGACGGCAACCGCTACATCGAGTACGGGTCAGGGCTGCGGTCGGTCAGCCTCGGCCACGCCCACCCACGCGTGCTCGAAGCGGTGCGGCGGGAACTCGACCGCGGCAGCAACTTCGTCCGGCCGTCCATCGTGGAGGTCGAGGCCGCGGAACGCTTCCTGGCCACGGTGCCGACCGCCGAGATGGTGAAGTTCGCGAAGAACGGCTCCGACGTCACCACCGCCGCGGTGCGCCTCGCCCGCGCCGTCACCGGGCGCCCGCGGGTGGCCATCTGCGGCGACCATCCGTTCTTCTCCGTCGACGACTGGTTCATCGCTACAACGCCGATGTCCGCCGGCATTCCGGCGGCGACCACCGACCTGACCGTGTCCTTCCCTTACGGGGACTTGGCCGCGACGGAGGAGCTGCTGACCCGGTACCAGGACGAGGTGGCCTGCCTGATCCTCGAACCTGCCACGACCCACACCGAGCCGCCGCCCGGATATCTCGCAGGCCTGCGCGAGTTGGCCGACCGGCACGGCTGCGTACTGATCTTCGACGAGATGATCACCGGCTTCCGCTGGTCCGAGGCGGGCGCCCAGGGCCTGTACGGCGTCGTCCCCGACCTCTCCACGTTCGGGAAGGCGCTGGGCAACGGGTTCGCCGTCTCCGCGCTTGCCGGGCGCCGCGAGCTGATGGAGCGGGGCGGCCTTCGCCACTCCGGCGAGCGAGTGTTCCTTCTCTCCACCACGCACGGCGCGGAAACACACTCGCTGGCAGCCGCGATGGCCGTGCAGACCACCTACGTCGAGGAGGGCATCACCGCTCAACTGCACGCCATCGGCGAGCGGTTGGCCGCCGGGGTCCGCGACGCCGCGGCCGGCATGGGCGTCGGCGACCACATCGTCGTCCGGGGCCGGGCCGGCAACCTGGTCTTCGCCACCCTCGACGAGAACGGGCAGCCGTCGCAGCAGTACCGCACCCTGTTCCTGCGCCGACTCCTCGCGGGCGGGGTGCTCGCCCCGTCGTTCGTGGTGAGCAGCGCGCTCGACGACGCCGATATCGACCACACCGTCGACGTGGTGGCCCAGGCATGTGCGGTGTACCGGAAGGCATTGGACGCCGCCGACCCCACGCCCTGGCTGGCGGGACGACCGGTGAAGCCCGTATTCCGCCGCCTGGCATGACATGACATGACATGACATGACGTGACGTGACGTCAGTGCCGCTGCCACCGACTGTTGTCGGCGATCCGGTCGACCAGCCACGCGGCCGCCGGGACCACCGCGAGCGCGGTGCACCAGCCGCCGAGGACGTCGGTCGCGTAGTGCGCGCTCAGGGCGACCTGCGCCCAGCCCATGGCGGCGCCGGCAACCAGCGCCGCGGCGAGCACGAGCAACGTGCCGGCCGTCCTGCCGAGGCCGAGCTCACCGGCCGCGAGCAGCGCCACCACGAGGGCGAGCGCGGTGAAGAAGGCGGTGTGCCCGCTCGGATAGGACAGGTTGCCGTCGCCGTGGATGGTGCGTCCCACCAGGTGCTTGAGCAGCGTCGCCGTCGCCACGGTCAGGCCGGCACCGGCAACGACGAGCACCGCCGCCCGAGGACGCCGGAGCAGCAGGCAGCCCGCCACGGCGGCGACGATCAGCGTCGCCGCTCCGGCGGGCTCTCCCAAGAAGTCCGTGGCCAGAGCGACGCGCCGCCACGGCGGCCGCACGCTGTCCGCCGTCGGCTCGATGATCCACCTGTCCACCCTGCCGGGCTCGCTGTGGCCGGCGTACAAGACCGCGAGCACGACGACCACCAGCGCGGCGAGGGCCGCGACCGGCCAGAGCCCCGCGTGTCGCGACGACGGCGGTCGGCCGACTTCCAGGTCCGCTCCGGCCAGGCGATCCAACGCGAGCCCCCTCGTCGTGTCCGACCCACCTCGTGCGACAACCCTAAGGGTGGCTGGAGGGGCAGAGCCCCCTTCAGGCCACCGACTTGAGGGCCTAGGAGTCGAAAAGAGTTTGCGCATGATTCTTGGGATTCGGTCACGGGAGAGGAAAACTCGGAGGGCTCACTCGGCGCTTTCGAACACGTCGGGCGCCGACCCATGCGATGGGAGACCGATCAACGATGTTCACTCTGGTACGGAGCAGACTGCGGACGGCCGCGCTCGCGCTCTCGGCCGTCGCCGCCCTCACCTTCGGCACGACCGCCACGACCGGCGCGGCAGCGGCCCCTGCTCCCGCTCCCGCTCCCGCGAAACAGGGGCCGACCTCGGTGGCGTACGTCGAGGTGAACAACAACAGCATGCTGAACGTCGGCAAGTACACCCTCGCCGACGGCGGCGACAACGTCTTCGACGTCGCCGTGATCTTCGCGGCGAACATCAACTACGACACGGGCAAGAAGGAGGCGTATCTGCACTTCAACGAGAACGTACAGCGCGTCCTCGACAACGCCGCCACGGAGATCAGGCCGTTGCAGGACAAAGGCATCAAGGTCGTCCTCTCGGTGCTCGGCAACCACCAGGGTGCGGGCTTCGCCAACTTCCCGTCCCAGCAAGCTGCTTCGGCGTTCGCGAAGCAAATGTCGGACACCGTGACCAAGTACGGCCTCGACTTCGACGACGAGTACGCCGAGTACGGCAACAACGGCACCGGCCAGCCCAACGACAGCTCGTTCGTGCACCTGGTGACGGCGCTGCGCGCGAACATGCCGGACAAGATCATCAGCCTCTACAACATCGGCCCGGCCGCCTCGCGCCTCTCGTACGGCGGTGTCGACGTCTCGTCCAAGTTCGACTACGCCTGGAACCCGTACTACGGCACCTGGCAGGTCCCCGGCATCGCACTGCCCAAGTCGAAGCTGTCGCCGGCGGCCGTCGAGATCGGCGGGACCTCGCAGAGCACGGCCGCCGACCTCGCCCGCCGCACCGTCGGTGAGGGGTACGGCGTCTATCTGACGTACAACCTCGACGGCTCCGACCGCAGCGCCGATGTCTCCGCGTTCACCAGGGAGTTGTACGGCAGTGACGCCGTCTACACGCCGTAAGGCGACCGCACGCCCCAGTGCGCGGCGCTCCCTCGGAACGTGCCGCATCCCGTAGGACCGAGATCCGTGCGGGCCGCGCCTTCGACAACGATGTCGGGGGCGCGGGACCCGCCGTGGGGAAGGGAACGGTGGTGGGGGAAACTGCCTGAGACGAGGGCGAGTTGAGAGCAGTCGAGGGCCCCTCGGGCAGACCTGGGGGGAAGACTTACCACAGGAGGCACCGTTGTGCGCATCCCCGGACCCGAGCACCAGGAGGACGGCGGGCTGGGCGCCATCGCGGCCGCAGGCGGGCTGCACCGGCATCAGTTGAGCCTGCACGAGGCGTACGGGCCCGTCGTGCGCTTCCAACTGCCGGGCGCGGGCACGGCCGTGTCGGTCGCCGACCCCGTGCTTCTGGAGGCCACGGCACACATCGACAAGCGGCCCGAGGAGCTGTTCGCGTTCCTGGACCCGCTGTGCGAGGCGGGCAACCTGCAAGTGCTGACCGCCGACGAGCACACACCCTGGCGCCGAGTACTGCTCTCGGTGCTCGCCGGACGGCCGGCTCACGAGCGGCACTTCGCGCGCTTCGACGAGCTGGCGCGGGAACTCGCGGACCGCTGGGCCGGGCAGGCAGACGGCGAACCCGTAGAGCTGCAAAAGGAGTTGACCGCGCTGTCGCTCCGTATGATCTGCGGGTTCGCGCTCGGCGGCGCGGAAACCGACACGGACCGTGTCGTCGCCGCGTTCGAGGAGGTGCTCACCGAACATCTCGGGCGGCTCTACCAGGTGCCGCGGGCCGACCCGCGCTCGGCGGAGCGGGCCGAGGAGGCCCTCGTGTATCTGCGCGCGACGGTCGACCGCGTGGTGGCGGCGCATCGTCCGGGCGGCCGCACCGACCGCAGCGACCTGATCGGGGCGCTCGTCGAGGCCGGTCAGAGCCCGGCGCGGATCCGGGACACCGTGATGGTGACGCTGCTCGCCGCCCACCACACCACGGGCGTCGCCGTCTCGTGGACGCTGCACCTGCTGGGTCGCCATCCCGAGGCGGCCGATCGCGTCGCCGCCGAACTGGACCAGGTGTTGGGCGAGCGCGCCGCGCCCGACTACGGCGATCTGCGGAGGCTCACGTATCTGGACATGGTGCTCAAGGAGTCGATGCGGCTGTTCCCGCCCGGTCCGTACGGCGCACGCGAGACGACCGAGGACCTGACTCTGGGGCCGTACGAGATCCCGTCCGGGACGACGGTGTTCTATCCGTTCTGGGCGGTGCACCTGAACCCTGAGCACTGGCCCGAGCCGGAGCGGTTCGACCCCGAGCGCTTCACGCCGCAGGAGGTGGCCAAGCGGCCGCGGCTCGCGTACGTCCCCTTCGGGATCGGCCCACGCAGCTGCGAGGGCGCCGCTTTGGCCACGGTCGAGGCCCAGCTTGTCCTGGCCGTCCTCCTCAAGCGCCTGCGCTTCCGGCCCGCGCCGGGGCACGAAGTGACGCCGGTGGAACGGTTCGTGCTGTGGGGACGGGACGGGATCTGGATGACGGTGCGGCCACGGGACCTCTAGGCGTCGTCGCGGCGCGTTCCGCTTTCACGACAGATGTCCGGGAACCACCGGCAACTGCCGGCCAGGGCCCGGCATCGGCGTACCGATATGACGATCCGTCAATATGCCTGAGTGCTATGATCATGGCGCTTGCCGAGCGGATGTTCCCCCCCCATGAAATGCCCGCGGCAAGGGCGACCCGGGCGGCGCATGCACCGCTGTCGAGGGTCTCACGGGCAGGTTCCAGTAACTGGACTCCAGTCAGTTGAAGAGAGTCATATGACGAACTACTTGCAGGATCCGGCGGTCTGGGCGTTGACTGCCGGCGTCCCTGCTGCGGCCACTCTCGTGGTGCGCCAGCGTAGGGCGATCAGAGCTTTACGCCAGGAGAGACAGAGGTCCGAGGCGTCCAACGCCGACCTGCGAAGCCAGTACGCCGCCCTTGAAGCCCATCTCGTCGAACTGCGCAGCAGTTACGACGAGGTTGTCCGGCAGGCCAAGGAGGAGGCGGAGAACGCGACGAAGACCGTACTGAAGTCCGCGATGCGGACACTCCAGGGTCTCGCCGCGGAGCAGCAGAAGGCCATCTCCCAGTTGCAGCAGAAGTACGGCGACTCGGCCGTTCTGCGGGACATGCTGGACATCGACCACATGAACAGCCAATTCGGCAGACGCGCACAGTCCATCGCCGTGCTGTGCCAGGGTTGGCTCGGCAGACAGCGGGATCCGGCGTCGGTCTACGACGTGATCCGCAGCGCTCAGGGAAGGATCCGACACTTCCCGCGGGTCGAGATTCTTTCGCAGATCAATTTCGCCGTGACCAGCAGGGCGGTCGAGCCGGTCGCGCTCGCGGTCGCCGAACTGCTCGACAATGCCACGAGCTATTCGGCACCCGAAACCGTGGTCGAGATCAACGTGCGGACGGTGCCGAGCGGCATCTGCATCGTGATCGACGACGCGGGTGTCGGGATGAACGAGGAGGAGAAGACCCACGCCTCGTCGCTCCTGTCGGGTGCACGTGCGGCCAGCGTCAGCGATCTCGGCAACCCGCCGCAGTTCGGCTTCGCGGTCATCGGCGCCTTGTGCGCTCGCTACGACTTCAACGTGACGGTCGACACCGCCTCTCCCTACGGTGGCGTCCGCGCGGTGCTTCTCCTCCCGAAGGACCTGCTCACCAGCATGCCGGAGCCGAAGCCCACCACTGCCCTGCCGGACCCGGTCTCGAGCGGGAGCGAGCCGGAGGCGCCCGCGACCACCACGGCCGACGGGCTGCCCAAACGCAGGCGCAAGCGGACCATGAGTGTGGTGCCGAGCGGCGAGCCCCCCGCCCGCCAGCCCGCTCGTTCGAGCAGAGAGACGGCATCGATCCTCGGTGCCTTCCAGCGCGGCACCGAGCACGGCAGGACCACGCTGCCGGACCTCGAGGACCAGCCGGGCCACGCCGACGCACGCAAAGGACCTGACGCCCCGTGAGTACTGATCTGTCCTGGATGCTCGAGAGCGCCCTGGAGATTCCCGGGGCCCTGCATGCGGTTCTGGTCTCCGCCGACGGGCTGCCGATGTCCCGTACTTCGGGGCTCGGTCGCGACTCGGCCGACAAAGTCGCCGCCGCGATGAGCGGAGTGCATTCTCTCAGCCGCTCCCTCGGGTTCTTCTGTGACGACGACAGCCTGCAGTGGCGTCAGACCCTGGTCGAGTTCGACGGCGGCTGGGTCTTCCTCGTCTCCGCGGGGACGGGCGCCTACCTCGCGGTCGCGGCGAACCTCGAGGTCGACATGGCCGACATCACCTTCCGCATGCAGCAGCTCGTCGGCCAGCTGGGCAAGGAACTGTCGACACCACCCCGCGAAGACATCGGTCATCGCCCATGACCGACCAAGACCTCCCCGAGCCCGAACTCGAATCGGGCCATTTAGTCCGGCCCTATGTCATCACCGGCGGGCGGGATCTTCCCGGCGAGAACCAGTTCGCGCTCATCACTCTCGTCACGACGGCCGTCGACCAGCGGCAGCGTCCCGCTCGGCTCTCTCCCGAAGAGCAGCAACTCCTGGAGATGTGCGCGGGCGGTTACCTGTCCGTCGCCGAGATCGCCGGGCACACCCACCTCCCCTTGGGCGTGCTCAAGGTCCTTCTCAGCTCCCTCGCAGAGGGCGGCTACCTGCTCACCCGCGCGCCGGTGCCGCAGGCTCGCCTGGTCGACAAAGAACTCTTGCAGGAGGTGCTGGATGGTCTCAAGGCCCGTCTTGGATGATGACGCCTACGTACGGCGCGGCGCGGAGCAGACCGCTGTGAAGATCCTGGTCGTCGGACACTTCGCCGTCGGCAAGACCACACTCATCAGCACGCTCTCCGAGATCACCCCGCTGTCCACCGAGGAGAGCATGACGCGCGTCTCCGAGACCGTGGACGATCTCAAGGGGGTGCGGGGCAAGACCACCACCACGGTCGCCCTGGACTTCGGACGGCTGACGCTCAGCGACCGCGTGGTGCTCTATCTGTTCGGAACCCCGGGACAACAGCGGTTCGTCAACCTCTGGGAAGACATGGCCCGCGGCGCTCTGGGAGCCCTGGTCCTGGTCGACCCCGAGCGGCTGTCGGACTCGTTCGCCGTCATGGACCTGATCGAGGAACACGGCCTCGACTACGCCATCGCCATCAACCATTTCGACGGTTCTCCGGCGCGTACGGAGGCGGCAGTGCGCGAAGCGCTCGACCTGCTCCCCGACACCCCGGTCGTCGTCATGGACGCGCGGGACCAGAGATCGTCGACAGACGCACTGATCACGCTAGTTCGCCACCTACAGCAACGCGCCGCCCTGGAGCACGCATGACCACCGCCCCCGTCCCGCCACCCGGCTGCCCCGCGCACGACAGCGGTCGGCCGATCCCCCTCCACACGGCACAGTTCGCCGCCGACCCGCATGCCTTCTACGCGTACATGCGCCATCACGGACCCGCTACGCCCGTCGAGCTCGCTCCCGGAGTGGAAGCGACCCTGGTGACGGACTACGGCGCGGCGCTCGATCTGCTGCAGAATCCGGCGGTCTTCCGCAAGGACCCCTACCGATGGCAAGCCCTCAGCGAAGGACGGATACCCGCCGACAGCCCGGTCCTTCCGCTGCTCGCCCCGCGGCCCAACTGCATGTTCACCGACGGCGCCCCGCACTTGCGGCTGCGCCAGGCCGTCACCGACAGTCTGGCCCGGATCAGCGACATTCAGCTGAGCCGGAACGTCGAGCGGGTCGCCGAGTATCTCATCGCCCAGTTCAGCGCCCGCGGTTCGGCCGACCTGCTCAACGACTACGCCAAGCCGTTGCCTCTGTTCGTGTTCAACGAACTCTTCGGCTGCCCGCCGGAGATCGGTGACCGGGTCATGTTCGGCATCGCCGGCATGTTCGACGGCGTCAACGCGGAACAGGCCAACCAGGTGCTCGTCCAGGCCGTCGGCGAACTGGTCGCCCTGAAGCGGGAGCAGCCGGGCGAGGACGTCACCTCCTGGCTGATGGAGCATCCCGCGCAGCTGAACGACATGGAAATGGTTCACCAGCTGGTGCTGCTTCTCGGCGCCGGTGCCGAGCCGCTGCGCGGCCTCCTCGGCAACACCCTGCACCAGGTGTTCACCAACGAACGTTTCGCGCGCAGCGGACTGCTGGACGAAGCTCTCGACGACACCCTGTGGCGCAATCCGCCCATGGCCAACTACGCGCCCCACTATCCGGCCGTGGACACGGATGTGGCCGGTCACAAGGTCCGCGCCGGAGAGCTGGTGATGGTGAGCTTCGCAGCCGCCAACGCCTCTCTGGCGGACCAGGCCGGCAGCAATCGTGCTCACCTCGCCTGGAGTGCCGGCCCTCACGCGTGCCCCTCCAAGGAGCCCGCCCGGCTCATCACCCTGACGGCCATCGAGTATCTGCTCAACGAGCTGCCCGACGTCGAACTCGCGGTTCCGGAGGAAAGCCTGGCCTGGCGGCCCGGCCCGTTCAACCGGGCATTGGCGCAGCTTCCCGTCCGGTTCGGCCCCGTTAAACCACACGCTTCCGCACAGCCACAGACACAGCAGCCGGAGACACCCCAACGGCCCCAGGCGCCCCAGCACTCGGTGCCGAGCACCGAACAGGGCAACGCCAAGCGCCCCGGGCGGTGGAGCGCCTTCCTCACCTGGCTGCAGGGGTGAAGCCTGGCAACGTGATGTGACACAGGAGACACATGAGGTAATTGCTAGTTGCATGAAGGCTGAATCGCCGGGGTAGGACCACGCGGACTGTCTGGGTTGTCACACGATGAAGGAGAGACAGTGGAGCCCCACGGCATAACCGCTCATCCATCTGCGGCTCGACCACCCCGGAGGCATTCGCCCTTCAGACGAAAAGCCGCGCCCATGGGCGCTGAGCTCGATGGAGAACACGGTCGGATACCCGCCTCTCCGGGCGGGTATCTTTTTGCCTCCTCGCGCACCGGCGGGCGGCCTGCGGGGGTGATGCCGACGTGCGACGGATCCCGGCGCCGAGCGCTGCTGGGGGCACGGTGAGTGCGCTCGTGATGCCCGACGCCGCGTCGGCACCCGCCGCCGGATCCAACAGAACAACGCTCGGCGAACACGTCCTGGGCCAACTGCTGCGCCTGGCCCCCATCGCCGGGCTGGCGGACGCGGACACGCGCACGTACGGCCAGGTCCTCATGGACTCCCTGACGGACACCGCGCACCGGCCGTTGACTCTGCCGCCGGCCTCGCTCAGCTACATCTCCGATGACCACACCCCGGTCGAGTTCTCCCTCGCCTTAACCCCGGATGCCGCTCCGACTCTGCGCATGCTGGTGGAACCCGGTTGCGCTTCCGGTGACATGGCCGAGAGCGGTCGTGCCGGCCTGAAGGTCATCCGTGAGATGGCCGACCGGTGGAATTTCTCCACCGCTCAACTCGACGCCGTGGAAGACCTTTTCTTCCCGGACGCCGCGGAGGGGCCGATGGCTCTCTGGTACGCGCTGGATCTGCGTCCCGGAGGAGTACCCGGGGTCAAGGTCTATCTGAACCCCTCTGCCGACGGCCCCGAGAACGCCGCCCGTACAGTGCGGGAAGCGCTGCAGCGACTCGGCCACCCCGACGCGTTCGCAGCGCTTCCCGACGCGGCGGGCTACCCCTTCATCGCCCTCGATCTGGGCAGTTGGGCGACGCCTCGCGCCAGGGTGTACGTCAAGCATCCCCGCATGTCCGCAGACGATGCCGTCACGGTGAGCCGTACCGCGCCCGGCCTGGCGGAAGACCAGGTCAGATCCTTCTTCCGGCTGGCCACGGGATCGGCCCCGCTGCCCGGCCGGAAGGCCGGAGAGAGCCCGCGGCTACTGCGGCGGCCCGCGCTCACCTGCCATGCCTTCACGGACAGAGAGACCGCCTCACCGAGCGGCTTCACGCTGCACATCCCCGTCCGGGACTACGTCCGCGACGACGAGGAGGCCCTCACCCGGGCTACGGCCCTGCTGAGCCACTTCGGCATGGACGCATCGGCCCTCCGTCGAGCCCTGGCCGCCCTCACCCCCCGGGAACTCACCGACGGCGTCGGGCTGATCGCCTACCTGGCCCTCGCGCATCAGCAGCACCAGCAGCCCCGCGTCACCGTCTACCTCTCCTCCGAGGCGTACGCGGTCCGCCCGCCGCCGTCCCTGCCTCAGCGGGAAACAAGCGCCCCCTGAGCAGGGGCGCGGCATCACAAGCCACGTACCAAGCACACGTAGAGCAAAAGGAAGAACGCCAGTGGAGCCCTACCGCATCAAGGTTGTCGAGCCCCTCGCCATCACGACTCGCGCGCAGCGCGAGGAGGCCCTCAAGCGGGTCGCCTACAACCCCTTCGACCTGCGTGCCGACGAGGTCACCATCGATCTGCTGAGTGACTCGGGAACAGGCGCGCTCTCCGCAGCCCAACTGGCCGCCGGTATGAACGCTGACGAGTCCTACGCCGGATCCCGCTCGTTCTACCGCTGGCACGCCGTCGTCAGCGAACTCACCGGATATCCGCACATCCTGCCGACCCATCAAGGAAGGGCGGCGGAACGCATTCTGTTCGCCGCGCTCCTCGAACCCGGCAGCACCGTCCTGTCGAACACTCACTTCGACACCACTCGCGCCAACGTGGAACTGACCGGCTGCCAGGCACGTGACCTGCCCTGCGCCGAGGCCGCGGACCTCGACAGCGATTATCCCTTCAAGGGCAACATCGACCTGTCCGCTCTTCAGCAGGCGCTCGAGAGCGCACAGGAGTCCCCCGTCTCGGCCGTGGTGATGACCATCACCAACAACGGTGGTGGCGGGCAGCCGGTCTCCATGGAGAACCTGCGCCAAACGGCAGAACTGTGCCGCCGCCACAACGTCCCCATGATTCTGGACGCCGCGCGCTTCGCGGAGAACGCCTGGCTGGTGACCCGCCGCGAACCCGGATACCAGGACCGCACCCCCCGCCAGGTCTCCGAAGAGGCCTTCGGGCTGGCGGACGGATGCATCATGAGCGCCAAAAAGGACGGCATCGTCCACATCGGCGGCTTCATCGGTCTCAAGGACCCCGAACTCGCCGAGAAGTGCAATGGGCTGCTCATCGCCACCGAAGGCTTCTCCACCTACGGCGGTCTGGCCGGCCGTGACCTCGACATGATGGCCCAGGGCCTCCTCGAGGTCACCGAGCCGACCTATCTGGCGGAGCGCGCCGAGGCAGCCAACTACCTCGCCGAGCGCATCCGCGCCGTCGGCGTCGACATCGTCGAACCCGCGGGCCTGCATGCCCTCTACCTCAACGCCGGGCGCCTCCTGCCCCACATACCGCCTCATCAGTACCCCGGCACCGCACTGGTCTGCGAGCTCTATCTGCGTGGGGGCATCCGCTCCGCAGAGCTGGGATCCCTCTACCTCGGCGAGGAGGACGACCAGGGAAACCCCGTCAAGAGCGCGCCTTACGAACTGGTGAGGCTGGCACTCCCGCGCCGCGTCTACACCCGCAGCCACTACGACCACGTCGCCCAGACCCTGGCAGACATAGCCAAGGATCCCAGCTCGGTACACGGCTATCGCATCGTGGGGCAGTCACCGATCCTGCGCCATTTCAGCATTCAGCTGGAACCGGTGAAATCCGCGGGCTGACCTCCCCCTCCAGGACACCGTTTGGTACGCGGCTGGTCCGAGAAGGCCAGGGAGGGGCGGCACCGACCGTTGGACGACGCCCCGTACTGGGCCGGTGAGTCGTTCACCGACTCCGCCGCGGGCGTCCGGATCGAGGTGCTGAGCGCCGACGGGTACGGCGAGACCGTGCGGATCACCAAGTCGTGATCGCCAAGTCGTAGCGTCCCGGACGCAGTTGTGCCCCGGCTCCTGGAATCCGCCGCCGAGGAGCCGGGGCACAGCCGTGTTCAGCCGCTGCCGTGTTCAGGCCGCCTCGGGAAAGTGGCACGCCACCTGCCGCGCCGTGCCCGGTGCCGTGGTCCGCAGTGTCGGCGCCTCGGTGCGGCAGATCTCCTGCGCCTTGGCGCACCGTGGGTGGAAGGTGCAGCCGGGCGGGGGAGCGGCCGGGCTCGGGGGATCACCGAGCAGGGTGATCCGCTCGCGGGCCCGCTCGGCCGCCGGGTCCGGCAGCGGGACGGCGGACAGCAGGGCCCGGGTGTACGGGTGGGCGGGAGCCGCGTACACCCGTTCCTTCTCGCCGATCTCGACGATGCGGCCCAGGTACATCACGGCGACCCGGTCGCAGACCCGCTTGACCACGGACAGGTCGTGGGCGATGAAGAGATAGGCGAGGCCGAGTTCGCGCTGCAGCCGTTCCATCAGGTTGACGATCTGGGCCTGGACGGAGACGTCGAGGGCGGAGACCGGCTCGTCGGCGATGACGAGCCGGGGCCCGGTGGCCAGGGCGCGGGCGATGCCGATGCGCTGGGCCTGGCCACCGGAGAATTCGTGCGGATAGCGGTCGATGTGCTCGGGGATGAGCCCCACCAACTCCATCAACTCCACTGCGCGCCTGCGGGCGTCCGCCGCCGAACTGCCCTGAACGAGCAGCGGATCGGAGATGATCCGGGCCACCGTCTGGCGGGGGTTGAGGGAGGAGTGCGGGTCCTGGAAGACCATCTGGAGGTCTGTGCGGAGCGGCTTCAGCTCGCGCTGTGACAGGTGGCTGATGTCGCGCCCGTCGTACGTGAGGGAGCCCGCGGTGGGTTCCAGGAGCCGGACGATCATACGGCCGGTGGTGGACTTGCCACAGCCGGACTCTCCGACGAGGCCCAGCGTCTCGCCTGCCGCCACATCGAAGGTGATGCCGTCGACGGCCCGGACCGGGGCGGAGCGCCGCCTCCCGGGGAACGTCATCGTCAAGTCCCGTACGGAAAGGAGAGGTTCGGTGGATTCCATGAGGCTCATGAGGCGACGCCTTCGTCCGCGGGGAAATGGCAGGCGGCCGGATGTCCGGCCGGTCCTTCGAGGAGCGGGAGTTGCGTCTCGCAGCGGGAGCGCGCCCCGGCGGGGACGCCGACGAGCTGGGGGCAGCGGGGCGCGAACGCGCATCCGACGGCCGGGGTGAGCAGGGACGGCGGGCTGCCGGGAATCGTCCGCAGCGGCGCTTCGTCGCTGTCGTCGAGGCGGGGCAGGGAGTCGAGCAGTCCGCGGGTGTAGGGGTGGGCCGGTGTCGCGAACAGGGTGTCCGCGTCGGCCTGTTCGACGGCCCGGCCGCCATACATCACCAGGACCTCGTGGGCGACCCGGGCCACCACGCCGAGATCGTGCGTGATCAAGACGACCGCGAGCCCCCGTTCCTGCTGCAGCCGGGCGATCAGCTCCAGGATCTGGGCCTGGACCGTGACGTCGAGGGCTGTGGTCGGCTCGTCGGCGATGAGCAGCTCCGGCTCGCAGACCAGCGCCATGGCGATCATCACGCGCTGCCGCATGCCGCCGGAGAACTGGTGCGGGTACTCGCCCGCGCGGCGGCGCGGCTCGGGGATGCCGACCTCGGCCAGGGCGTCAACGGCCCGCTCCCGTGCGGTCTTTCGCCGACTGCCGAAGTGCACCCGGTGGTGTTCGGCGATCTGCTCGCCCACCGTGTAGAAGGGGTGCAGGCTGGAGAGCGGGTCCTGGAAGACCATGGCCATCCGCCGGCCGCGCAGCCGGTTCAGTTCGCGCTCGGACCGGCCGACCAGCTCCTGGCCGTCGAGTGCGACCGAGCCGGTGACTTCGGCGCCGGTGTGCAGGCCCATCACCGCCATGGAAGTGACGGACTTGCCCGATCCCGACTCGCCGACGATGCCGAGGGTCTCGCCTCGCCGCACCTCGAAACCGAGGCTGTCCACGGCCCGAACCACACCGCGCGGGGTGCGGAAGGTGACCGTCAAGTCCCGTACGGAGAGCATGGGTTGGTCCGACGCGGAAGGCGCGGCTCGGGAAGCGCTCATCAGTACCTCACTCGCGGATCGACGACGGCGTACAGCAGATCGACCGCCAGGTTGGCGACGACGATGAAGGTGGCGGCGAGCAGGGTGACGCCGAGGATGACCGGCTGGTCGCCGCTGGACAGCGCACCGTAGAAGAGCCGCCCGATGCCGGGAAGCCCGAAGATGGACTCGGTGATCACCGCGCCCGCGAGTAGCCCGCCCAGGTCCATCCCGAAGAGGGTGAGGATGGGCGTCATCCCGGCCCTCAGCCCGTGCTTGACCACGACCTTGCGGCGCGGAAGACCCTTGGCGCGGGCGGTGCGGATGTACGGCTCCGCCATCGTCTCGATCATCGAACTGCGGCTCTGGCGCGCGTACATGGCCGCGTACAGGATGGCCAGGGCCAGCCAGGGGAGCAGTAGGTTCGAGGCCCAGTGGAGCGGGTCGGAGGTCAGCTCCACGTACTTCGGGTAGGGCAGGAGCCCGGCCGTGCGGATCAGCCCGTAGATGAGCATCATCGAGGTGAAGTAGACGGGCAGGGACGCGGCGGCGACCGCGCCGACCATCAGGGCGCGGTCGGTGAGGGTGTCCTTGTGCAGGGCGGCGGTGACGCCCGCGGTCAGCCCGATGCACAGCCACAGCACTGCGGCGCCGAGCGCGAGTGATGCGGAGACCGGAAGCCGGTCCATCAGCAGGTCCCACACACCTTCGCTGTTCTCGTACGAGTAGCCCAGGCACGGGAAGTCGCAGTGCAGTGCGTACTGTCCTGTGCCCATGGTGCGGCCCGTGAAGATGCCGGTGACGAAGTCCGCGAACTGCCGCCACAGGGGCTGGTCAAGGCCCATGTGCTCGCGGATCGCCGCCAGGCGTTCGGTGCTGCACGACTTGCCGCAGGCGGCGGCCGCCGGGTCGGACGGCAGGACGTAGAAGATCGTGAAGGTGACGGCGGCGACGGCGATCAGCACACCGATCACCGCGAGCAGTCGTCGCCCGATGTAGACGGTCATGTGCGGCTCCCCCTCGGGTCGAGCACGTCCCGCAGCGCGTCGCCGAGCAGCGTGAAGGCGAGCACGGTGAGGAAGAGACAGATGCTGGGGATGACGAAGTACATGGGGTCGGTGTCGTAGAAGGCGACGCTCTCGGCGATCATCTGGCCCCAGGAGGGGGTGGGCGGGCGGACGCCGACGCCCAGATAGCTCAGGGCCGCCTCGGTGGCGATCATGCCGGGGATGATGAGGGTGGTGTACGCGATGACCGGCCCGGCGACGCCCGGGAGGATGTCACGGGTGAGGATGCGCCAGGATCCTGAACCGCCGACGCGGGCGGCGTCGACGTACTCGCGGTGCTTGAGCGAGAGCGTCTGACCGCGCACCACACGGGCGATGCCGGGCCAGCCGAAGACCCCGATGACGGTGATCATCAGCACGACCCGGTTCACATCCCGGGCCACGGACATCATCGCGATCATGAAGATGAGGGAGGGGAAGGACATCGTCAGGTCCATCAGGCGGGAGAGCACCGTGTCGGTGCGCCCGCCGAAGTAGCCGGCGGCGATCCCGGCCGCCGTGCCGGCGACCACGACGATGGCGGTGGCAGTGACGGCGATGAGCAGGGACACCTGGCCGCCGTGCACGACCCGGGCGAACAGGTCGCGCCCTGTGACGGGTTCGACGCCGAGCCAGTGCTCGGCGGAGATGCCGCCGAGCGAGCCGATCGGCTGCCCGCCGAGATAGGGGTCGACGGCGTCCTTGTCGAACTCCTCGGGGGACCAGCCGGCCAGCTCGCTGAGCAGTGGTGCGGCCACCGCCATGATCGCGAAGAGCGCAATCACGACGAGGGAGACGCGCACGGAGACACGGCGGCCGAGCTCCCGGCGGGCGATCCGCCAGGGGCCGCTGCCCGCCGAAGCGGCCTCGGCGGCCGGTGCGGATGCGGCGGATGCGGAGGTAGTGGTCATGGGGGCGGCGTTCCTCAACCTTCGCTCTTGGCGGGGTCCTTGAGACCGACCGAGGCGTAGTCGAGCTGACCGCCGAAGGAGGTCTGCCCGTACGCGCCCGCGATGTTGGTCCCCACCACCAGCGGCCAGCGCCGGACCAGTACGGGCACGGTCGGAGCCTTGGCGAGGATCTCGCCGTCCAGCGCCTGCCAGGCCTTGACGGTCTTCCTGGAATCGGTCATGGCGGCGATCTCGTCCATCCGCTTCATGGTCGCCTTGTCGCGGAAGAGGGAGTGGTTGCCGGTGTTCCCCTTCTCCTTGATGAAGCGGCCGTCGAAGACGAAGGGCAGGAAGGTGGAGCCGGACGGGTAGTCGGGGCACCAGCCGGTGTAGACGAGGTCCGTGCGGTTCTTGGTGTCGCCGATGGTGGCGTAGAACGCGGACGGGTCGACCGTCTCGATGGTGACCTTGATGCCGGCCTTGGCGAGCGACTGCTGGATCGCCTCCGCCCGTCCCTTGTCGCCGTTGGAGACCGTCATCTTGGTGCTGAAGCCATCAGGCTTTCCGGCCTCCTTGAGCAGCTGCTTCGCCTTGTCCACATTGCCGCTGACGGGGATCTTCAGGGTGTCGGGCTGCTTGCCGTCGAAGAGGGCGGCGGGCATGTAGGCGGTGGAGGGGGCATTGAAGGCGGGGCCGCCGGATGAGGTGGTCACGGCGTCCCTGTCGAGGGCGTACTGAACGGCCTGACGGACCTTCACGTCGGTGAACGGTGCCCGTCCGGTGTGCATCTGCACCATGTCGGTGCAGTTGGTCGACTCGGCGAGCAGCCGCTTGCGGACATCGGCCTTGGGCAGCACCTTCACCCCGCTCTCCGGCCGCAGCGCGTACCACGGGACGGTGGAGGCGTCCGCGCCCTGGCTGGCGATCATCCGGTCGTCGATCTGATTGGGACGCAGCCCCATCACCATGACCAGCTTGTCCGGGTACGCCTTGCGTATCGGGTCGGTCTTGGGGTCCCAGTGCGGGTTGCGGACCAGGACGATCTTCTTGTTGCGCTGATACGTCTGGATCTTGTACGGGCCCGAGGAGAAAGGGCGGTTGTCGTAGCGAGGCCCGTTGTCCTTCGCCTTCGGTACCGGAGCGAAGGTGGGCATCACCGTCACGTTGGGGAACTCGGCGAAGGGCTTGCGCAGTTCGAAGACGATCGTCCTGTCGTCCGGCGTCCTGATGGAGTCCAGGTGCTTGCCGTCGGCGGGGCCCTGGTAGCCCTTGGCGCCCTTGAGGTAGCGGGCGGCGTAGTCGGCGCCGCCGGGCAGGTCGGGGGAGAAGGACCGCTCGACGTTGTACTTGACGTCCTGCGCGGTGATCGGCGTTCCGTCCTCGTACTTGACCCCTGCCTTGAGGTGGAAGGTCCAGGTCTTGGCGCCGTTGGAGGAGGTGCCGAGGTCGGTCGCGAGGTCGGGGGTGAGCTCGCCGCCCGCGGTTCCGGGGGCTGCCTTGTACGACACCAGGGTGCGGTAGAGCAGCCGGGTCCCGAAGTTCATGTCGCTCATGACCCAGTTGCGGGCCGGGTCGAGGTGCGTGAAGTCCGTGTTCGACAGGACGGTGAGGGTGCCGCCCTTCTGCGGAGTCCCCCCGATCACCTTGCCGTTGTTGGCCGTTGCGAGGTTCTTGCCGCGGGCGCCGCCCGTCTTCTCTCCGCCGGAGCAGCCGGCCGTGCCGAGGATGAGGGCCGCCGCCAGTGTGACGGCGAGGGCGGTACAGGTGCGCTTGTCCATGAGTGGTCACTCCGGAGGAGTCGAGCAGCCAGAGTTGGAGAGCTGGCTGGAATGTGACCCGTAACATAGTAATGTGAAATTGCACTGACAAGGTGTGAGCTACTTCGTTACCCACCCGTTCCCAAGTGGGCTGCTGCGTTTGATCCTTCAACTGCGGGATCGATGGGGCTCGTTGATCGCCACCCTTGGCAGATACAGTGCAATGTGAAATATTACTGACGTGCTGACAAGGAACACCGCAGACGTCATCGTCGTCGGGGCGGGCGTGATGGGCGCGGCCTGCGCCTATTACGCCGCCCGGTCCGGCCTCCGCGTCACCGTGCTCGACCGCGGCCCCGTGGCGGGCGGTACGACGGGGGCCGGCGAGGGCAACCTCCTGCTCTCCGACAAGGAGCCGGGACCCGAGCTCGAACTGGCCTTGCTCTCCGCCCAGTTGTGGCGGGAGCTCGCCGACGAGCTCCCGCCGGAGATCGAGTACGAGTCCAAGGGCGGCCTTGTCGTCGCCTCCGACGAGGTGGGGATGGGCGCGCTGCGGGACTTCGCGGCCCGGCAGCGGAAGGCGGGCGTGACGGCGGACGAGGTCGGGGCCGACCACCTGCACGACCTGGAGCCTCACCTCGCCGACGGCCTGGCGGGCGGCTTCCACTACCCCCAGGACGCGCAGGTCATGCCCGCGCTCGCCGCCGCGCATCTGCTGCGCGCGGGTGGCGACCGGATCCGTCTGCGCCTGGGCGAGGAGGTCACCGGCCTGCTCACGGGGGCGGCCGGTGAGATCAGGGGAGTGCGGACGGCGGCCGCGGAACACCACGCTCCGTACGTGGTCAACGCCGCCGGGACCTGGGGCGGCGAGGTCGCCCGCCTTGCGGGGGTGGAACTGCCGGTGCGGCCACGGCGGGGCTTTGTCCTGGTCACCGAGCCGCTGCCGCGCGTGGTGCGCCGCAAGGTGTACGCGGCCGACTACGTCGCCGATGTGGCCAGCGGCTCCGCCGCGCTGCAGAGTTCGGCCGTGGTGGAGGGCACTGGGGCGGGTCCCGTCCTCATCGGCGCCAGCCGGGAACGGGTCGGCTTCGACCGGACGCTCTCGGTCGAGGTGCTGCGTCGTCTGGCGGCCCAGGCCACCACCCTGTTCCCGGTCCTTTCCGGGGTGCGGGCGATGCGCACGTACGCAGGCTTCCGTCCGTACCTGCCGGACCACCTGCCCGCCATCGGCCCCGACCCGCGCGTCCCCGGCCTGCTGCACGCCTGCGGCCACGAGGGCGCGGGGATCGGGCTCGCTCCTGCCACCGGCCTTGCCGTCGCACGGTCCCTGGCCGGCGGCGAACCGCCGCTCGACATCACCCCGTTCAGGCCGGAACGCTTCGCGTCGACCGCCTGAGTCCACCCGCGACGACAGTCCACCGGCGACGACAGTCCACCCGCGACGAGAGTCCACCCGCCATGAGAGGAGAGGGGCCCATGGCCCGTACCCCCGCCGACCTGGTCGGCGCATCGCCCGAACCACCGCTCCCCATCACCTTCGACGGCCGTGCCGTGACCGCCCTGCCTGGTCAGTCCGTCGCCGCCGCGTTGTGGGGGGCCGGAATCCTGGCCTGGCGCACCACGCGGAACGGCGGGCGCCCGCGGGGCGCGTTCTGCGGGATCGGGCAGTGCTACGACTGCCTCGCCACCATCAATGGAGAGCCCAACCGGCGGGCCTGCCTCGTTCCGGCCCGGCCGGGGGACGCCATCACCACTCAGGAAGGACACGGCCGTGCCGGTAACGCCGTCTGAATCGTACGAGTCGTACGAGTCGTACGAAGCGTTTGAACCGTACGACCTCGCGGTGATCGGCGCGGGCTCTGCCGGTCTCGCCGGAGCCGTTGCTGCCGCTGAACTCGGCCTGTCGGTATCTCTGTTGGACACCTCCACGCACACCGGCGGGCAGTTCTACCGGCATCCGGCACCGACGGTGGGTGCCGTCCGCCCCGAGGCCCTGCACCACGACTGGTCCGCCTACACCGATCTGCGCCGACGGCTTGCGGAGAGCGAGGTGAGGCACCTTCCCGGACATCACGTGTGGGGCGTGACCAAGGACGAAGGGGCGGGCGGTGTCTGGGCGGCGCATGCTGTCACCGGGGCTGACGGCGACGGCGAGCGTCCCGTACGTGTACGGGCCCGAGCCGTCCTCCTGGCGACCGGCGCTTATGAGCGTCAACTCCCCTTCCCAGGGTGGACGTTGCCCGGCGTCGTCGGTGCCGGGGGAGCGCAGGCCATGCTCAAGTCCGGCCTGGTGCTGCCCGGACGGCAGGTCGTCGTGGCGGGCAGCGGCCCCCTGCTGCTCGCGGTCGCCTCCTCGCTGGCCGCGGGCGCGAAGGTGCCCGCCGTCGTCGAGGCGTCTGGCTATCTGCGGTACGCCAGGCACCCCCGGGCGCTGTTCACCAACCCGCACAAGGCAGTTGAGGCCCTGACCCACGGCGCCGCGCTGCTGCGGCGCCGGGTTCCGGTGAGGCTGCGCAGTGCCGTCACCGAGGTGCACGGCACCGACCGCGTGGAGGCCGTCACCGTCACCCGCCTCGACCGCGACTGGCGCCCCGTACGGGGGACGGGGCGCCGGATCGAGTGCGACGCGCTGGCCGTCGGACACGGCCTCGTCCCCCAGATCGAACTGGCGACGACGCTCGGCTGCGCCACCCGCCCCCTGCCCGACGGCACCAGAACCCTGGCTCTCGACGGCCTTCAGGGGACTTCGGTGCCCGGTCTGTGGGCGGCGGGCGAGACCGGGGGAGTGGGGGGAGCTCAACTAGCCCGTACGGAAGGTGAGTTGGCTGGCATCGCAATCGCCGCCCAGGTCCTCGGCCGCCCCGTCCACGGCGGCCGGGTGCGGGAACTGAAGCGCCGCAGGGGGCGGATGCGCGCCTTCGCCGACGCGATGGCCACCGTTCACGCGCCCGGTTCCGGCTGGCCACAGTGGCTCACGGACGACACCGACGTGTGCCGCTGCGAGGAGGTCACCGCCGGCCGGATCCACGAAGCGGTCGAGGACCTCGGGGCTCGGGACGCCCGCACCGTCAAACTGCTCACCCGCGCCGGTATGGGCTGGTGCCAGGGGAGGATGTGCGGTGCGGCAGTGGCGTGCCTGGCGTCCCGCGGCGGGACCGCCGAACCCCCGCTGGAGCGCCGCCCGTTCGCCACGCCTGTCCCGCTGGCGGCACTCGCCGCGCTCGACGCCCCTGTCGTGGACGAGCCACGGGACCTTTCTTAGGTCGCTTAGGTCGCTTAGGTCGCCTAGGTCTCGTCTAAGTCGGCTAGGTCCCCGGCCCCCCCCCACAACGTAAGTGAAATGTCACATTCTCAAGAGAGGTCTCTCTGACATGACCACCAACACCTGGAACAGCACCCGTCCTTGGCGCGGCATCATGGTCGCCACCACGCTGCCCCTGCGCGACGACCTGTCCGTCGACCACGACGCCTATGCCGAGCACGTCCGCTGGCTGCTCGACAACGGCTGCGACGGTGTCGTGCCGAACGGCTCGCTCGGCGAGTATCAGACCCTCACCGACGAGGAACGGGCCCGCGTGGTGCGGACCGCCGTCGAGGCCGCGGGCGACGGGGCGCGGGTCATGCCCGGCGTCGCCGCCTACGGCAGCGGCGAGGCCCGGCGCTGGGCGGAACACGCGGGCGAGGCGGGCTGCGGCTCGGTGCTCCTGTTGCCCCCGAACGCCTACCGCGCCGACGAGCCGGCCGTACGCGCCCACTACGCCGAGGTCGCCCGCGCCGGGGTGCCGGTCGTCGCGTACAACAACCCCATTGACACCAAGGTGGACCTCACGCCGGACCTCCTTGCCCGGCTGCACCAGGACGGCAGCGTCGTGGCGGTGAAGGAGTTCACCGGTGACGTCCGCAGGGCGTACGAGCTCGCCGAACTCGCCCCGGAGCTCGACCTGTTGATCGGCGCCGACGATGTCCTGCTCGAACTGGCCGTCGCCGGTGCAGTCGGCTGGATCGCCGGCTACCCCAACGCGTTCCCCGCCAGCTGCGCGGAGCTGTACCACTGCGCCGTCTCCGGAGACCTGGCCACGGCCGTCCCGCTCTACAAGTCCCTGCACTCCTTGCTGCGCTGGGACTCCAAGACGGAGTTCGTGCAGTCGATCAAGCTGTCCATGGACATCGTCGGGCGGCGGGGCGGCCCCACACGGCCGCCGCGCTTCCCGCTCACCGGGGAGATCGAAGAGGGGGTGCGCGCCGCCACCGAGAAGGCCGTCGCCGACGGCCACCGCTGACCACACGCCCACTGACCACACGCCCGCTGACCACACGCCCACCGACCACACCACCCACTGACCGAAAGGAAGCCCGTGCGTACCCGCCACGTCTTCCACGCAGTCGACTCGCACACCGAGGGCATGCCCACGCGCGTGATCACCGGTGGTGTCGGGGTCATCCCCGGTGCCACCATGGCCGAGCGGCGGCTGCACTTCATCGAGCACATGGACGGCCTCCGGACGCTCCTGATGTACGAGCCGCGCGGCCACGCCGCGATGAGCGGCGCGATCCTCCAACCGCCCACTCGTCCCGACGCCGACTACGGAGTCCTCTACATCGAGGTCTCCGGACTGCTCCCGATGTGCGGGCACGGCACCATCGGGGTCGCCACCGTCCTGGTCGAGACGGGCATGGTGCCTGTCACGGAACCGGTCACCACGGTCCGGCTCGACACCCCGGCCGGACTCGTGACCGTCGAGGTCCAGGTGTCGGACGGCGCGGCCACGGCGGTCACGTTCACCAACGTACCGGCGTTCTGTGCCGCCCTGGACAGCAAGATCGCGGTGCCCGGGTACGGCACGGTCACCTACGACCTCGCGTTCGGCGGGAACTTCATCGCCTTCGTCGAACTCGACGCCCTGGGGCTGCCGTTCGACCGCGAGCGCAAGGACGACCTGCGGGCCGCCGGGCTTGCCGTCATGGACGCGATCAACGCCTCGACGCAGCGGCCCGTACACCCCGAGCGTTCTGAGATCGCCGGAGTCAAGCACGTCTACCTGGCCGCCCCCGGCTCCGACGCGAACCGCTCACGCCACGCGATGGTGGTCCACCCCGGCTGGTTCGACCGCTCCCCGTGCGGCACGGGCACCTCGGCCCGGATGGCGCAGCTGCACGCCCGCGGCCAACTGCCCCTGAACCAGGACTTCGTCAACGAGTCCTTCATCGGCACCCGCTTCATCGGCCGGCTGACCGACGAGACCACCGTGGACCGCGGCGTGCCCGCCGTCGTGCCGACCGTCACCGGACGTGCCTGGATCACCGGCACCGCCCAGTACTTCCTGGACCCGGACGACCCCTTCCCCGGAGGATTTCTCCTGTGACCGCCGTCGGACCTGTCATCACCTCACACAACCCGGCCGATCCGTCCGACGTACTTCTGCGGATCCCGGCGCCCGGCGCCTTCGAGACGGTCGACACCGTGGAGCGGGCCCGCGCCGCTCAGCCGGGCTGGCTGCTCGGCGGGGCCGCAGCCCGCTCGGCCGCTCTCGGCGCGGTCGCCGATGGCATCGACGCCGCACGCACCGAGCTGGCCGCTCTCGCCGTCCGCGAGGTGGGCAAGCCGCTCACCGAAGCCCGCGCCGAAGTCGCGCGCACCGCCGCGATCTGGCGGTACTACGCCCAGGCCCCGTACGAACCCGTCGGTGCGGTCCACGAGACCGCCGCGGGACCCGGACTGCTGTTCTCCCGCCGCCGCCCGCACGGCGTGGCCGGTCTGATCACGCCCTGGAACTTCCCCTTCGCCATTCCGAGCTGGAAGGCCGCCCCGGCGCTCGCGGCGGGCAACACGGTCGTCCTCAAGCCCGCACCCGAGGCCACGGCGTGTGCGCAGCGCCTGGCCGAGATCGTCCAACAGGCCATCCCCGCAGGGGTGTTCACCGTCCTGCCGGGCGGGGCGACGGAGGGCAACGCGCTCGTCTCCGCCGCCGACGTGGTCTCCTTCACGGGCTCGACCACCGTCGGCCAGGCCGTCGCCCGCGCCGCAACGGCCCGCGGCGTGCCGGTCCAGGCCGAGATGGGCGGCCTGAACGCGGCGATCGTCCTCGCGGACGCCGACATCGGGCAGGCCGCGGCCCACATCGCCGCCTCCATCGCCGGGTACGCGGGCCAGAAGTGCACCGCCACCAGCCGCGTCATCGCGGTCGGCGCGGCCCTTGAGCCGCTGCGTGAAGCACTCGCCGAAGCGCTGCGGGCCGTTACGGTGGGCGACCCGACCGACGCGGCGACCGTGTGCGGGCCGCTCATCAACGAGCACGCCCGAGGCCAGGTGGGCGACGCCGGGCACGGCCTGTGCGCGCTGGCGGGCGGCACCGTGCCCGACAGACCCGGCTGGTACGCGGCCCCGACCCTGGTCGAGAAGGTCCCGGCGGGCCACCGGCTGCTGCGCGAAGAGGTCTTCGGCCCCATCGCGGCCCTGCTGCCCGCCGACGACCTGGCCCACGCGGTGCGGATCACCAACTTCGTGCCGTACGGACTGGTCACCTCTGTCCACACCGCCGACCTGAACACGGCACTGAGCGGACTCGATCGGCTCGACACCGGAATGATCCGGGTCAACGCCCCATCCACCGGTGTCGACTTCCACTTGCCGTTCGGCGGAGCCAAGGCGTCCAGCCACGGGCCGCGCGAACAGGGCCGGGCCGCGCTGGAGTTCTACACCTCGAGCCGGACCTACACCCTGTCGCCGGCGGGAGCAACGTGACATTGTATGGTGGTGGTCTGTACCAGATCGAAGGGACCGTCGCCGCATGAGGCACCTGAAGCACCACGACCTCAACGCCACCCGGGAGCGGCTGCGTGACCAGGTGGCCCACGCGCTGCGGGCCGCTCTGATCTCCGGTGAGCTGCGTCCGGGCGTGGTGTACTCGGCGCCCACGCTCGCAGAGGACTTCGGCATCTCGGCGACGCCCGTACGCGAGGCGATGCTCGACCTGGCCCGCGAGGGACTGGTCGAGCCCGTCCGCAACAAGGGATTTCGGGTCACCGAGGTCAATGAGCGTGACCTCGACCAGTACACGGAGATCCGTGCCTTGATCGAGGTCCCCATGATCGGCCGGATCACCCGCAGTGCCGCGCGCGAGGAGCTGGAGGCGCTGCGCCCGGTCGCCGAGGAAATCGTCCGGGCGGCGCGGGACCACGACCTCATCGGTTACCTGGACGCCGACCGGCAGTTCCACCTCTCGCTCCTCGCCCTCTCGGGCAACGACCGCCTGGTCGAGACGGTCGGCGACCTGCGCAAGCGCTCCCGCCTGTACGGGCTCTCCACCCTGGACGAGAGCGGCGAGCTGATCCCCTCGGCCGAGGAGCACCTGGAGCTCCTCGACCTGATGCTCGCGGGCGACGCGAAGGCGGCGGAGAAGTGCATGTCCAAGCACCTGGGCCATGTCCGCTCCCTGTGGGCCAGCAGCGCCAGTTCCTCCTCGGCTGAGGCCAACTCGGCGGCGGGGCGCACCCGGAAGCGTTCCGCCTGAGGCCCTGAGGCCCTGAAGGGGGACGGACCCCCCATTACTTGGTGCTATGCCCAGGTGGGGGCTCCCCGGAAGAGGGTGGCCCAGCCACGCTGGCGTATGCAATGTCACACACCATTACGTGCCCCGCTGTGAAAGGGACCGATGAACCCGGCGTACGCCACCACCGACCACCGCTTCACCGTCCCACTGGACCACTCGGTCCCGCACGGCCCGACCATCGAGGTGTTTGCGCGCGAGGTCGTCGACCCGGCCCGCGGCGGTGAACAACTGCCCTGGCTGCTCTATCTGCAGGGCGGTCCCGGCGGCAAGGCGCCACGCCCTTCGGCCGGTTCACCGGGCTGGCTGCCCCAGGCGCTCAAGACACACCGGGTGTTGCTCCTCGACCAGCGCGGCACCGGCCGCTCCACGCCGGTCACCGCGCGCACGGCCGCCCGGTTCGCCTCCGCCGCCCAACTGGCCGAGCATCTCACCCACTTCCGCGCCGACGCGATCGTGGCCGACGCGGAACTGATACGCCGTCAACTGTGCGGCGGGGAACCCTGGGAGACGCTCGGCCAGAGCTATGGCGGCTTCATCACCCTGACCTACCTCTCGCACGCCCCGGAGGGCCTGCGGGCCTGCTACGTCACCGGCGGCCTGCCCGGTCTCACCGCGACCGCCGACGACTTGTACGCCCGCACCTACCCGCGGGTGCGGGAGCGGGTCCTCGACTTCTACGCCCGCTACCCGCACGACGCCCCACGCCTCCGCGAGATCGCCGACCTCCTCGCGGCCGACGACATCCGGCTGCCCGGCGGGGACCGCCTCACGATCGGCCGTCTGCGTGCCCTCGGCCTCGCGCTCGGCATGGGCGACGGGTTCGAGCGGATCCACTGGCTGCTCGACGAATCCCTGGACGCGGACGGCGAGTTGACGGACACCTTCCTCCACCAGGTCGAGGCCCTGACCGGCTTCGCCGACAACCCGCTGTTCGCCGTCATGCAGGAGTCGCTGTACGGGCAAGGGGCCTCCCCGAGCGCCTGGGCGGCGTCCCGCTCGCTCGCCGGCTTTCCCGAGTTCGCCGAGGACGCGGACCCTCTCCTCCTCACCGGCGAAATGATCTACCCCTGGATGTTCCAGGAGATCAGGGGTCTGGTTCCTCGACCCGGGCAAGGCCCTGTGTCTCACCCTCGCCCGCGGCGCCGAGCGAGACCGGCCGCTGGCCGGGATGTGCGACTCGGCCCGCTGCCCGCAGGCCACCCATCACTCCTGCCACCGCGAGGTATGGGCGAGCTCGGCAGCCACCAGCCGGGCCTTCATCAGCAAGATCGGACGCGGCCAGAAGACCGAGCGAGGCCGGCTGGTCGTCGAGGCCGAGCGCGCCGAACGCATCGTCGCCGGGATCGACGCCGCGGACCACGGAGAGATGCAGGGGACAGATCAGTAGCAGCGAACGCCGGCGCAACGAGGAAGCGATCCGGGCCGCCATGGACCGCCTCCTGCGCGGCGCGCTTCCGCCCGGCGGACGCTGCGACCTCAAGACGCTGGCCGCGGAGGCCGGGATCAACCGCACCGGGTTCTACTCGAAGAAGAACCCCAACGGCACTGTGCGGGAGGGCCCGTACCGGCATCTTGCCGAGGACTTCGTACGCCGCCTGACGGCACTGCACGAGGCGGGCATCATCCCGGACCCCCGGGATGCCCAGATCGCCCGTCTGAAAGCCGAGATCGACGCCCTGCGGGAACGTGCGGCTCGTCAGAGCGAGGCGATCGAGAAACTGAGCGAGTTCGAGATCCTCGCGCTGTCCCGCATCGCCGTCCCAGCACGAAGAGATCATCCGGCAGCGCAGTCCTCAGGCCGCTAGCGGCACGCCAACTGGGGCCCGCCTCGCTGCTGTTCCCCGCGGCGGCCAGAGCATCGGCTCCTGCAGCTGACGTACCGGCGAGGCGTCACTGCACGGGAAGGAGATCGGCGAGCAGAGTGCGGACGCGCGCCTCGATCTCGTCCCGGATCGAGCGGACCGCCTGGACGCCCTGACCAGCCGGGTCGTCGAGCTTCCAGTCCCGATACTGCTTGCCCGGGAAGACCGGGCAGGCATCCCCGCACCCCATCGTGATCACCACGTCGGACGCCTGGACCGCCTCGATGGTCAGCACCTTGGGCACCTCGGCGGACAGATCGATCCCGGCCTCGGCCATCGCCTTGATGACCGCCGGGTTCACGGTCTCGGCCGGGGCGGACCCGGCCGAACGGACCTCCACCCGGCCGGCGGACAGGTGCGTGAGGAAGGCGGCGGCCATCTGGGAGCGTCCGGCGTTGTGCACGCACACGAACAGCACGGACGGCTTGCCGGAGACGGTTTCACACACGAGCGGTTCCTTCTTCGAGGGCAGCCGACTGGCCGGTCACCGGGGCGGTTTGAGAGAAGAAGCGGCGTGCGGCAAGGGCGACATGGACGAGCCCGATCAGCACCGGCACCTCGATGCCCGGACCGAGGCCCGGGCGCACCCACGACATCACAGCCGCCCGCCACGACCACATCGTCGAGCACCTGAAAGCCGCCGGCCTCGGCGCCCTGGCCGACCTGGGCTTCCTCGGCCTCGACAAGGACTGCGACAACCAAGTCGTCGCCACCGGCTACAAGGCCACCCGCGCCCGCAAGCTCACCACCGGCCAGAAGACCGCCACCCGGATCATCGCCGCCGGCCGCGCCCCCGTCGAGCACGGCTTCGCGCACCTGAAGACCTGGCGCATCCTCACCAAACTCCGCACGAGCCCCGCCCGCGCCACCGACCTGCTCCGCACCCTGCTCGTCCTGACGAACCTCGAACTCGACCGCTGACAGACGATCAAGACCGAAGACAGCCGCCCACGACCAGCACGCGCACCCACGAACCCCGCCACACCAGCAGCCGCACCAGCGAAAACCAAGCTGGTGGATCTTCGGTGAAGATCCGACTGGACCTCGGTCAGTCGATGCCTTCGACGATGCGGAAGTCGCGCTCGACGCCGTCGGAGAGGGCGACCAGCGCCTCCTGGTAGGCCGCACTCTCGTGCGCCGCGACGGCCTGCTCGAAGCTGTCGAACTCGACCAGGACGGTGCGCTCGGCGATTCCGGCGTCATGCGCCACGACCCGACCGCCACGGACGAAGGTTCGACCGCCCCCGGCCTGGACGGCCGGAGCGGCCAGCTTGTTGTAAGCAGCCAGCTTCTCGGGGTCTGAAATGGTGCGGTAGACGCTGACCCAGTAGCCCTTGGGCATGGAATCTCCAGTGTTGGGATGAGTGCATCTGACGTACGGGTTGGTCTCGGACGAGCGTCGGCGGGCGAGAGCGAGGCTCGTCAGCGTCGTGATCGCCATGGCGCCGATGCCGACCAGCGCCGCGGTGGTGTAGGCGCTGTCGTCGGGGAAGAGGTGGCCGGGGCCGGTGCCCGCGGCGAGGATCAGGCCGCCGATGGCGCTGCCCAGGGAGTATCCGACGCTGCGGACGACGTAGTTGAAGCTCATGGCGCTCGACGTCTCGCTCTTGGGGGTGACGGCCAGGATGACGCCGGGCATCGCGGCCGAGAAGCCGCCGACGCCGAAGCCGAGCACGCCCATCGCCGCGAACAGTTCGGCCAGGTCCGACCGGGCCGCCGCGAACAGGGCGAACCCGCCGCCGACCACGACGGCGCTGCCGGCCAGGAGCAGGGGGTCGGCGATCCGCGTCCGGACCCGCGGCGTGAGCTTGCCGGCGACGAACCCCAGCACCGAGAACGGGATGAGGACCAGCCCGGCGACGAAGGTCGTCAGCCCGAAGCCGTAGCCGGCGCCGTGCGGCGTCTGCGCGTACCGGGTGATGAGCGTGAGCAGGAGGTACATGCCGATCCCGCCGACGAACATGGCGAGGTTCGCCCCGGCGACCGCCGGGTGCCGCACCGCCCGCACATCGACCAGGGGCGTCGTGCCGCGCAGCTCGATGACGGCCCAGACGCAGAGCAGCACCACCGCGACGACGGCGAGGCCCGCCGCCACGGCGAGGTGCCGGCTCCACAGATTCCGTTCGCCGGCGAGGAACAGCACCAGGAGCAGCGCAGCGGCCAGGACGACCGCGCCTGCCACGTCCACGTGGGCGGAGCGGCCTTCGGGGGCTTCGGGCATGGAGCGCCACGCGGTCAGGAGGGCGGCGGCGGTGACGACCAGGCCGAGGCCGTAGGCGGCCCGTACCCCGCCGAGCTCGGCGAGCAGTGCGGCCAGCGGGTAGCCGACGCCGGCCCCGATGATCGAGACCACCGAGATCAGGGCGATCACGGCCGCGCCGCGCTCCTCGGGGAGGTGGTCCCGGGCCACGCCCATCATCAGCGCCGTCAGCCCGAGCCCGACGCCCTGGGCCGCCCTGCCGGCCAGCAGCCACGCGAACGGCAGCGGCAGCACGGTGAGCGCGCTGCCGGCGACGACGACCGCCAGCGTGGCGAGGATCGTGGCCCGCCGGTGCGGGCCGGCTCCGAGCCGGCCCAGGACCGGCGTGGCGACGGCGCCGCTGAGCAGCGCGACGGTCAGCGTCCACTGCGCGCTGCCGAGCGAGACGTGGAACGAGGTCGCCACGCTGGTGATGAGCGGCGTCCCGAGGCTGGCGACCGCCGCCACGACCAGAGCGATGAACATCAGGGCGGGGACCAGCAGCCGCGCCTCGGGACGCGCCACCGGGAACGCCTTCACCGCGACCCCGCCGACCGGCTGCCCGGTCACTGCTTCGGCCCTTCGCGGTCCTGGCTTTCGATCTCTGCCAGATGCTTCAGCGCCGGAAGGGCCGCCACCAGCGCCTCGACCTCGTCGCCGGTGAGCTCGCCGATCAACCGCTCGAACGCGTGGACGCCCGCCTGCCGCCGCGTCCATCGAGATCGACGACAACTTCGGCTCCACCCTGTACGCCGAAGACGAGCGCGACACCCGGCCCGCTGAGGCCCTCGCTGAATACCCGCGCCCGCAAAGCGATGGCGTGATCGCCCGCGGGTGATCACGCCATCTCCTTCATGCGGCGCGCCGGCCGGCCTGGGTCACCGCATATCGGCAGGGCGCTCGGGGCCATCGAAGGGGAAGCGTCGACGGAAGTCGTCGGCCGCGTCCTCCAGGGTTACGAACGATACGCCCTCGTGCCCGGAGACGTACTCGATGAAGCGCTCCAGCATCAGCAGCACCTGGGGGCGCCCCGACACGTCCGGGTGCAGCGTCACCGGGATGACGGCGTAGTCCAACTCCCTGTGCACCCAGTCGAATTGGTCCTTCCAGTCCTGTTCGAGGGCGCGCGGCGAGACATAGCCGTGGCTGTTGTGGCTGTGCTTGTTGAACATCATGGGCGGCAGGTCGTCGACGTACCAGTTGCCGCAGAACTCCACCAGGTCCACTTCGTTGCCGTGGATCAGCGGCTTCATCCAGTCCTTGGCTTCGGCCGAGTAGTCGATCTTTGTCCAGGAGTCGCCGACGCGGGCGTAGAACGGGGTGAAGTCCCGGTAGTTCTGCGAGTGGTCGTAGGAGAAGCCGTACTTGTGCAGCAGTGCCGCCGTCGACTCCGACATCTCCCACCACGGGGCGACGTACCCCTTGGGCTTGCGGCCGGTGAACTCCTCGATCAGCTCTACCGACTTGGCGAGTACGTCCTCCTCCTGCTGCGGCGTCATCGCGATCGGGTTCTCGTGCGAGTAGCCGTGCGCGCCGACCTCGTGGCCCGCCTCGACGACCATGCTGGTCTGCTCGGGGAACGTCTCGATGGAGTGGCCGGGAATGAACCAGCTCGTACGGATCCCGTACCGCTCGAACAGCTTGAGCAGGCGCGGGGTGCCGATCTCGCCCGCGAAGACACCGCGCTGGATGTCGTTGGGGGAGTCCTCTCCGCCGTAACTGCCGAGCCAGCCGGCGACCGCGTCCACATCGACACCGAGTGCTATCTGAATGTCTTTGGGCATGAGTGAAGTGCTCCTTGAAGAAAGAAGAGGAGGGACGGGAGTTGAAAGGGGGGCTCGAGAGGGCTCTAGGGGGATCTAGGTCTAGGGCCGCGAGATGCGGGCCGTGAGGTCTGCCGTCGCGACGGACAGCGCCCACTGGTCCGCGGCCGTCCACTCGCGCTCCCGCATGCTGTGCACCGAGATCCACCCCGTGAGCGCGCCGCCTGTCACCACGGGCGACAGCATCTGGGCCTGCACGCCGTACACGTCCATCAGCGCCTGCGGCGGGTGCGGGGCGGCGTGGAAGTGGGGCTGGACCAGGGGCCGGCGCTCTGCCTCCAGCCACTCGACGGTGTTCAGGCGGCGCTGGTCGAGCGAGGCGTCCCTGCGGATCGACCGCACGCCCTCGCGCAGCGCCTCGCCCGCGGTCAGATCGACGTGCAGGCCGTGCGCGGGCAGGTCGACGCGGAACGTCGTACGGTCCGCGCCGGTCGCCTCGAGCACATCGGCGAGCACGGACTGGATGTGCGCGCGCAGGCTGCCGTCACGCAACAGCGTGCCGTACCTGTCCCGCGAGGGAGCGGCACCCGACAGATCGAGCGCCCGCCACAGCGTGGCCGTCACGGAGTCGAACACCGGGATGTCCAGGGCCTGTTCGAGCCGCTCGGCCTCGAACGCACCGTACACATTGGTGCATACGACGGCGACGGCCTGTGCCCCGTCCGTCGCGGCAGCCTCGATCTGGCGGGCCACGTCCGCGGCCGGGATCCGCGCGAACGCCTCGTTGTCGTCCTCGCCGAACGGCTCGGCGAGCACACACTCCAGACCTTCCTTCGCGTACGTCGCCACGATCGCCTCGCCGACATCGCGGGTGTACGGCAGCGCGAGCCCGAGCCGTCGCACCCCGTACGCGGCGCAGGCGTCGAGCAGCGCGAGCGTGGACGTCGTCGCCGGGATGCCGGTCGCCTCGGTCAGCGCCGCGGCCAGCTCCCGGTCACGCTCCACGCCGAGCCAGGAGCCCGAGGTGCCGTTCCAGACGAGTACGTCGACCTTGGCGTCGGCGAGCTGCCGGGCCGCCGCCAGCATCGGCTCCCGGTCGAACTGGGCGTCGCTGCCCGCGTCCAGGCCGATCCGGGTGACCGGCACCCGAGCGAAATGCGCGGTGACCGATCCGGCCGCGCCCCGGAGCAACCCGTACGTGACGGGCTCCAGACAGGTGTTGGACGACGGCGTGAGCATCCCCACGCGCAGCGGTCGGTGATCGCTCAGCGGACGGTGATCGCTCATCGGACGACGAGCCTCCTCGAATAGTCGATGACCAGGGACGAAACGGTGAACAGGGCACCCGCGCCGACGAAGTAGAGCAGCGCCCAGGTGTACGAACCGGTGCCGCCGACGATGAATCCGACCGCGATGGGCGTGACGATCCCGGCGATGTTCCCGGACAGGTTCATGGCGGCGCCGACGACGCCGGCGTTGGCCCGGCCGCCGAGCGTGGACGGCAACGCCCAGAACAGGCCCGCCCACCGCAGGAAGAACAGGACGCCGGAGAGCAGGGCGACCGCGGTCATCGCGTCCGGCACCAGGACCACACCCAGCAGACCCGCCATCACGGCCGCACCCGCGATCCCCATCATGGTTCGCAGCACCTTGTTGGCACCGGCGCCCCGGGCCCGCCAGTGGTCGGCGAGCCAGCCGCCGATCAGCTCACCGACGAACCCGGCACCGAAGATGACGAGCGTGGACCAGCCGATCGACTTGATGTCGAAGCCCTTGGTCTCCGAGAGGTACAACGGGCCCCAGGTGAGCAGGCCGTAGAAGACACCGTTGAAGCCCATCCAGCCCAGGCACATGCCCCAGAACGAGCGGTACCGGAGGTACGAGCGGAGCTTGGCGGGCCGGTCCCCGCCGGGCACCTCGGCATCCTCGGCCGCGTGCGCCTGCTCGATGTGCGTGGCCTCCGCGTCATTGACACCCGGGTGCTCGCGCGGTGTGTCACGCAGGAACCGCAGGGCGAAGACGCCGACGGCAACGGTCACCGCACCGGCCACGATGAAGCTGATCCGCCAGCTCCCGGTCCAGGCGATGAGCCCGGAGATGGCGACGCCGCCGAGCGCCGAGCCGAGCGGGGCACCGCCGTCCATCAGGACCGCGCCGCGCCCCCGTTCCTTCGCCGGCAGCCAGTTCGCGTTGAGCTTGCCACCGGCCGGCATCACCGGCGCCTCGACCGTGCCGAGCGCGAGCCGCGCCGCGAGCAGCGAACCGACACCCGTGGCTCCCGCGGTGAGTCCGGTCGCGACGCCCCAGCCGATACAGGCGCCGCCGGCCATCCGGCGCGGCCCGAACCGGTCGATGAGCCACCCGCTGGGGATCTGCATCAGCGCGTACGTCCAGAAGAACGCGCTGAGGACAAAGCCGGTGACCTCCTTGGACAGGTTCAGATCCTCGGTGATCAGCGGCAGCGCGACGGAGACGGAGCCGCGGTCGATGTAGTTGAGCGCGACCACGCCGAGCAGGAGCAGGAACACCTTCCAGCGGGTGCGGGTGGGAGCGGCCTCGGTGGTTCTGGGGGGATCGGTGGCCGCGTCGGAGACGCTGGCCGGGTTGGTCGGCGACATGTCAGACCCTTTGTTCGGCAGGGGGACGAGCTGCGGAAGGGCATGCTGCGCAAGGCCGCGGTGGCGGCCCGGCGGACAGATGGACAAGCGAGTGGCCTGCGCGTTCGGCGCTATGGCATACCAAAGAATGCGGATGCGGCTGCCTCGCGTCAAGGCGTTGGTATACCGTAAGTGGAATTGACGGGGAGGGAACATGGCACAGACAGGCTCCGGAGAGACGGGCGGCTGGCTCCGTGACCAGGTCTGCGAGGGCATCCGCGACCGGATCATCTCCGGGCAACTACGCCCGGGTGACCGGCTGTTGGAACGGGATGTCGCCGAGGAGTTCAACGTCTCGCGCATCCCGGTCCGCGAGGCGATCCGCGTCCTGCTCAGCGAGGGCTTCCTGGAGGCCGCCTCGCCCCGCAAGATCGTGGTCAAGCAGCTCTCGTTCCAGGACGTACTGGACCTCTTCGACCTCCGCGAAGCGCTGGAGGTGCTGGCCGTGCGCCGGGCCACGGAACGCGCGGAGAAGCCCCAACTCGATGCCCTGCGGCGCTTGTTGGACAGTGCCGAGAAGGCGACCCGGACCGGCAGGCCCGATCGCATCTCCCGCGCCAACACGTCCTTCCACCACCACATCGTGGAGATCGCCGGCAACGCCATCCTCGCCGACACCCTGCAACCCCTGGAAGGCCGGATGCGCTGGCTCTTCCAGCAGGTCGACGACCCGGCCACGGTGTGGGAGGAACACCAGGCCCTCTACGAAGCCATCGCGGCCCGGGACATCGACCTGGCCGCCGACCGTGCCCTGCGACACGTACGCCACTACCGCGAGGTCGCGGTGCGGGTCCTGTTCGACGAGCGGACGGCGGTGGCGGGGGATGGGGCTTGAGGTGTCAGGGGTTTGGGGTCTCGGGGGTTTGAGGCGTACGGGCGCTGGTGGTCGCCGCGCCATCTTCGCGCCGGGCGCGCGGGCTGGTTCCTCGGACCCGTTTGAAGGCGACGCGGGCGGTTGAGGCGGGGGAGCTCGGCGGGGTCAGTCTGATCGAGGCGGACTACCTGCACGGCATGTCACCGGGCGAGGTCGCCGCGCCGAGGCGCACATGGCAATGGGCGAGTTGGCCGGACCTTTCCGAGGCCCCGCCCCGATGCGGCACCGGTCGGGCTCTTTACTCGGACCGGGGTGAGATCGTCCATTTCCACCCAAGGCGAGCCTGGCGCCAGCCGGACCGCAGTCGAGACCTTCAACTGGTCTGCTCATGACCTTGGTGAGTATGGCCCTCCTGGCTCACCACGCGTGGCCAGTTCCGGCCGACGGGCTGCCGGTGGGGTGCAACGAGCATCGCGGCGCGGTGCTTCCGCGCGAGAATGCACACCAAGGATGAAGCAACTTCACCCAGGGCAGGGGGAATTGTGGCGATCGACACGCGGGAGGAAGAGGCCATCCAGGGGGTCGTCGAACGCCTCGCGCACACCTATGGCACGTCGCGTACGTCTGAAGAGATCGAAGCCGCTGTAGCCGCGGCTCATGCCGGTTTCAGTAACCGGCCCGTCCGCGATTTCGTTCCTGTGCTCGTCGAACGCAAGGGTGCTGCGAGCTCACGCCATTGCTCTGTGGGCGGGGTGTGGGGTGTGGTCGTGAGGAGGTGGAGGCTGACGTGGTCGGCCCCGGCGTCAAGCTGCTCATGGACGCGGTGGGCGATGTCCTCGGCGGTGCCGTGGGCCACGATCGCGTCGACGATCTGGGCGCCGAGCGAGTCCACGTCCTCGTACCCCAGGTCGCGCAGCAGAGCGCGGCGGTTGGGCAGGGCAGCCGCTGCTGTGGTGCGAGCCGGCGCGGCGGTGTGCGAGCGGTCCGGACCCAGCACGCACAGCTGGGTGACGGCCAGCAGCGCGGTGGGTCCGAGCTGCTCTGGCGTTGCGGGTGTGTTCGACCGGCATGCCCAACAGGTTTGCGCCCCAGGTCCGTTCGGCGGCGAGTGCGAGCATGTGGCCCCGGTACGGCGCGCGAGCTGGACGGCGAGCGAGCCGACGCCCCCCGCGGCTCCGGAGATGACGACGGTCTCGCCCTCCTCGGGCTGGACGGCGTGTACCGCCCCCATGCGGTTGCTCCGACGACGTACAGGCTGCCGGCCACCTCCCATGAGACCTTCTCCAGCTTGCGTGTGAGGTCACCGGCCTCGACCAGGACCAGTTCGGCCTGGGAGGCCCGCTTCTGGGTGAATCCGATCACCTCGGCGCCGGGCGAGAACCCGGCAAGCCCGGTGCCGACCTCCTCGATGACCCCGGCGAGGTCGCTGCCCTGCCCGGACGGGAACGTCGACGGGAACATATCCGCCAACGCCCCCGTGCGGATGACCGCCTCACTGGGGTTGATGCCGGCCGCTTTCACGCGTACGAGGACCTGTCCGTCCCCGGGCACCGGGCGTTCCACCTCGTCGACCCGCAACAGGTCGATCCCGCCGAACTCGGCGTACCTGACCGCCTGGGCATGATGTCTCTCCTTCGACTCGCTGAAGCTGACAGGGGTGTGGGCTACGCCCGCCGGAGTTCGAGCACGGGAATGATGCGGATCCCGGCAGTCTTGCGCTCGTACTCGGCGAAGCCGGGGTAACGCCGCGCTTGCTCGGCGTAGATGCGGTCGCGTTCGGCGCCGGTCAGTTCGCGGACGGTCACCTGGTAGGTCGCGGTGCCGCGTTCGATGGTGCCCTCACCGGCGGCGGTCAGGTTGCGGTACCAATCCGGGTTGGTGGGTGCTCCGCCCTTGGTTGCGAAGACGTAGACGATGTCCGGCGCGGTGTCGTGCGGGAGGTACATCATCGGGCTGACGTGCTCCTGCCCGCTCTTGCGGCCGCGGTGATGGACGAGGACCAGCGGAGCGCCCTCGAAGACCCCGCCGACCCTGCCCTCGTTCGCTCGGAACTCTGCGATGGTCTTCGCGTTCCGGTCCACTGCTTCGCTCATGTCGAACTCCTGTCGTTCACGATCCGGGTCATGCGCTGGGAGGACGAGCTGTAGGGACAAGAGCGGGCTCTGCCTTGCGCCAGGCGGTGACGCGAACGCCGCTGCTCATCGACGCCGCTGGCGGCGGGGAAGGCCGACTGCCGCACGATTGCCTCGAGGCTCTCTCGCTGTTCGGTGCTGACGGAGGATCTCGCTTCGGCCGGCGACTTCCTGCCGGGAGGCGGGCCACTGTGATCCCTTCCCCACTGTGATCCCTTCCACGGACAGGTGCCTTCTCGGTGCCATGGGGCGTCTCGGCTCAGTAGGACATGGCGGGACTTCTCGTACGTCGCACAGGGGTGAACAGAGCCCGGCGGGCGGCTCAGGCTGCGGCGGCCGAGGCCATGCGCAGCGGTGCGAGCGCGGCGCTCCAGGCGATGACTTGGTCGAGCATCGTGTCCAGGGCGGGCAGGTTGTACTCGCCGGGCTTGAAGACGCTGAAGTTCTCGAATTCGGTGATCATCGACAGTGCGACCTGCTGGCGTACGTCGGCCATCTGGAGCTCGGCGGCGACGGCGCGTAGGTGCTCGACGGCCCGGACGCCGCCGACCCCGCCGTAGGACACGAAGCCGACCGCCTTGTTGTTCCATTCGGCGTAGAGGAAGTCGAGGGCGTTCTTCAGCACGCCCGGGATGCCGTGGTTGTACTCGGGTGTCACGATGACGAACCCGTCGAACGATGCGATCTTGTCCGCCCACTGCCGGGTGTGCTCGTTCTGGTACTGGCCGAGCGACGGCGGCATGGGCTCGTCGAGGTGCGGCAGCGGGTGGTCGCGGAGGTCGAGGAGTTCGAACTCGGCGTCGGTGCGGCGTGATGCGATGTCGAGCACCCAGCGGGCGACCTGTTCGCCGTTGCGGTTGGGGCGGGTGCTGCCGAGGATGATTCCGATCTTGAGCATGACGGTTGCCTTCTCATCTGCGGCGCTTCGTCGCTGAAGTGCGTTGCCTGATAGATCGCATGCCGTGCAGATGATCTGTCCAACAATGAATAGGCGGGTATCATTCCTGTTATGAGTGCCGAGACACCGATCACGCCGGTCGCCGACGGTGTGGACGGCGCGGGGGACTTCGGTTTCTCCCTCCTCGTCCTGACGCGCGCGTACCGGACCGTCGTCGCGTCGGCCCTCGCTGACGTTCCGCAGGGCGCCCGCGGCTACCAGACGCTCGCCGTCGTCACCCGAGGTGACCAGCAAAATCAGGTCGCCCTGGCCACCTACCTGGGGATCGACCGCACGGTGATGACGTACCTGATCGACGACCTCGTCGCGGCCGGCTTGGTCGAGCGCCGGCTCAACCCCGCCGATCGGCGCCAGCGCAAGATCGTCGCCACCGCCCGGGGCGTCAACACCCTCCAGGACCTGCGGCGGCAGGTACGGGAAGCCGAAGACCGGCTCCTTGAGACGCTCGATTCGAATGAGCGCCAAGCGTTCCGGACCCTGCTCAGCCGGATCGCCTGCGACGTCCGGGACATGGACTTGGCCACTGCCCCCTGCGACGTCACCCCCGACCCGTGCGACGTCGCCGAACCCGGGTCCTAACCCTTGTTGCAGAAGGCTGGGTCCGGGCGTGCGTATGTGTGCTCTGACCTGGCGGCCTGCACGTAGGTGGCTCCGCGTTGTTTGAGGAGGTCGGAGGCGAGTTGGGACACGGGGGTCGGGTCGGCCTCAGGGGCGTAACTGGCGAGTTCCTCGGGGGTGTTGCGCATGCTGGTGGGGTTGAGACGGTCGCCGTGAAGGTGGACGACGAGGGCTCGTTGTGCCTGCAGCGGACGACGGCCGCCGATGCTCGTGGGCTGCGAGGCGATGGTGGGCTCGACAGAGATCGCGCGGAGCGCGGTCTCCATCACACCGCCGTCCCGGCGGTGATGCTGCGTCAGCCCAGCGCGCGGTCGAGGTTGAAAGCGGCGCTGATCAGCGAGAGGTGGGTGAATGCCTGGGGGAAGTTGCCCAGCTGTTCTCCGGTCGGGCCGATCTCCTCTGCGAACAGACCGAGGTGGTTGGCGTAGGTGAGCATCTTCTCGAAGGCGAGCCTGGCCTCCTCCAGCCGGCCTGCGCGGGCCAGCGCCTCCACGTACCAGAAGGAGCAGATCGAGAAGGTGCCCTCGGGGCCGTGCAGGCCGTCCGGGCTGGCGGTCGGGTCGTAGCGGTACACCAGCGAGTCGGAGACCAGGTCCGTGGTGAGCGCGTCCAGGGTGGAGAGCCACTTGGGGTCGGTGGGCGAGACGAACTTGGCCATCGGCATCATCAGCAGCGAGGCGTCCAGCACGTTGTCGTCCAGCCCCTGGACGAACGCCCCTCGCTCGGCCGACCAGCCGCGCCGCATGATTTGCCGGTAGATCGCGTCCCGGGACTCCCGCCAGCGGGGCAGGTCCGCCGGCAGACCGCGGTGGTTCGCCATGCGCATCGCGCGCTCCAGCGCCACCCAGCACATCAGCCGCGAGTACACGAAGTTCCGCCGGCCCGCCCTCGTCTCCCACACCCCCTCGTCGGGCTGGTCCCAGTGCTCGCACAGCCAGTCCACCACGGCACCGACCTCGTCCCAGCGGTCACTGCTGATCGGCTGCCCCCACTTGTCGTAGAGGTAGATCGAGTCGATCAGCGCACCGTAGATGTCCAGCTGGAGCTGGCCGGTGGCGGCGTTGCCCACCCGGACCGGTGCGGAGCCGCGGTAGCCCTCCAGGTGCGGCAGCTCGTACTCGGGCAGCTCGCTGCGCCCGTCGATGCCGTACATGATCTGCAACGGACCGCTCTCCCCCGTGCCCCGCAGGATGCCCCGCTCGGAGATGAACCCCATGAACGCCTCGGCCTCCGAGGTGAACCCCAGGCGCAGCATCGCGTAGACGCAGAAGGCGGCGTCGCGGACCCAGACATAGCGGTAGTCCCAGTTGCGCTCGCCGCCGATCTGCTCGGGCAGGCTGGTGGTCGGTGCGGCGACGATCGCACCGGTCGGCGCGTAGGTGAGCAGCTTCAGCACCAGCGCGGAGCGGTTCACCATCTCCCGCCACCTCCCGTGGTAGCGCGAACCGGCCAGCCAGTGGCGCCAGAACCGGACGGTCGCCTCGGCCTGCTCCTGCGCCTCGGCGCGCGGGCACGACCGGGCCGGGACGTCGTCGCCGATCTGGTCGAGGGCGAACACGTTGGACTCGCCCTCGAGGAGCTTGAAGTGCGACCACACGTCCAGGCCGTCGCTTTCCAGGGGTGCGGTGGCGGTCAGCGCGAGCGTCAGTGACGGTGAGCGGAACACCGCCGTGTGGCCTTCAAGGTGCGTGGTGTGCGCTTCGGCGCCGTAGCCGAATCGCGGGGCGACCCGCGCCTTGAAGGGGAGGGTTCCGCGGACGCAGATCACCCGCCGGATCAGCCGGTGCCGGGCCGCCTCCCGCGACTCGTCGACCACGGGCATGAAGTCCTGTATCTCCGCTACCCCGTCCGCGGCGAAGAACCGCGTGATCAGCACGTTCGTGTCGGGGAAGTAGAACTGCCTGGTGCGTGTCGGGACCTCGGCGGCCAGCTCGAACGACCCGCCCCGGTCGGCGTCGAGGATGGACCCGAACACGCTGGGCGCGTCGAAGCGCGGGCAGCAGTACCAGTCGATGGTCCCGTCCGTACCGACCAGGGCGGTCGTACGAAGATCGCCGATCAGGCCGTGCTCGGAGATCGGTATGTAGCGGGAGCTGTCGGCCTGCTCGAAACCAGTCGTGTCGAACGCCATAACGGCCTCCCTGCCGCTGCGGCCCGGGCCCGGGCCCGGAGAAAAGCGTTGCTTTCATGCTAGACCGCTACTCGAGGCGGGGGTCAGACAGAGCCGTGCGGACAGGACTCGGCGGCGATGAGGACCCATCCCTGACCTCTTGTGATCTCGTACACGCACCACCGTGGAGGGCTGGATACGCACAGGGTTCTGCGGTCGTCATGGAGGCGTGGAACACCACGGCGCACGTCCAGGAGACAACGCGGCGGACGCGAAGAAGCACGCGTTCATCACGGCCGAGCTGCACACGTTCTCACGCTGAATCACCGGGTGACCGCTGACCGCGCGCCCCGCTCCGCTGACCGCGCGCCCCGCTCCGCAAGGGAGGAGCACTCCGGACAGTCGGAGATGACCGGGTGCACGCAGCGCACCAGGTGGGCCAGGAACCGGTCAGCCAGTTCGAGGTTCGCGATGTGTTCGGCGATCCGGGTGCGCTTCGCGTTGACCAGGCCGATGCGGTCGCCCCGTTCCCCCGTGGCAAGTTCGCCGATTTCGGCAAGTGACAGCCCGGCCCGCCGGCCGATTTGGATGAGCCGGGCCTGGCCGATGATCTGGTCGTCGTAGACGCGATGCCCGGAGGGCAGCCGGCGCGGGCTGAGCAGTCCGATGTCTTCCCAGTGCCGGAGGACATGGGTGGCCACCCCGAGCAGGGCGGCCGCATCGCCGATCTTCATTTCCGGTGCGGACATCACACTCCTTTACTTCAGGTCGGCCTGAAGTTATACCGTCCGGTCATCGAAGGCGCCAGCCGATCGAGAGAGGGGCAACATCGCCATGTCTGAAGCTGTGAGATCACCGACGCTGGCCGCGTGCTGCGGCGCGGTCGCAAGCCTGGCAACGGGTCTTGTCCGTCCCCGACGCCCCGACCAGCGGTTTCTACGCGGCTTGACCGACGCGGGGTTGCCGGACACGGCGGTATCGGTCACCGTGTCCGCACTGCGACAGGTGCCACGGCCGGTGCCCACCGCGATGGTCGTGGAGGGGCGGCGGCAGCCACGGCGCATCATGAATGCGCTGCTGTCGTTCGTGATCACCCACCCGGAAGCGACGTTCATCGTGGATCCGAGTGTCTGCCTGGATGCCCGCAGCCGCGCCATTGCCGAGCTGCCGGCATTCCTGCGGGTCGCGGTGCGTCCCCCGGCCGACACCGTCGCCACCGTTACCGCGCTGCGTGAGCGGCCGAGCTCCGACCTGGATTTCGCGCTGCCGACGCACGCGCACTGGGACCACGTGAGCGGGCTGCTCGATCTCCCCGAACTGCCGGTACATCTGCACCGCCGCGAACACAACTGGGTCATGCCAGGCCCTGTCGCACCCGTGGGTGGCGTCCGCGAGGCCCTGCGCGGCCGCGGCATCGTCCAGTACGAACTGGACGGCCCGCCGATCCTCACGTTTGCCGCCAGCCATGACCTCTTCGGCGATGGCTCCGTCGTGCTCGTCGACCTCGCCGGACACACCCCTGGCAGCGTCGGAGTTCTGGCGCACACGGCAACGGGCTGGGTGCTGCTCGCCGGCGACGCCGCCTGGCACACCGACCAAATCGACCTCATCCGTCAAAAGGCCGGCTACCCCGGTGAGCTCGCCGACGAAGACCGCGACGAGACCTTCCGGACGCTGCACCGCCTGTACGCCGTCAAGGACCGAGTCGCGATCATCCCGACGCACGACCACCACGCGGCCCAGCAGCTGCCGACGTGATCACTCAGAATGCCTCCTGCGGGCACGCAGGCTGGTCGTCCGGCGCATACGGGCCGGTCCGATCCCGGTAATCCTGCTCGGGGGGCGAGGAACATCGGCGTCAGATCCTGACCTTGTTCGCTCTGTGAACACCGTGCCTCAGATGGTGCGTTACCTGTCGAGACGTGGTCCGGATGGTGTGTGAAGCGCCCGGTTGTCTGCGGTACAGCGTCGATATCTGTGGGGTGACGTTTCTTGATCGACATGCGCTGTGTTCAGCAGGGCCGGTATGGCCGGTCCGCAGATGCAGGGAAGGAGCGCATGTGCGCTTCACACACGCTGCGTTGACAGTCGGGCTCGCGGTTACGACGAGCCTGTCGCTGGCGGGGACCGCCGGCGCGGAGGGAACGGTAGGGGCGGGCCGGATCACCGCCACGGACTACTCCGCGGGGTCCCCCGCCACCGTCGCGCTGGACCCGGCGACCGGCTCCGTCACCACCACGTTCGCCCAGGCCGCGGAAGACGGGGTCCTCGCGGCCAAGGGCCCCCGGGTGGCGTACATCCAACGCCGGGATACGTGCATACCGCAGACCGAAGGGTGCATGTACGCCCGCGACCTGGTGATCGCCGACGCCGACGGCAGCGACCGGCGCGTCCTGGCCGAGGGCGTCCAGCCCGAAGACGCCACCGCGCCGTACGTCGGACACCCTGACTGGTCTCCGAGCGGTAAGCGGATCGTCTACGACAGCCCACGCGGCCTGGAGTGGATCGCCACGGACGGCACCGGTGCCGAGGTGCTCACCTCCGGCAGCCGCGGCACGTTCTCGCCGGACGGCCGGAGCATCGCCTTCCTGAAGGCCACCTCGTACGACACGCCTGACGGCGTGGAGTACGGCTCCGACGTCTACACCCTGGACCTGGCCACCCGCGAGGTCCGCGCCGTCACAACCGATCACCAGGCGTGGTCGACGGCCGCTGATCGGTCCCCCGACGGGCAGCGCGTCGTCCACTCCGCCGGGCACGGCCTGCGCATCACGGACGTGGCGACCGCCGCCGCCACCGAGCCGCAGTGGCCGTCGCCCCTCTCCAGCATCCAGAATCCGGTCTTCTCCCCCGACGGCAGCCGGATCGCCTTCACCGCCGTCGACGACTCCGCCGGCACAAGCGGCGCCTACGTCGTCGATGCCGCCGACGGAGGGAACCTCCGCGTGCTCACCGACCGTCCCGTGACCCTCACGGACTGGCTGGCCAACTAGAGCCGCAGGGCTCCGGCCCCGGCGGAGGCTTACGGCACGACGATCTTGAAAACCGTCGTGGCAGCGATGTCTCCGTGGGTTCAAATCCCGCACCCACAGCAGATGAACGGCCCCTGACCAGGTGAATCGATCGGAGGCCGTTCTCATGTGCGTTGTCCGTCAACCACCGTGGTTCCCCGTCAGCTTCCGGTCGACCGGGCATGGCAGGGGCACGGTCATCTTGATGGTCTACTGGGAGACCGCGCACCACGGTGCGCAAGCTCAAGGCCGAGGCTGATCACGACGCCACGAGCGTGGTCGGCGGCGGCAAGCGGTTCTTCCCCGACGGCGTGCGCCTCGATCTCGCGCTGGTCGAGGAGCGTGCCTTCGACAGCGGACTGATCTACGCGCGCTACCGGACCCGCTGAGCCGCGGGGCCGGTGACGAGGTACTGCGGACCGTGACCGGTGCGGGCACGCTCGACGGCTTCAAGGCGGGCGAAGGGTACGTCGCCCATCAGGCGCCGCCACTCGTCGAGATCGTGGATGGCCCACAGGTCATGCTCGGCAGGGTCGAGGCGGATCTGACGGAGTTGCTCGGTGGTGATGTTCCCGCCGTCGAAGATGAAGCCGATCTTGCCCAACGGCCAGCGGGGTCCCGGGTGGAGGTAGTGCGTCAGCAGCAGGCGGGGCGTGCCCTGGCCGAGTTCGAGTCCGGTCTCCTCGGCCGCCTCTCGACGCGCCGTCTCCAGGGGGTCTTCGCCGGCGTCGGCGTTGCCGCCGGGAAACTGCCAGAGCCGGTTGCCGTACACCGAGCGCAGCTGAACGGGCCGATCGTCTTCGTCGCGGACGTACAAGCAGCCGTACACCGTGTGGTGGGGCACCGTCTTCACGTACGCGGCCGGTGTCATGGGCAGCGGATGGCCCGCACGTCCGTGACGGTGATCGAACTCAAAGGCCAGAACGCTCAGTTGCTCTTTGGCCGGAGGGTAGACGGTGCGGAGAGCTTCGCGTAGTTCCTCGCGTGAGGCGTCGGGGTCGATGCGGCGGGGATCGTGCGCGTCGAGCAGCTCGTCGAAGGACGTGTACGCCGTGATCCGCCGTGCGATGACATCGAGGTACCGGCCGCTGTCTCGGTCGTGGAAGACGATCGTGTCGCCCTCTTCGACTGACCGCTTCGCGGGGGTGCTCACGCGCACCTCGATCGTCTTTCGACCTGCCTCCACTTGGCCGTAGTGGCGAGGCAGCAGATGCATGTGGTGCTCTCGAGCCCCGCCCTTCACCGCCGGGCCGGGCGTGCGGGCCGATGGCGGCGGTGCGGAGTGCGTGGAGTGCTGTGCTGGAAGACTGCTCGCCGTGTCCGGGCCGCGCAGGATCACGAAGGCGAGGCCCTCGCTGTCGTGGCGCTCGGTGGTAGGCCAGGCTGTCTGCAGGTGGGTGAGGTCGTCTTCGTCGAGCGCGATGTCACGCCGCTCCGCGGGGGTGTCCGCGGCGAGTGGCGCGATGACCACGAGCGCGCCGCCGGGGCGCAGACGGCGGCCGAGGGCGTGCAGGGTGCGGTCGCGGTGGGTCAGGAACGGATATACGAACCGGAGAGTGATGACGTCGTATCCGTCGGCGTGGAGAGAGGCCCAGTCGTCGTTCTCGATGTCCAGGTGCATCCATCGGGCGGCGGCTGTCGTATGGGTGGCGGCTGCTTCGGCCAGGGCGTTGTCGGACCAGTCGACGGCGTCGACGGAGTAGCCGAGCGAGGACAGGTATGCGGCGAGGTCCCCGACGCCGCATCCGACGTCGAGGGCCCGGCCTTGAGCCGGGGCCGGCAGGCGCTGGGCAAGCAGTGACCGCTCATCGTCGGCGAGTTGGCGGTACCGGCGGCCGTCGGCGTAGCCGGTGTTCCATTCGTCCTGCGTGCTGAACACGAGGGACACCTACCTTTCTGAACTGGCATGGCACGGGGCGTGCCAGCCGGGACCCTGCGCCCCGTGCAGTACACCTCCAACGCGCCTACGCGCTGCCCGGCGGCGGCTTTGGAAGGGCAACAGAAGTCGGCGATGCAGCCTCACCGGTCCTTGGCCAAGGAGAGGAGTTCCGCGAACAGACCGCCGGCGTTGCCTAGTTGGTCGTACGAACCCTGCTCAGTGACGCGTCCGCGCTCCATCACCACCACCCGGTCGGCGATCTTGGTGTTCTCCAGCTGGTGAGTGACGACGATCGTGATCCGATCGCCGGCAACCCTCTTGATCTCCTCGAAGATCTGGTGCTCACCGCGCGCGTCCATCTGCGAGGTCGGCTCGTCCAGGATCAACAAGTCCGGCCGGCGATAGATCGCGCGGGAGCAGGCCAGCCTCTGCCACTGGCCGCCGGACAGTTCGGCGCCGCCGAAGACCTCGCGTGCCAGCAGGGTGTCGAGGCCGTCGGGAAGTTCCTCCACTGCTTCGCGCATGCCGACGGAATCGATCGCGTCCCATACGGGGCCGTCGTCGAAGGTGCGGGGCTGGCCGAGCGTCACGTTCTCGCGGATGCGTAGGGGCCACTGAGCGAAGAGTTGGGGCACGAGTCCGGTCCGCTGCCAGACGGTGTTCTGGTCGAGGCCGGCCAGGTCGGTGCCGTTCCACGCGACGCTTCCCTTGTCTGACAGGTAGATGCCGGTGATCAGGCGGAGCAGTGTCGACTTGCCGCTACCGTTCTCACCCACGATGGCGAGGATCTCGCCGCGGCGCAGGGTGAGGGAGACCCCGTTGACGGCGGGCGCATCCTTGCCGGGGTACTGGTAGACGACGTCGTCGAGGCGGATCTCCTCCACTGGTGCCTGGATGGTCGACTCGCCACGGTTCGGGGCGCGTTTGGCGGCTTCGTCGAGGAAGGTCTGCATGTCGGTGAGGTACAGGCTCGTGTGGAAGAGGGCGGCGCCGTTGACGACGACCTGGGCGAGCGCGGCGAGCGTGGTCTGCACGGCGACGACGGCAGTAGCCGCGACCGCTTCGGCGACTCGGCCGGTGATGGCCAGCCAGGCGAGTGCGGCCCACGTCAGGACGAGGAAGACGCCGCCGGCGAGGGAGGAGCCGAGGGCAATGCGCAGGGTGCGCGGTGCGACAGAGAGGAGTCGGCGGTCGATGCGATCGGACAGGTACTGGTACCAGAACAGGAGATAGTCGGTCATGCCGTTGGCGCGGACTTCGTCGCCGTGCTTGGGGGTAGTGGCCCACCAGCGCATCATGTGGCGCACGTTACGGTCGGAGATATTCGCGTAGTGCATCTCGTAGTCCACGCGCGCGGACAGGACCGCACCGATGCCGGCGGGCAGTACGGCGAGCAACAGCAGAGGCAGCATCGACCAGTGAAGGGCGGACAGCACACCGCTGGCCGCGATCATCCTGATCAGTGCGGACATGAACCTCTGGGCGTCGTTGACCATCACGTGGGTGCGGATGACGCCCATCTCGGCGGCCTCTTGCCGGTCGGTGAACCCGTCCTGCGCGTAGGCGGTGGCTTCGACCCGGCACACGGCCTCGACGAGCCCGGTGTCGGCGTACGTGGTCAGCGGCGGAGTCAACCGGCGGTCTGCGTAGGAGGAGAGGGCGCTGGACAGGCGGCCCAGGGCCGCCATCCCGGCAACGACGAGGAGGGCGGGCAGGGCCTGGTGGAGGCGGTCGGATGCGGTGTCGCCGGAGAGGATCGGCTGCATGGCGCGGGCGGTCGCGGTGAGCCCGACCGCGGCAGCCGCACCTGTGATCACCTGGCAGGCCATGAGGAGGAGAACGGCCTGGCGGTCGAGTTTCCATGCCATGTGCCAGATGCGTCGGAGCACGGACGGCAGGCGGGCGCACATGTGCTGGAAGGACACGTCGCCGAGCGGGTTGATGGAGTACTCGCCGCTGTAGTGGATCTCTGCTGGGGGTGGAGGCGGTGGCGTTGCTGTCTCCTTCGTGTCGTGGCTCATCGGCCGACCTCCTCCGTACCTTCGAGGTGGCCCGGCCCTCGCGCGGGATCGGCGGCGGCGCGCACGGCCGCCGTGAGCAACCCTGCATTCGTCTCGTCCATGACGGCGAGGGCTGATGTCGGCTGCCACCAGTCCCACCCGAGCAGTTCGCCCGCGGGCACCGTGATGTGGTCATACGCAGCGGGCTCGATGCGCCCGGCGAACACATACAGGTGGCAGCCGAGCCCGTCCAGTGGGCCGGGCAGCCACTGCACGGCGAGGAGCCGGCTGACCTGGACGGGAACTCCGACTTCCGCAAGCCCCTCCCGCGCGCAGCACGCACGCGGGCTCTCTCCTCCATACGGGCCGTCCTCGCGCTGGATCAGGGCGGCTGCTGCGGAGTTGCTCACGGCCCGTTCCTTGGGCGCGTCAGCTCTGGCAGTGAGTCGAGATGAAGGGGGAGCCGTGTGCTCGCATGCGGCGTCAGAAGAGTTCAACTGCATGTCTCCTAGGCTGAGTTGGCGAACAGGCTGTCGATGTCGGAGTAACGACCCCGGCGCCGTTTTCGAACACACGTGTTTCAGACGGGCCGAGAACCCGGTGCGTGCGGCGTGCCGAGTGCACGTATCCCTGCGTTACGGCGGCCGCCCTTGACCCGCTGGTGGCCGAAACGCCGAGCTTGATACGGGAGTGGCGGACGAGGATTTGGACCGGGATTTGGACCGTCCCGGACAACGGCACGATGACGGCGAAGCGGATCAAGGTGGGCGCCCAGGCCGCCTCGCCGGAAGAACCCGCGGTGGCTCTGATGGGCCGGTAGCCACGTGGCGTGACTGTTGAAGGAAGCGAGCTGCCCCCGACGGACAAATCTGCCGGCCGTGGCGGACGCCTACGCGCTCGGCGAGGTCCCCTCGGTGCGGTATCTCGCCGAGGGCTTGCTGAACCGGAACTGGAAGATCACCACCGACCAGGGCACCTTCGCCCTCAAGGAAGTCGTCAACACCCCGGTGGACAAACTGCTCCGCAGTCTCACGGTGCTCTCTGCGCTGGAAGCTGCCGGTCTCCCGGTGTGCGCACCACACCTGAGCCCAGCGTCCGAACCACTGGTGACCGTCGGAGACCGCAGTTACTGCCTGCTTCCGTTGGTAGAAGGCAACCCTGCCGTCCCGCTCGGGCCGGTGGGCGAACGGCCCAGGGCCAAGGTCACGGCGCCCAAGGCCGCGCTCGCCGAGGCCGACCGTTTTCTCGGGGGCATCGCGCAATGGGAAGCGCCTGATGCGTTCGACCAGGCGACGGAGCCCGCATTGCACCAGCGCAAGAAGCTCATCGCCGAGAACGCCGACCAGGGCCCGGTGGACGAGGCTCCCCGCGGGCGGTGGGGCTGGACCCACGGCGACTTCCAGCCCTTGAACGTGCTGTGGCGCCAGGGCGCTGTCGTGTCCGCCTTCGTCACCGGGTACCGGTCGCAGCGCGACCTGGCCGACGCGGACCTGACGGATGCGGTCGAGCGGCTGTGGTGGAAGCGGCTGACGGACTACTGGCAGCTCCAGTTCCACTACGACAAGCACGACTTCGGCGCCGATGCGCTGTGGGGAGGCAGGAGTTACCGCGTAAACCGGTCCCGGCGCCGAGCGGACCGAGCGGAAGGCGCCTGACGGGCAAAAGACCAGGTCAGGCGCCTTTTTTCATGCCCTTAGAAGAAGCCGAGCTTCTTCGGCGAGTACGACACCAGGAGGTTCTTCGTCTGCTGATAGTGCTCCAGCATCATCTTGTGCGTCTCGCGCCCGATCCCGGACTGCTTGTAGCCGCCGAACGCCGCGTGTGCGGGATACGCGTGGTAGCAGTTCGTCCAGACCCGGCCGGCCTGGATCGCGCGGCCCGCGCGGTAGGCGGTGTTCATGTCGCGGGTCCACACGCCCGCGCCAAGGCCGTACAGCGTGTCGTTGGCGGTCTTGATCGCGTCGTCGAAGTCGTTGAACGACGCGACCGAGACGACAGGGCCGAAGATCTCCTCCTGGAAGATCCGCATCCGGTTGTCGCCCTCGAAGATGGTCGGCTGGACGTAGTAGCCACCGGCCAACTCGCCGTCGTACGTGATGCGCTGACCGCCCGTCAGGACCTTGGCGCCTTCCTGCTGGCCGATGTCCAGGTAGGAGAGGATCTTCTCCAGCTGGTCGTTGGAGGCCTGGGCGCCGATCATCGTGTCGGTGTCCAGCGGGTGGCCCGCCACGATCTGTTCCGTGCGGGCGATCGCGGCTTCCATGAACTCGCTGTAGTGACCGCGCTGGACGAGCGCGCGTGACGGGCAGGTGCAGACCTCTCCGTTGTTGAGGGCGAACATCGTGAAGCCCTCGAGCGCCTTGTCGCGGAACTCGTCGTTGGCCGCCCATACGTCGTCGAAGAAGATGTTCGGCGACTTCCCGCCGAGCTCCAGCGTCACCGGCTTGATGTTCTCCGAGGCGTACTGCATGATCAGCCGGCCCGTCGTGGTCTCACCGGTGAAGGCGACCTTCGCGACGCGCGGGCTGGACGCCAGGGGCTTGCCCGCCTCGACGCCGAAGCCGTTGACGATGTTGACGACGCCCGGCGGGAGCAGGTCGGCGACCAGGCTCAGCCAGTAGTGGATGGAGGCGGGGGTCTGCTCGGCGGGCTTGAGCACGACCGCGTTGCCCGCGGCGAGTGCGGGAGCGAGCTTCCATGTCGCCATCAGGATGGGGAAGTTCCACGGGATGATCTGCGCGACGACGCCGAGCGGCTCGTGGAAGTGGTACGCGACGGTGTCGTCGTCGATCTCGCTCAGCGACCCCTCCTGCGCGCGCAGGACGCCGGCGAAGTAGCGGAAGTGGTCGATGGCGAGCGGGATGTCGGCGGCCAGGGTCTCGCGGATCGGCTTGCCGTTCTCCCAGCTCTCGGCCACCGCGAGCCGCTCGAGGTTGGCTTCCATGCGGTCGGCGATCCTCCGCAGGACGTCCGCGCGTTCGGTCGCGGAGACGCGGCCCCAGGCGGGGGCGGCGGCGTGTGCCGCGTCCAGGGCGCGTTCCACGTCCTCGGCCGTACCGCGGGCGACCTCGGTGAAGGTCTTTCCGTTGACCGGGCTCGGGTTCTCGAAATACTGGCCGCGGGCGGGCGGTACGTACTCACCGCCGATGAAGTGGTCGTAGCGCGCCTGGTAGGAGACGACTGCGCCCTCGGTGCCGGGCGCTGCGTAACGGGTCATCTTGGCTGGCCTCCCGGGGAAGGCTGCCCGCCGTTGGGCAGCTCTCGCCCGCAGGCTAGGAGCGCGGACGTTGCATCTACGTTGCGTACCCCTGGCGCGTATCTCTGTTGCGTACCGCTGGCCTCGGCTACGTCCCGGCGGCCGTCAGTTCCGCGTTCAGTTCGTCGAGACGGGCGAGCACCGGCGGGGTCGCCCGCACCTGCGCCAGCGCGCGCCACACCGCCAGGTCGTCCTCGCCCCACGGTGCGTGCGCCCAGTCGGACAGCAGGTCGGGGTCGCGGCGCGCGATGAGCGCCGCCCGCAGCTGGTCGGCGAGCCTGCGCCGAAGCCTGGCCACGGCAGGCGCCTGCGAGCCGGGCAACAGCGGCCCCGCGTACGCTGCGGCGGCCGCGGTGACCGCCCCCGTGCCGAGCCGACGCTCGACCGCATCGACGTCGGACTCGACCGGCACCGCGAGCCGGTACGGGCGGGACCTCAGCAGATCCGGCCCGAGGAGCCGGCGCAGCCGGGCCAGTTCGGCCCGCAGCGTCACCGGCGTAACCGACTCGTCCTCGTACAGCCCGCACAGCAGCTCGTCACCGGTGAGACCCTCCGGATGGCGGGCGAGCAGGACGAGGATCTCGCTGTGCCTGCGGCTCAGCCGCACCTTGCGGCCCTCGGTCAGGAGCAGGGCCTCATCGCGGCCGAGCGCGGTGAGCCCCACGGAGTCGTTCGTCCCCAGCGGCGGTGCGAGCAGCGCCAGTTGGGATTCCGCGGCGCGCGCGACGGCCTGGACGAAGGCGAGGCTGTGCGGATGCGCGAGGCCGTCACCCCCGGTGATGTCGACCGCCCCGAGCAGCCGCCCGGTGCGCGGATCGTGCACCGGAGCCGCCGCGCACGTCCACGGCTGGACCCGCCGGATGAAGTGCTCGGCGGCGAACACCTGCACCGGCCGGTCCACGGCCACCGCCGTACCCGGCGCGTTCGTCCCCATGGCCGACTCGGCCCACCGCGCACCGGGCACGAAGTTCATCCGCCCGGCCTTCTGCCGGGTCGCGGAGTGCCCCTCGACCCAGAGCAGCCTGCCGTGCGCGTCGCACACGGCGAGCAGATGCTCACCGTCCATCGCGAAGGTGCCCATCAGCTCGCGGAACAGCGGCATCACACCGGCCAGCGGATGTTCCGCCCGATATGAGCCGAGGTCCCCGTCGGTGAGTTCCACCGCCGCGCCCGTGCCCTCCGGGCTGACCCGCGCCCGCGCCGAACGCCGCCACGAGTCGGCCACCACGGAACGGACCGGCCGTGCGACGGTCCCCGCCTCGGTGAACCTCTCATGGGCGCGGCGCAGCACCCGCACCCTCTCCGCGGGATCGGCGCCGGCCTCCAGAGCCACCCATGGATCGGTCAAGTCGGCCTCCCGGGACGGCGATGCGGTGCAGCCATCGTCGCTCCACGAGCCCGCGCCGACAAGCACCGGAACATGAGCCGACGTGCGTCAGGCGGAGTTCACCAGGTCCATATAGCGCGGCCAGTCCCAGTACGGGCCCGGATCGGTGTGGTCGGTGCCGGGCACCTCGACGTGCCCGATGATGTGGTCGCGGTCCTTGGGAATGCCGTACGTGTCGCAGATGTCCGAGGTCAGCAGCGCGGACTGCTCGTACATCGCGTCGGTGAAGTACTCGGGCTGGTCCACCCACCCTTCGTGTTCGATGCCGATGCTGCGGGTGTTGTAGTTCCAGTTGCCGGCGTGCCAGGCGACATTGCGTTCGCGCACGCACTGGGCGATGTGGCCGTCCTCGGAGCGCACCACATAGTGAGCGGACACCTTCTTTGCCGGGTTCTGGAAGATGGCCAGCGTGTCGGCGTAGGTCTCCTGAGTGACGTGGACGATCACGAAGTCCACCGGGTACGTGCTCGGGCGGTTGGCCGCCGTGTAGTTGGAGGTACTGGCCGGGACCCATTCGGCGAGGGGGTAGTCGACCGCGCGGGGGCGGGCTGTCGCTCGGGTGGCGGGGAGGAGCGCGGAGGGGACGGCGGCGAGGGCCGCGCCCTGCAGCAGTCGGCGCCGGCTGGGAAGGCGTCTTGCTCGATCCATTGCTGACCTACCTCTCGGTGGGGGAACAGCTGGACTCTCTGGACTCATCAGCGGGGCAGCGACGCGGCCCTCTCACGCAGCCGCGCGTGCAGCCCCCGGTGAGTCTCGCGTGCGGGCAGCCACTCCTTGCGGATCTTGGCCACGCACGTGTAGTTGGTGTCGCAGACGTTGGCGAGTGGTGATTCGACGGTCTGCGTCGCGAACTGGTAGGCGTCGAGCTCGCTGAAGCCGTAGTCGCGCACCAGCCACTGCACCAGGTCGAGTTGGGATATTCGGAAGGCGTCCTCGAGCGGTCGTGCCGAGCCGGTCGAGACGATGTGGGTGTCGGACTCCAGGCGCGGCCAGGGTGTCGTGATCCCCTTCAGGAGTTCGACGATCACGACGGTGTTCATGGCGCACTCGACGGCGACACCACAGGTCTCTCCCTCGCCCTGACGGGCATGCCCGTCGCCCAGGCTCAGCAGCGCGCCCTCGACATTCACCCCGAGGTAGCAGGTGACCCCGGCCCGCATCTCGGGAGTGTCCATGTTGCCGCCGTGCGCGTCGGGCACGAGCGCCGATCGCACCTCGAGGTTGGCGGGCGCGACGCCGACCGTGCCGTGCATCGGATCCATCGGCAGCGCGATCTCGAAGTCGCCGTCACGCGCGCTGAAGTGCGCCGTACGACGGTCCCGGTCCAGCTGCCAGATCCATACGGTCTCGGGCAGCGGCGGCTGCAGCGAGGCCGTCGTGTGGGTGGAGGTGAGCGCCCCGAAGAGCGGCACCGTCGTGGACGCCGCCCAGTCGCGGGCAGGCTCGATGGACACGAAGTGCACGGCGACGGTGTCACCGGGCTCCGCGCCCTCCACGTGGAAGGGGCCGGTCTGCGGGTTCAGGAACGGGAACTCGCAGACCTCGGAGACCAGGTCCTTCTCGGAGCGGACCTTCCCCGCGAAGCAGTCCTCCGTGAACAGGTCGAGGACCGTACCCGGAGCGATCCGCGCCACGGGTGGAGCACCGCCGAACGTCCAGGCGTACTCGCCCGGTTGGGGCCGCACGGTCAGGATCCGAGGCTCGCTCATCGCAGGGCTGCTCCGCTCTGTGAGGGATCGGGTGTGGTGTCGTCGTCGAGATGGACCCGTGCCGTCTCGGCTATGCGCTCCGGATGCCGTCGCAGGAGCACGGCGAGGACGACGACTCCTATGAGCATCCAGACGCCGACGACGGGCCCCGCGTACGAGACCGGCGCGGTCAGCTCGGACACGAAGTCGAAGACCGGCAGGCCGACCGCCGTCAGCAGCGCGGGCACGAAGGCGACGATGCCGAGCAGCGGGAAGAGCAGATGCCGCACCGGACGGAACAATTCACGCCTTCGCCGCAGGAAATACCCGGCACAGGCGAGGTTCGCCAGGATGTAGACGCCGATGATGACGGTGACGATCACCGTGGCGAGCAGGAGGAACGCGGTCACCGGGTCATAGGCGAAGCCGAGCCCGAGCACCGCCGCGACCGCGATCGCGAACTGCGCGGCCACCCCGGCGACGGGGGAGCGGTGCGTGGGGTGAATCCGCGCGAAGGCGCGTGGGAAGACCCCGATGCGGCCGAACGCGAACGCCGTACGCGTCGACACGTTCGCGCAGGCATTGGCGTTGGCGATCGTGGAGTTGACGACGGCCAGGAAGACGAGCACCCAGAACAGACCGAACGAGGCACGTGCCACGCCCTCCCAGGACGCCGCGCCGGACGCCCCGAACTCCGTGAAGCGGTCCGGGCCGAAGTACACGGACATCGCGTACGTCGTGATCACGTAGACGAGGCCGATGGTGAGCGCGGCACCGAGCACCGCGCGGTGCATCGTGCGCCGTGGATCCTTGGTCTCCTCGGCCAGGGGCGCCGCGGCCTCGAAGCCGGCGAAGGCGAGCACCGTGTAGACGGAGCCGGCGAACACCCCGCTGAGTCCCTCGTATCCCTCGGCCGTGTGCGAAGTGCCGAACACCGACAAGGTGTTGTCGCTGCCCGCCTGGGCGATCAATAGCACCGCGAAGGCCAGGAACACCAGCACCTCGAAGGCTCCGAGGACCGTGCCGAACCGGGCCGACGCACGCACGCCCAGATACCCGGCGATCCCAATGATCGCCGCCCCCGCGAGGGACCAGGGCCACCACAGGTCCGCCGGATAGGAGGACCACTCGTGGTGCAGCGTGCCCGCCGTGGTGAAACCCAGCTGAAGCAGCAGCAGGGCGGGCACCAGCGCTTCCACGAAGACGTATCCCCAGCCGACCAGGAACCCGACCGCAGGGTGCAGCCCCTGCGCCGTATAGGTGGCCATCGAGCCCGCGGCCGGCAACTGCCGGGCCAGTTCGGCGACGCAGGACGCCGTGAACAGGCACGCCACCAGCGCGATGAGAACGGACAGCGGCAGGCTGCCACCCGCGAACGCGGTGCCCGCCGGAATGGAAGCCGCGACCGCGGCGGCCGGCGCCATCGCCGTAATGCTCTGGAACAGGACCTCACGTAACCCGATGGCTCCGCGACGCAGTCCTGGATTGGTTACCCCCGACATCTGAATCCCCCGATCCACGCCGACACGACCCGTCGCGAGAACGAGCGGTGCCTCGCCTCAATTACGTTACGGCGCTGGCTGGTTGGGGCGGAAGGGTGCGAGCTGGATCTGTGTACAGCACCGTGATTGTGGATATCTCGGTCACCCGTGAGGGGGGTGGGGGAGCGTCGAAG
>NZ_SRIC01000070.1 GCF_004684775.1 Streptomyces sp. MZ04
CCGCCATATCCGAGCCCGAGCCCCCGTCGGACCCCGCCCTCCTGCCGGACCCGCTCCGGCGTGCCCGCGCGCTGCTCGCCGCCCACCCCGTCGCCGACGGCTACAGCGGACTGCCCTGGGCGCTGCGCGAACTGCCCTGGTGCGATCTGGAGCTGGGCGACAGCGGGGTGGACTCCGATCTGCCCCGGCTGCGGGCGGGCGGCGTCGGGGCGCAGTTCTGGTCCGTACACGTCCCGGAGAGCCTCAGCGGTGACCGCGCCCTGGGCGCGACCCTCGAACAGCTCGACCTCATCAAGCACGTCGTCGACGACCACCCCGAAGGGCTGCGGCTCGCCCGCACCGCGTCCGAGGCGGTCGACGCCCGCCACTGCGGCCGTATCGCCACCCTGATCGGTCCGGCGCGCGGCGCGGCGATCGGCGACTCGCCGGCCACGCTGCGGGCGCTGCACGACCTCGGTCTGTGCTCGCTCACGCTCTCCGGCACGTCATGGGCGGGGCCCGAAGGCCTGAGCCCGTTCGGCGAGGAGGTGGTCCGCGAGCTGAACCGGCTCGGGGTGCTCCCCGACCTCTCCGGGGCGTCCGAGGCCACGGCGCAGCGGGTGCTCACCCTCTCCAGGGCGCCGGCGCTCTTCGTCAGCTCCGGGGCCCGCGCGCTGCGCGACGCTCCCGGGAACCTCTCCGACGCCCTGCTGACCGCGATCGGCGAGGCCAAGGCCCTGTGCCTGGTGCCGCTTGCGGCGGAGCAGACGGGTTCCTCGATACGAGAGGTCGCGGACCACCTCGATCACGTACGCCGTCTCGCGGGCCCGGAGTGCGTCGGCCTCTCGGGCATGTACGACACCCCGGCCACGCACCCCGAAGGCCTGGCCGACTCCTCGCGCTATCCGCATCTCGTCGCCGAGCTCATCGAGCGCGACTGGCCGGAGGAGGATCTCGCGAGGCTGACCTGGGGCAATGTCCAACGGGCGTTGCGCGGCGCGGACTTCACGGCGCGGGCGACCCGGGAGAGACGACAGCAACGCCAGGCGGCCGCCGGCTGACGCTTTCGCTCTCGTCATCGCTCTCGTCATCGCTCTCGTCATCGCTCTCGCTGATCCGGCAGAGGCAGAAGGGATGCCCTGCCGGATCGGCGTAGACGCGGAAGTCACGGCTGCCGGGCGACGGGAGCCGTCGCGTCAGCAGGCGCAGAGGCAGAAGGGGTGCCCTGCCGGGTCCGCGTACACCCGGAACGAGCGGCTGCGGTCCGCCGCGTCGAGCGTGCTGGCGCCGAGCGCGAGAACCTCCTTCTCGACCGCGTCCATCTCGGCGGGCTCCACCGTGAGGTCCAGATGGAACTGCTGCGAGCGGTCGGCCGCGGGCCACTGCGGCGGGACGTGGCCGGGGGCCTTCTGGAAGGCGAGGGGCGTGCCGCCGTGGACGTCGAGGTCCACCCAGCCGTCGCCGTCGTCCTTGGGGGTGCCGCCGAGGAGGGCGGCGTAGAAGCCGGCGAGGGCGAGGGGGTCGGGACAGTCGAGTACGACGACGCCGAGTTTGGCGAGGGGCATGAGTCTCTCCCGGTTCGGGTTCTAAGTTACCTTCATTGGCTCTCATCAGGTAACGGTTACTTCATACTGCCGCAATGGAGGTAACGTCGCAAGCATGAATGACAGAGCACCCGCTCCCGGCGGCCTCGCGCTGGTCCAGGCGCTCCTGAACACCCTGGACCTGGAGTCGGGCGCGGACGCGCTGGACACGGCGGAGGGGCGGGAACCCTTCGGGCTCGCGGCGGGGGCGCAGACGGAGTCGGCGCGGGAGCTGCGCGAGTCCCTGCGGGTGGCGTGCCTGGCCCATGCGGGGCACGGACCGCATGCGTCCGTACCGCCGCTCTCCCAACTCCTCGCGGAGGCACCGCTGTTGGTGACGGTGTCGGGGGAGGACGGCTCGGCGTCACTGACCCCCGCGGAGCCGTCCACCCTCGCATCGCGGGTGGCCGCGGCCATCGCGGAGGCGGTCGCCGCGGGGACATGGGGGCGCCTCAAGGCGTGCGAGGCGGCGGACTGCCACTGGGCGTACTACGACCGGAGCCCGGCGGGGCGGAGCCGGTGGTGTGACATGGGGGTGTGCGGGGCTCGGGCGAAGATGCGGGCGTATCGGGCCAGGAAGGGAACGCCGCCCGGGTGACCCCGAAGGGGCGCGGGGCCGTGTCTTTGTGCGGCTCCGCCGCGTGGGCGCGACCAGCCACAGACACCCCGCAGCCTCCGCAGGACAGAACGAGGCACCCCCAACCGGGCGACCGGCTACGCCGCAGGGCGGCCCATGGCCCGGTACGTCCAGCCCGCCGCACGCCATACCGCAGGGTCCAACGCGTTACGCCCGTCCAGAATGACCCGCGCCGAAGCGACCTCGCCCAGCGACGCCGCGTCCAGCTCACGGAACTCGCGCCACTCCGTGAGGTGCAGGACCACGTCCGCGCCCCTGACCGCGTCCACCGCGGTCTCCGCGTACCCCAGCGTCGGGAAGAGGCGACGCGCGTTCACCATGCCCTTGGGGTCGTACACCGTGACCTGACCGCCCTGCAGGTGAATCTGCCCGGCGACGTTCAGCGCGGGCGAGTCACGGACGTCGTCCGAGTCGGGCTTGAAGGCGGCGCCGAGGACGGCGACCCGCTTGCCGAGGAAGGACCCGCCACCCAGCGCCTCGCGCGCCATCTCGACCATCTGGCCGCGCCGCCGCATGTTGATGGAGTCGATCTCGCGGAGGAAGGTCAGCGCCTGGTCCGCGCCCAGTTCGCCCGCCCGCGCCATGAACGCCCGGATGTCCTTCGGCAGGCAGCCGCCCCCGAAGCCGATCCCGGCCCGCAGGAACTTCTTGCCGATCCGGTCGTCGTACCCGAGCGCCTCCGCGAGCTTCACCACGTCACCGCCCGCGGCCTCGCACACCTCGGCCATGGCGTTGATGAAGGAGATCTTCGTGGCGAGGAAGGAGTTGGCGGAGGTCTTCACGAGCTCGGCGGTCGGGAAGTCCGTCACGACGAAGGGCGAGCCCTCGCCGACCGGCCCTGCGTACACCTCGCGCAGCAGCTTCTCGGCGTTGGCGCTGCGTACGCCGACCACGATGCGGTCCGGGTGCAGCGTGTCCTGCACGGCGAAGCCCTCCCGCAGGAACTCCGGGTTCCAGGCGAGCTCGGCGTCCGCGCCCACCGGCGCGGCGGCGGAGAGCTCGCGCGCGAGCCGGTCCGCGGAGCCGACCGGCACGGTCGACTTGCCGACGACCAGCGCGGGCCGCGTCAGATGCGGGGCGAGCTGCGCGAAGGCGCTGTCGACGTAGCTCATGTCGCAGGCGTACTCGCCGTGCTTCTGCGGAGTGTTCACGCAGACGAAGTGGACGTCGCCGAAGTCCGCGACCTCCGCCCAGTCCATGGTGAAGCGAAGCCGCCCGCTCGAACCCTCGATCCCGGCGACATGCTTGCGCAGCAGTTCCTCGAGACCCGGCTCGTACATCGGGACCTCGCCCCGCTGCAGCATCTCGATCTTCTCGGGCACGACATCGAGCCCGAGCACCTCGAAGCCGAGCTCGGCCATGGCCGCGGCGTGCGTGGCGCCGAGATAGCCGGTGCCGATCACGGTGATCTTGAGGGCCATGCGGTGCTCCAGGGGTCTACGGCCGTCAGTGCGGTGCCCGAGCATAGTCGGGCCTCGGACGGGGCACGTTTCCGCCGTCGGTGTCCCCTTGCCACCCGCTGTCAGGAAGGTCACGTATCCGTCCCGTGAGCCGACCACTAAAATTTGGGTTACTTAACGGTAATTAGCATCCTTGGAGCGTGAGAGACCTTGGCCGGATCGGCTGATTTCGACCTGTACCGCCCGTCCGAGGAGCACGACATGCTCCGCGACGCGATCCGTTCGCTGTCCGAGGCGAAGATCGCGCCGTTCGCCGCGGCCGTCGACGAGGAGGCCCGCTTCCCGCAGGAGGCGCTCGACGCCCTCGTCGCGAACGACCTGCACGCGGTGCACGTACCGGAGAGCTACGGCGGCGCGGGCGCCGACGCGCTCGCCACGGTCATCGTGATCGAGGAGGTGGCGCGCGTCTGCGCCTCGTCCTCTCTCATCCCCGCGGTGAACAAGCTGGGCTCCCTCCCGGTGATCCTCTCCGGCTCCGAGGAGCTGAAGAAGAAGTACATGACGCCGCTCGCCCAGGGCGAGGGCATGTTCTCGTACTGCCTCTCCGAGCCCGACGCGGGTTCGGACGCGGCCGGCATGAAGACGAAGGCGGTCCGTGACGGGGACTACTGGGTCCTCAACGGCGTGAAGCGCTGGATCACGAACGCGGGCGTGAGCGAGTACTACACCGTCATGGCCGTCACCGACCCGGAGAAGCGCTCGAGGGGCATCTCCGCCTTCGTCGTCGAGAAGTCGGACGAGGGTGTCTCCTTCGGCGCCCCGGAGAAGAAGCTCGGCATCAAGGGTTCGCCGACCCGCGAGGTCTACTTCGACAACGTTCGCATCCCCGCCGACCGCATGATCGGCGAGGAGGGCACGGGCTTCGGCACGGCGATGCGGACCCTGGACCACACGCGCATCACGATCGCGGCCCAGGCGCTCGGCATCGCGCAGGGCGCGCTCGACTACGCCAAGGGGTACGTCAAGGAGCGCAAGCAGTTCGGCAAGCCGATCGCGGACTTCCAGGGCATCCAGTTCATGCTCGCGGACATGGCGATGAAGATCGAGGCGGCACGTCAGCTGACGTACGCGGCGGCGGCCAAGTCCGAGCGCGGCGACTCCGACCTCACCTTCCAGGGCGCGGCGGCGAAGTGCTTCGCCTCGGACGTGGCGATGGAGGTCACCACGGACGCGGTGCAGCTCCTCGGCGGCTACGGCTACACCCGTGACTACCCCGTCGAGCGGATGATGCGCGACGCGAAGATCACCCAGATTTATGAAGGCACGAATCAGGTCCAGCGGATCGTGATGGCCCGCAACCTGCCGTAGTTCTCGGTGAGTTGATACGTCGATGGGGTGCTGCCCGGCCGGGCAGCACCCCATCGACGTATGCGGGGAAAGAGCGGGATCAGCCGTCCAGCTGCTCCAGCGTCGCCACCGACGGGCCCCGCTGGGACTGGACGTCCCGGGCCACGTCCTCCGCGGCGGCAAGGACCCGCACCGCGTTCTGCCACGTCAGCTTCGCGAGGTCGGCCCGTGACCAGCCGCGGTCGAGGAGCTCCGCGATCAGGTTCGGGTAGCCCGCGACGTCGTTCAGGCCGTCCGGGGTGAACGCCGTGCCGTCGTAGTCGCCGCCGATGCCGATGTGGTCGACGCCCGCCGCCTCACGCATGTGGTCGAGGTGGTCGGCGACCGTGGCGACGGTCGCGAGCGGACGCGGAGTCGACTCCTCGAACGCCGCGTGGACCTTCATCGCCTCCGGCGTCGTGTCCAGGTGGTGGAAGCCGTGCGCCCGCATGTTCTCGTCGGCCGCAGCCGTCCAGTCGACCGCCGCCTGCAACACGAACTTCGGGACGAACGTCGCCATCGCCACGCCGCCGTTCGCCGACAGGCGCTCCAGGACGTCGTCCGGGATGTTGCGCGGGTGGTCGCACACCGCGCGCGAGGAGGAGTGGGAGAAGATCACGGGCGCCACGGAGGTGTCCAGGGCCGCCCGCATCGTCGTCGCCGCCACGTGGGAGAGGTCCACGAGCATGCCCGTGCGGTTCATCTCCCGGACCACCTCGTGGCCGAACGGGGAGAGGCCCCCGACGCCCGGCTCGTCCGTCGCCGAGTCCGCCCACGCGATGTTGTCGTTGTGCGTCAGCGTCATGTAGCGGACACCCAGCGCATGCAACGCCCGCAGCGTGGCGAGGGAGTTGTTGATGGAGTGGCCGCCCTCCGCACCCATCAGGGATGCGATGCGGCCCTCCGTCCGTGCCGTCTCCATGTCCGCCGCCGTCAGCGCGCGGCGCAGGTCGGACGGGTAGCGGGTGATCAACTGGTCGACGCAGTCAATCTGTTCGAGCGTCGCGCTGACCGCCGCGTCGCCGGTCAGGTCCGTACGGACGTACACCGACCAGAACTGCGCGCCGACACCGCCCGCCCGCAGCCGGGCGATGTCCGTGTGCAGGCTGCCCGTCTGGTCGGCGGCGATGTCGAGGCGGTCGATGTCGTAACCCGCCTTCTCGCGCAGCGCCCAGGGCAGGTCGTTGTGGCCGTCGGCCACCGGGAATTCGGCAAGAAGGGAACGGGCATCATCCAGAGAGGCACTGTCCAGAGAAGTCATGCCGCTTACTTTCCCGAGCCGAAACCGAAACCGGAACCCACGCCTTCGACCTTGGCCCGAAGGCGCTTGCCCTTCTCCGTGGCCTGCTCGTTCAGCTCCTGCTGGAACTCCCGCATACGGGCGAGGAGTTCGGGGTCGTGCGCGGCGAGGATGCGGGCCGCGAGGAGGCCCGCGTTGCGCGCGCCGCCAACCGACACCGTCGCCACAGGCACTCCGGCCGGCATCTGCACGATGGAGAGAAGGCTGTCCATGCCGTCGAGATACTTCAGCGGTACGGGGACTCCGATGACCGGGAGCGGGGTCACCGAGGCGAGCATGCCCGGCAGATGTGCCGCGCCGCCCGCGCCCGCGATGATCGCCTTGATGCCGCGGTCGGCCGCTTCATCGCCGTACGCGATCATCTCGCGCGGCATCCGGTGCGCGGAGACGACGTCGACCTCGTAGGGGATCTCGAACTCGTCGAGCGCCTTGGCCGCCGCCTCCATGACGGGCCAGTCCGAGTCGGACCCCATGACAATGCCAACCGCGGGACTCATATCAATCTCCTTGCCTGAACCCTTCGGCTCCTGCCGAAACAAGTGGGTTGGGTGACTCATGAGCTGGGACAGCTCATCTTCCTTGGGCGCCCGGCCAGTTATTCAGACTGCCAGACGCGCTCACATTTGACGCGCTAGCGTGTAAGCCATGCAGAGCTCGCACGTGAAGCGGGCGTTCAAGTACCGCTCGCAGAATCTCGTACGCAGAGACCTCGGCGATGCTCACCGACTGGAAGAGGACCGAGGAGCACGGCTTTCTGGCCGAGGTGTCGTCGGTGCCACTGCAACAATCGCTGCGACACCTGCAATCCGCTTATTCGGCCTTCTTCGACAAGCGGGCTCGCCACCCTCGCTTCAAGACCAAGAAGAGATCGAAGGCTTCGGCGGAGTACACCCGCTCCGCGTTCCGTCTTCACCACGGCGAGCTCATTCTGGCAAAGATGCGTGAGCCGCTGGCGATCGTGTGGTCCCGCCCCCTTCCCGCAGGGGCTGAACCGTCCACGGTCACGGTGTCCCAGGACCGCGCCGGACGCTGGTTCGTCTCCCTCCTTGTCGAGGACGACATTGCCGCAGTTCCGGCTGTCACCTCGGCGGTGGGCATCGACGCCGGGCTCACCAGCCTGGTCACTCTGTCCACCGGCGAGAAGATCACCAATCCCAGGCACGAGAGGAACGATCGTGCCCGGCTGACTCGGGCGCAGCGAGATCTGTCCCGCAAGCAGCAGGGCTCGAAAAATCACGAAAAAGCCCGCGTCCACGTGGCGCGCGTCCTTGCGCGGATCACCGATCGGCGCCGGGACTTTCTGCACAAGCTGACCACTCGACTCGTTCACGAGAACCAAGTGATCGTGATCGAGGATTTGAACGTCCGCGACCTGCTCGGCAACCACACCCTCGCGCGTGCCATCTCCGATGCTTCGTGGGCGGAGCTGCGCTCCATGTTGGAGTACAAGTGCTCCTGGTACGGGCGCGAACTCATCGCGGTCGATCGCTTCTTCCCGTCGAGCAAGACCTGTTCCGCCTGTGGTCTGATCCGCGAGAAGCTGCCCTTGAACGTCCGTGAGTGGACCTGCGAGGGCTGTGGCGCCCGGCACGACCGGGACGTGAACGCCGCGGAAACCCTTCTGGCCGCCGGGCTGGCGGTGTCGGCCTGTGGAGCCGGTGTAAGACCCCAACGGAGTTCCTCCGGGCGGGCAGTCGGCAGCGAAGCAGGAATCGTCATGGCGCGAGCCGTGGCTTCCCCTCCCCCCGGGACACCGCGGGGAGGGGTCGAGGTCAATCGGTGATGGTTCCTCTGAGGTAGCCGGCTGCGTGACGGGCGCGCTCGAGCATGTCGTCCAGGTCGTCGCCGTAAGTGTTGACGTGGCCGACCTTGCGTCCGGGCTTCACGTCCTTGCCATACATGTGGATCTTCAGCTGCGGGTCACGCGCCATGCAGTGCAGGTACGCCTGGTACATGTCCGGGTAGTCGCCGCCCAGGACATTGGCCATGACCGTCCACTTCGCGCGCGGGCGCGGGTCACCGAGGGGCAGGTCAAGGACCGCGCGGACGTGGTTGGCGAACTGGGAGGTGATCGCGCCGTCCTGCGTCCAGTGGCCCGAGTTGTGCGGGCGCATCGCCAGTTCGTTGACCAGGATGCGGCCGTCGGTCGTCTCGAAGAGCTCGACCGCGAGGTGGCCGACGACGCCGAGGTCCTTGGCGACGCGCAGCGCCAGCTCCTCGGCCCGCAGGGCGAGGGCCGCGTCGAGGCCGGGTGCCGGGGCGATCACCGTGTCGCAGACGCCGTCGACCTGCTGCGACTCGACGACGGGGTAGGCCACGGCCTGGCCGTGCGGCGAGCGCACGACGTTCGCCGCCAGCTCGCGCACGAAATCGACCTTCTCCTCGGCGAGCACGGGCACACCGGCCCGGAAGGGGTCTTCGGCGTCCTCGACGGAACGTACGAACCACACCCCCTTCCCGTCATAGCCGCCACGCACCGTCTTGAGGATCACGGGGAAGCCGTCGCCCTCGGCCGCGAAAGCCGCCACGTCGGCGGCGTCCTTCACGATCCGATGGCGTGGACACGGCACGCCGATCTCCATGAGCTTCGCGCGCATCACGCCCTTGTCCTGGGCGTGCACCAGCGCGTCGGGCCCCGGACGCACGGGGATGCCGTCCGCCTCCAGGGCCCGTAGATGCTCGGTGGGTACGTGTTCGTGATCGAAAGTGATCACGTCGCAGCCCCTCGCGAACTCACGCAGCGTGTCGAGGTCGCGATAGTCGCCGATGACGACATCGCTGACGACCTGCGCCGCGGAATCCTGAGGGGTGTCACTGAGGAGCTTGAATCTGAGGCCGAGGGGGATGCCCGCCTCGTGGGTCATGCGGGCGAGCTGACCGCCGCCGACCATGCCGACTACCGGGAACGTCACACCCCCAGGGTATCGGCCCGTATCGGCCATCGGAGAACGGCCGGATTCCACGCCCCCCACGGCCTCTCCCGTCACAGAGCCGCCACAGTGTGGAGGCGTCCCCGCGCGCCGGACGGGGGCGCTGGTTAGCATGGCTGGGTTGACGCGACCGAATCACCACATCGTCGACACGACCGATACGAATCGACGGGGGTTGGGGCGACCACCATGAACGAACGTGGCGCACTACGGGTGCGGCTGGATCGGCTCGCGCGCGAAGTCGTCAAGTTCGGGGCCGTGGGAGCGGTCGGGACGGTGGTGAACTTCGGGGTCTTCAACTTCGTACGCCACGTCTCCGACCTGCAGGTCGTGCGCGCGAGCGTGATCGCCACGGTCGTCGCGATCGCCGTGAACTACGTCGGCTTCCGTTACTTCACGTACAAGGACCGTGACAAGAGCGGCAGGACGAAGGAGCTCACGCTCTTCCTGCTGTTCAGCGTCGTCGGCCTGGTGATCGAGAACGGCGTGCTCTACGCGGCGACGTACGGCTTCGGCTGGGACGGCCGCCTGGAGTCGAACCTCTTCAAGTTCCTCGGCATCGGCATCGCCACCTGCTTCCGTTTCTGGTCCTACCGCACCTGGGTGTTCAAGACGCTGCCCGCGCGGGAGGCCGTCGCCCATGCGGAATCGTTCCTGGAGGACGCGGAGCCGCCCGGGCCCGCCAGGGCCGAGAACCGGCGCACCGTGCAGCGCACGCCCTAGCGGACTGTTTCCCCGGCGTCCCCCCTGTCGCGCCTCTGCGGCGGCGTACGCGAGAGGAACAGGCCGAACACCGGCGGCTTCGTCTGCAGCATCTCGAGGCGGCCGCCGTCCGCCTCGGCCAGGTCGCGTGCCACGGCGAGGCCGATACCCGTCGAGTTGTGGCCGCTGATGGTGCGCTCGAAGATCCGTGCGCCGAGGTCGGCGGGGACTCCGGGGCCGTTGTCCGTGACCTCGACGACCGTCTGGTTGCCGATGACGCGGGTGCGCAGGGCGACGGTGCCGCCGCCGTGCATGAGCGAGTTCTCGATCAGCGCGGCCAGGACCTGGGCGACCGCGCCCGGTGTGCCCACGGCCTGCAGATGGCGCTTGCCTGAGCTGACGATGGCGCGGCCCGCGCTGCGGTAGGCCGGGCGCCACTCCTCCAGCTGCTGCTTGATGACCTCGTCCAGGTCGAAGGAGACGGCCGAGCCGGTGCGCGGGTCACGGGAGTTGGTGAGCAGCCGCTCCACCACGTCGGTGAGCCGCTCGACCTGCGCGAGCGCGATCGTCGCCTCCTCCTTCACCGTGTCCAGGTCGTCGGTGACGGTGATCTCCTCCAGGCGCATGGAGAGGGCCGTCAGCGGCGTACGCAGCTGGTGCGAGGCGTCGGCGGCGAGGCGTCGCTCGGCGGTCAGCATGCGCGCGATCCGCTCGGCACTGCCGTCCAGGACGTCCGCCACGCGGTCCAGCTCCGGCACCCCGTACCGCCTGTGCCGCGGCCTCGGGTCGCCCGAGCCGAGGCGCTCGGCGGTCTCGGCGAGGTCGGTGAGCGGGGACGCGAGGCGGTTGGCCTGGCGCACGGCGAGGAGTACGGCGGCGACGATCGCGAGGAGCGCGACGGCGCCGATGATCAGGAGCGTGCGGCCGACCTCCTGGGTGACCGCGGTGCGGGGCTCCTCGACGGTGACCTTCTCGCCCTCCTCGCCCATGGCGGTGTCGTGGATGACGTCGCCGGTGGGGCGGGTGCCGATCTCGACGGGGGCGCGGCCGGGGATCTCGATGAGGGCGTAGCGGTCGGCGTCGACCGCGGCCACGTCACGCAGGATCTCGGCGTTGATCCGCTCGTCGCTGATGAGCCTGCTGTCGACGATGCCGGCGAGGCGGACGGCCTCGGAGGTCACTCGCTCCTGGGCGCTGCTGCTGATGGTCCTCGTCTCGACGACGACGAGGCTCACCCCGAAGACTGCGATCACTACGAGGACTACGGCGAGGGTGGAGCTGATCAGGCGGCGGCGCACGATGCCCTCCGGGCAGGGGGAACGGTCTCACCAGTGTGCCCCGCTGCGCGGCGAGGGTTGCTCGTGCGGGCCGTATGTGGCTGGTCGCGCCCACGCGGCGGAGCCGCACATGTCACAGCCCCGCGCCCCTTCGGGGCACGTGCCCAGCGCCCCCAGGCGAGAGATCAGCTCTTCTCGAACCGGAACCCGACCCCCCGCACCGTCGCGATGTACCGCGGGTTCGCCGCGTCGTCGCCCAGCTTCTTGCGCAGCCAGGAGATGTGCATGTCCAGGGTCTTGGTGGAGGACCACCACGTCGTGTCCCAGACCTCGCGCATCAGCTGGTCGCGGGTGACGACCCGGCCCGCGTCACGGACCAGGACCCGCAGCAGGTCGAACTCCTTGGCCGTGAGCTGGAGCTCCTCCTCGCCCATCCAGGCACGGTGCGACTCGACGTCGATCCGCACCCCGTGCGTGGCCGGCGGCTGCTGCGGCTCGGCGGCACCGCGCCGGAGCAGGGCCCGGACCCGGGCGAGCAGCTCGGCGAGGCGGAAGGGCTTGGTCACGTAGTCGTCGGCGCCCGCGTCCAGGCCCACCACGGTGTCCACCTCGTCGGCGCGGGCGGTCAGGATGAGGATCGGCGCCGTGTGCCCCTCGGCACGGAGGCGGCGGGCCACCTCGAGGCCGTCCATGCCGGGCAGCCCCAGGTCGAGTACGACGAGGTCGACGGCGCCCTGCAGACCTGCGTCGAGGGCGGTCGGGCCGTCCTCGCGGACTTCGACCTCGTAGCCCTCCCTGCGCAGGGCGCGGGCCAGCGGCTCCGAGATGGACGCGTCGTCCTCGGCGAGCAGTACACGGGTCATGGGGTGATGGTAGTCCGCGACGGACGACCGTCGTGGGGTGATCGACAGCTGACGGTCAGCTGACGGTGGAAGCCTGCGGCCCTATGGGGCGATCTTGAGGATCACCTTCAAATGTGGTCCGCTGGTTCCGTCGTAACCTGTGATCCATCTCTCAAGTCCTTCCATATGCCGCGCTGTGGTGGCGTATGGTGACCCAACGCCTGATGCACTACCCAAGGACCTTTGGCCCGCTGTGCGGCCTTAGGTCTCTTTTATGTGCAGGCCGGCATCTGCCGGCCTTTGAAGGAATGACCTGTGGTCGGGCCCTGCGCGTGATGACGCGCCGGGCGTGGATCTCGGAGTCGCCGCCCTGCGCCTTCCCCACAACGGAGCGCGAACTCCCCCCGGGCGTGGGGGTGTGGGCGGTAAGACGCCGGTGCCGACCGCCCCCCACCGGGCGCGCACACGCTCCTGCCGCGCGTCCCGAACCCACGAGGATCGACCCATGGCGTCCAGCCTGACGAAGGACTCGGCCAATACCCCTGGCTCTGAGAAGACCTTCTTCGGCCACCCCCGCGGACTGGCCACACTCTTCATGACCGAGATGTGGGAGCGGTACAGCTTCTACGGCATGAAGGCACTGCTCCCGCTGTATCTGATCGCCCCCGGCGGCATGAACATGAGTGCCACGACGGCGACGGCGATCTACTCCGTCTACATGTCGATGGTCTACCTGCTCGCCATGCCCGGCGGCTGGATGGCGGACCGCTTCTGGGGACCGCGCAAGACGGTCGCCATCGGCGCCGGCGTGGTCATCGCCGGCCACATCACGCTCGCGCTGCCGAGCTCGGCGTCCTTCTTCGCCGGCCTCGCGCTCGTCGCGCTCGGCTCCGGCCTGCTGAAGGCGAACATCTCCACGATGGTCGGCCACCTCTACGACGGCCCGGAGGACCCGCGCCGTGACGGTGGCTTCACGCTCTTCTACATCGGCATCAACATGGGTGCCTTCCTCGCCCCGCTGACCATCGGCACCGTCGGCGAGAACGTCAACTGGCACTTCGGCTTCGCGCTCGCCGCGGTCGGCATGGCGCTGGGTCTGGCCCAGTTCATGCTCGGCTCGCGCCACCTGAGCGGCGAGTCCAGCGTGGTCGCCACCCCCGCGACGCCGCAGCAGAAGGCTTCCGCCCTGCGCACCGGCCTGATCTGGCTGATCGTCGCGGCCGCGCTCTACACGTTCCTCGGAGTCACCGGCAACTTCGCCGACTGGGCCCTGATGCCGCTGACCGTCGCCGGTCTGGTCATCCCGATCGTCGTCCTGGTCCGCATGAAGCGCGACAAGGAGCTGACGAACCTCGAGCAGTCCAAGCTGTCGGGCTACGTCTGGTTCTTCATCGTCGCCGCCGTCTTCTGGATGATCTACGACCAGAACGGCTCGACGCTGTCGATCTTCGCCGAGGGCAAGACGACGAACAGCCTGCTCGGGATGGACTTCCCGACCTCCTGGTACCAGTCGCTGAACCCGATCTTCATCATGGCGCTGGCTCCCGTGGTCGCCTCGGCGTGGCTGTGGCTGAACAAGCGGGGCAAGGAGCCGAGCACCGCGGTCAAGTTCGCCTCCAGCCTCACCCTGATCGGCATCTCCTTCGCCGTCTTCCTCATCCCGCTGATCGACACCGCCAACAACGGCGGCAAGGTCAGCCCGATGTGGCTGGTGTCGATCTACTTCATCCAGACCGTCGGCGAGCTCTGCCTCTCCCCGGTCGGCCTCTCGGTCACCACGAAGATGGCCCCGGCGAAGTACAGCGCCCAGATGATGGGTGTCTGGTTCCTCGCGGTCACCGCGGGCGACTCCGTCACCGGCCTGCTGACGTCCCCGCAGCTCGGCATCAACCTGGACACATCGGGTGCGGTCGCGGTCGAGGCGTTCATCGCGGTCATCGCGGGCTTCGGCATCTGGATGAACCGCAAGAAGGTCAAGGAACTGATGGGTTCCGTGAACTGACGTCCGTCGCGCCCCCAGCGGGCTGACGGACGAGGCGAGGGCCGCCGCACCCATCGGTGCGGCGGCCCTCGCCGTCGTTCGTGACAAGCCGGATGACCGGCCATTCGTACGAACATAGGGCCGTTCCCTAGCCCGCTGCGGTGACACGGAACGTTTCCGCGTCGGCGGCCACCGCATCCGGTGGAGCATCTGGCCATGTATCTGGCCATGCGTCGTACGTTGCCGACCCTCGCCCTCTGCGCGGCGTTGCTGTCGTCCAGTGCCGCCGTCCAGGCCGCCCCCGAGCCGTCACCGGGCCGGACCTTCTCCTACGGGGGCCACGCCCGCCAGACCGTCACCGTGTACGGCGACGGGGGCCCCGCGCTGGTGATCCTGCACGGCGGCTCCTGGGTGCGGGACACCGACTGGAGCGGGTGGGCCCGGTGGTTCGCGGCGCGCGGATTCACCGTCTACGACACCGACTACCGGCTCGCCACCGACGCCGCCTGGCCCGCCCAGCGGGACGACGTGCTGGCGGCCGTGCGGTGGGTGAAGCGGCGGGGCGGCGGCCGGCCGCTGGTGCTCGGTTCGTCGGCCGGCGGTCATCTCGCCCTCAGTGCTGGGACGTACGGCTCGGGAGCCGAGCGGATCCGCGGCGTAGTCGCCCTCTCCCCCGTCGCCTCGCCCTACCGCGCCTGGGTGGACGGCGGCCGACCCGGAGCCTCCGCCGCCCGTCGGAGCCTGCGGGGGTCGGCCGAGCTGCTCGCGGGGTGCTCACCGGACCGGGACGGACGGCGGTGCCGGAACCGCTGGGGCGACCTCGCCGCCAAGTCCCACGCCTCGGGCGCCAACGACGCCCCGATGCTCCTCGCGCACTCGGCGGAGGACTTCGTACCGGTCGCGCACTCGACGGAACTCGCGGGCGCGCAGCGGGCGTTGGGGATGAGGGACGCCACCGTGCGCGGAGAGCCGGGGAACGCGCACGGGGGCGTACTCCTGAATTCGCAGCGGCTCAGGCAGGCAGTGCTGCGATGGCTGCGGCAGCACACTTGAGGGGCGCTGGGGGTCGCCCCATCAGGGGCGCGGGGAACTGCGCGACCAGCCACGACGGACCCGCAGCAAAGATCCCCACGCCCCAAGGCTCGCTAGCGCAGACCACCCCGCCGCCTGGGCAGGAACGTAAACACCGCACCGCCCAGCAGAATCACCGTGCCCGCGACCAGACCCAGGGCCCGCAGCGCGCCATTGTCATCGGCACCGGTCTCGGCAAGGTCACCACCGCTCGCCGACCCGCCGGCGGAGCCACCCGAGGAGCCCCCGGCGGAGCCACCCGCCGATCCACCGGCGGAGCCACTGGCGCCACCCGGCTGGGCAGCGGTGTCGATCTCCAGGGACACCTCCGTCTTGGCCGGGGTGCAAGTCGTCGTCGTACCGAGGGCCTCGACCGTCAGGACGCCCGGCGAGAGCGTCGACTTGCCGTCGGCGCCCGGCTTGTAAGTACCGGTCAGATCAGGGATGTTCATCGGCTCGCCGGTCTTGATGGGCTCCTTGTTGGTGGGGCCCTCGACATGCACCGTGCCCTTGTCCGCACCGCCCAGCTTGACCTCCATCGACGGCTTCACCGAGTCCGCGGGGATGTCGGCGGGGCTGTCCATGACGGACTTCTTGAACTGCACGGTCAAGCCGTAGTTGCCGCCGTCCTTCTTGGCGTCGATCTGGACGGGGGACGTGGCGTCCTTGTCGCCGATGGGCGTCTTGCACTTGTAGGGGATCTGGACTTCCTTGCCGGTGAAGTCGGTCTCGCCGCCGCCTCCGCCGGTGGAGCCGCCGGTCGAGCCGCCTCCCGTGTCGCCTCCGGTGTCGCCACCCGACGAACCGCCCGTCCCGCCGGTGTCACCACCGGTCGAGCCACCTGACGTACTGCCGCCTGAACTACCGCCGCCGTCCGTCACCTTGATCGTCGCGCCCGCCTTCACTTCCTCCTTCGGCGTGCACTTGGTGTCGGTCGACATCGGCTTGCTGACATTGATGCTGTACGCGTCCGGGGTGAGCGTGACGTCGCCCGCCTTGGTCAGCTTCAGCTTGCCCTTCATGTCGGACAGGACCATCGGGCTGTTCTTCTTGATCGGCGGATTGACCCGCTCGCCCGCCATCGCCAGGTCCCCGGTCTGACCGCCCGCCACCTTGACGGTGCCGGTCGGCTTCACCGTGTCCTTGTCCAGGTCGAGGATGTCCGGGTTCTTGGACGCGGCCTGCGTCGTCTTCCATACGACCTCGACCTCGTCGCCCACCTTCGCGGTGGCCGGCGCCGTGATCTCCACCTTCGTCGTGCCCTGCACCGGCGGCAGGCCCGAGATCGCCGGCGGGATGCACTCCGTCTTGTACGCCACCTCGGCCGCCTGCGCGGGACCCGCCGCGAACAGGATGCCCGCCCCGCCAAGGAGGAGCGAGACCGAGGCCGCGCCCGCTCTCCGTCGTTTGCTGATCACGTGTTTCCCTTCGTCGTGTTCGGTGTGTTCGCCGTGTTCGGCGTGTTCGCCGTGTTCGGCGTGTTCGGCGTGTTCGGCGTGTTCTCTGACGGTGCGGAGAGCCGGCCGGCGGGTGCGGAGCCGCCGGGGTCGGTGTCAGGGGTGAACCACGGGAGGGTGGTCGTGTGCGGGTCGTCGGACCCTTCGGCCGCAGTCGGCTTCGTACGCCGCTTGCGTACCGTCTCGTCCGCCGCGACCGCCCCCTGGGACAGCCTCAACTTCGGTAGCCGGTCGGCGAGTTCGGCGAGCCTGCCGGTGCGGTGGCGCCCCGCGACACGGGAGCGCGCGCCGCCGCGGCGATGCGGGCGGAGCCTGTCCACCACCGCCATGCCGATGCGGAAGACGGCGGCCGGTACGACGACGCAGAGCAGGATCCAGAAGAGGGTGACGCCCCAGGGGCGGCCCACACCCCAAGGCTGCTCGGCGAGGACCTTGCCGCCGAACTTCAGGGAGACCAGGTAGTTGCCGTGCGCACCGGCGGAGAGCTCCACCGGCAGTTTGATCTGCGCCTTCTTGCCGGGGGCGATGGTGCCGCGCCACTGCTGCTCCTCCCACTGCGGGGCGAACACACCGTGGGAGGTGCCCACTTGGAAGATCGGGTCCTTGACGGGGGCGGAGCCGACGTTGCCCACCGTGAAGACGAACTTGCGGGACGGCGGGGCGCCGAACCAGGTCAGTACGCCGCCGGAGCCTTCCAGCCGGGTGTCGGTGAGGACGGAGAGACTGCCGCCGCCCTGCTGCTCGGGCAGCGGCTCGACCGGGTGGCCCGCCACCTTGAAGGGGGCGTCCGCCTGGGCCTTCTCCCCCGTGACGGTCGCGACGTGGACCACACAGGGGCAGGCCTCCGGCGGCTCCGCCACGGGGAGCTTCTTGGTGAAGGTTCCCTTGCCGGTGGTGGTGACGGCGAGGCCATCGGCGTTGGCGCAGGAGTTCGTGCCGCCGGGGACGCCTCTGGCCGGGGTGGCCTGGCCGCAGATGAGGATCATCAGGAGGGCGTCGGGGCGCCATCCCTCGCCCTTGACGGTGATGTCTCCGCCTTGCCCCGCCTGGGTCTTGGAGAGCGAGACGCTCGGCTTCCCGGCGGCTGTGGCCGGGGCCGCCGCCGGGAGCAGCAGGAACGCCAGTGCCGCCAGCGCGGCGGCCACGGCGGTGCACCTCTTCCGGTTGCCGTTCACCTGATTCCTCCGAGGATGCGCCCGGCTTCGGCCGGGTGGGGAGTCGGACTCCTGGGAATGCCGTACCAAACCGGGCTGGTTTCACCCCGGCTGGTGTTGATCGTGGAAGACCTGTCGGGTCGCTGACCCGCAGGCGGCGTGAGCCAGGAATCCCCTGCTTCAGCTGGGGAGGATTCAAAGTCGCTCGCCCCTTCCCGTGCCCGCTGACGTCAACTCCCGCCCTCCGCCGCCCTGTTCGCTCTCATCCGGCTCATCCGGCTCATCGGGCTCATCGGGCTCATCCGGCGGCGGGTCGTCCGGCACCCCCCGGCGTCTGCGTACGAACCAGAAGCCCGCCCCCGCCAGGCCGACCAGACCCACCCCGATCCCCGTCACCGCACCCCACGGCACGAAGCGGACCGAAGTCCTCGCGGTGTCGCGGGCCCCGCCCGATGCCGTGACCTTGAGGGTCACCTCGGCGGAGTCGAGGGACGGGGCGCCCTTCCACGGTTCGGTCAGGGTGACCCTGCGGCCGGGGAGGAGTTCGATCGGCAGCGGGCGGGGGGCGCGGTCGAGGAGTTCGCCGAAGACGCCCTCCGCGTGGACCGCGAGCCTGGGGGCCAGGACGGTGTTGCCCCGGTTGACGACGTCGTACGAGATGCGCTCGCCCTCGACCTTCACGTGCTCCACCGTCAGCGCGGACAGCGTCGGGCCGCTGACCCGCAGATGCACGCGGACCCCGGCGTCGCGGCCGCCGCCGCGCGCGACGATCGCGCCGGGGTGGTCGCCCGGTATCGCGCCCTCGGGGACGCTCACGCTGAACGGCACCTCGGCGCGGGTGCGCGGCGGCACCTTCACCTTGCGCCGGGCGAAGGTGATCCAGGAGCCGGTGTCGGTGGGCTTCCCCCGGTCCAGGGAGAAGGCGCCACCCCGCGTGTTGTCCGCGTCCGCGCCGGTCAGCTCGATCGTGCGCGGCTTCGACCCCGGATTGGTGACCGTCACCGTGTCCTCCAGGACGGAGCCTGGCGTGCCCTCCACATAGAAGTAGGGCCGCCCGTCCTTCGCGGGCCGCGTCCCGCCTCCCGCGGAGGGCGCGAGCGACCATGCCGCGGGCTCGTCGGCGTACACGGGAGTCGCCACGGCCGCGCCCGTCACCAGTAAGGCGACGGCCAGGGGGAGAGCGCGGGCAACGGACAGCATCGACGGCATCGGCGGCTCCTGGATCTTCGTACGCGAAGGACGCGTCGTACGCGAAGGACGCGTCGTACGCGATGGGCACGACGGACGCGTCGGACACGACGGACACGACGGACGCGTCGGACACGGCGGACGTACGCCGCAGTCGGACACGGGCGCGCGCGGTCACCGCGTCCCCACGACGCCGCGCACCGCGCACCGCGCACCGCGCCTATCGCGAACGCGCCGCCTGGTTCCTGCGGGTCAGCCACAGCGCACCGGCCGCGCCCGCGAGCAGCACCGTGCCGCCGAGGGTGCCGAGCGCGATCGCGGAGTCCGCGGGTCCGGTCTGCGGGAGTTCGTCGCCGCCGGAGGGGGCGCTTGCCGAGCCGCCGGAGCCGCCGTCGTCACTCGATCCGCCGCCTGTGGTGCCGCCCTCGTCACCGCCGCCCGAACCCTTCACGTCCAGCGAGAGCGAGGGCTTGGGGCTGTTGGACGGGGTACACGTCGTCGTCGTACCGAGCGCCTTGATGGTCAGGACGCCCGCGGTGAAGGTGACCTTGCCGCTCTTCTTCGGCGTGTACGTGCCCGACAGGTCGCTGATCTTGATGGGGGTGTTGGCGGGGATCGCCTTGTCGTTGGGCGCCCCGGACACCGGGACCGTACCGCTCTCCGCGCCGCCCAGCTTGATCAGCGCGCTCGGCTTCATCGCGCCCTTGCCGAGCTCCACGGGGCTGGAGGAGACGCCCTTCTGGAAGGACATGGTGAGCTTGTAGCCGCTGCCGCTCTTGACGCTCTTGATGTCGATCGGCGAGACCGCGCCCTTGTTCCCGATGGGCGTCTTGCACTGGTAGTCGACGTCCTGGACCTCGGCCTGCGCGGCGGGGGCGGCCATCAGCACCGCCGAGCCACCGGCCAGAGCCGTGGCAAGCGCGAGCGCGACCTTACGTTTCTGGTAGTACACCTCGGGTTCCCCTCATGCCGGTCGTGGCGTGCCGCGGGGTGCGGATTTGCTGACGGCACATCAGATTGGGCGCTCAAGGTACGCCCGGGGCCTTGTCGAGGGAAGACAAAGAACGCGCCGGATCCGTAGTGATCCGGCGCGTGAACGAACCGTGGGTAACCCAAGGGGGAACTGAGCGAGCACCCGTTCGAGCGCCCGATGAGGGGCACGCGGGCGCTACACGGGCGCGCTCAGCTCCGCCCACACCGTCTTGCCGGAGACACCGGGGGTCCTGACGACTCCCCAGTCCAGGCAGAGCCGCTGCACTATGAACATCCCGTGCCCGCCGGGCCGCCCCGCGCGGTGCGGCGTGCGCGGCGCCGGCTGGCCCGCGCCACGGTCGGAGACCTCTATGCGCAGCACCTTGGCATCGGAGGAGAGCCACAGCTCGTCCGGACCCTCGGCGTGCAGACACGCGTTGGTCACCAGCTCGGAGACGACGAGGAGGACATCCTCCGCGGCCGCACGCTGGTCGGCGCCCGCCGCGGGCAGCCAGCCCCAGGCCTGCAGGGCCTGGCGTGCGAAGTCCCGGGCGAGCGGGACGATGCCGCTCGCGCCGTTCAGGCTCAGCCTGCGGACCTGGCGGCCCACGGCCGCCGTGGAGGCCGGGCCCTCGGGAGCGTCCGCGACGGCGGCCTCCGACTCCGGGCCGCGGTCGCCCGGCGAGTAAGGCCGGGTGGTGCTCATCAGCGCTTCACCTCACCGACAAGGGGACTCTGGACAAGAAAGCTGGACAAGATTGATTTAGGGACTTCTGACGTGACTGTCGACGCAACTTTCGACGGGACTTCTGACGGGACTTCTGACGAGACCTCTGACGAGACTTCTGCTGACGGATCCAGGGTGTCTCCTGCCCGGCCGAACCGTGAGAACACCCACTTATTCGGTGCGACCCGTGTGACGCTGGTAACGCGACGATCACGCAGAGACAACTGGCGCGTAACTCTTGGGTACGTTCCGTGAGCCGGCCACCCGTTCAGAGGGTCAGCGCCGCTTCTAGCGTCTCGTGGACGGTGAAGACCGCATCGGCCCCAGTGATCTCGAAGACCCGGGCCACCACCGGCTGCATCCCCGCCAAATGGACTCCGCCTCCCGCGGCCTCGGCTTTGAGCCGGGCTCCGAGGAGCACGTTGAGTCCCGTGGAGTCCATGAACTCCAGCCCCGAACAGTCGATGACAAGGCGCGAGAAGCCGTCGTCGAGGCAGCTCTCGAGTGGCTCACGCAACAAATCGGCGGTGTGGTGATCCAACTCACCCGCCGGAGTCACGACGGCACTCGGGCCCTCTCCTCGCACTTCGACCAGAAGTCGGCCCCGATGTGCGCTGCCGACCGTCCCGCGGTCCATTCCGTCACTCACTTCCGACCGTCGTGGCTGTTGATGACGCCCCCGAACATTACCGCCCTCTGTACGCCTCGGGTACCCGAACATCCCCCCGAATTCGGACATTTCGCCGCAGAACGCACTTGCGACCGGCCTGTGGAAGCGGGTAGGGGTAGAAGAGACAGCAATCAACACGGACGGCTTTGGAGGCGCCGCACACCGCAGTGCACGTATTGGCATCGGCAGCCATATGCCGAGAACGATGGAGGACACCATGTCACCCCGGCTCGACGAATCGCATACTGACCAAGCGACGTCGACACTCCCGCCGAACCGCATCGCGACAGCGATCCCGGGCCCCCGCACGGACGGCACTGCGGAAGTGTCTCCTGCCCCGCAGGCCGTGACAGACGCGGAAGCCCTGGAGCACGGGCTCGCCGATCTGCCCGAGATCCCGCCGTACGACGAGGTGGGGGCGCTGGATGCGAGGGCCCTGTCCAAGACCCTCTTCGAACGCCTCGAGTCGCTCGAAGAAGGCACGCACGAATACGCGTACGTCCGCAACACGCTCGTCGAACTCAACCTCGCCCTGGTGAAGTTCGCCGCCTCCCGGTTCCGCTCCCGCAGCGAGCCGATGGAGGACATCATCCAGGTCGGCACCATCGGCCTGATCAAGGCGATCGACCGCTTCGAGCTCAGCCGAGGCGTCGAATTCCCCACCTTCGCCATGCCGACCATCGTCGGTGAGATCAAGCGCTTCTTCCGCGACACGAGTTGGTCGGTGCGCGTGCCGCGCCGCCTTCAGGAACTCCGACTGGACCTCGCCAAGGCGGGCGACGAACTCGCCCAGCAGTTCGATCGCGCCCCCACGGTGGGCGAGCTCGCCGAGCGCCTGGGCATCTCCAACGACGAGGTCGTGGAGGGCATGGCAGCCTCCAACGCGTACACGGCCAGCTCGCTGGACGCCCAGCCCGAGGAGGACGACTCCGAGGGTGCGCTCGCGGATCGCATCGGTTACGAGGACCACGGGCTCGAAGGCATCGAGTACGTCGAGTCGTTGAAGCCGCTGATCGCCGAACTGCCGCCGCGCGACCGGAAGATCCTGTCGCTCCGCTTCGTCGCCAATATGACGCAGTCGGAGATAGGCGATGAGCTGGGGATCTCGCAGATGCATGTGTCGCGGTTGCTGTCCCGCACCCTGGTGCGGCTCCGCAAGGGGCTGACGGTCGAGGAGTAGTGGCCTCGCGCGTTGCCCAAGCTGTCCGCGATCGCCGGACGGGCTCAATGAATTGAGCCCGTCCGGCGATTGTTCCTGTCAGCTCTGCAGCGCGATGGCGACGGCCGCCTCGGCGTGGAGCCGTGTCGTGGGGAAGACCGGCACCGGGCTGTGCTCCTGCCCGATGAGGAGCTCGATCTCAGTGCAGCCGAGGATGACTCCCTGGGCGCCGTCGCGTACGAGGTCCGCGATGACCTCCTGGTACGCGATTCGGGACTCATCCCGTACCACCCCCACGCACAACTCTTCGTAGATCACCCGGTGGACGAGCGCGCGCCCTTCCTCGTCCGGCACCAGGACATCGAGCCCCCGCGCGGTGAGCCGGTCCCGGTAGAAGTCCTGCTCCATGGTGAAGGCGGTGCCGAGCAGCCCCACGCGCCATACGCCTGCCGCAAGGACCGCATCCGCCGTCGCGTCCGCAAGATGCAGCAGAGGCACGGACAGAACGCCCTGCACCTGGTCGGCGACCTTGTGCATGGTGTTGGTGCAGATCAGCACGAGATCGGCGCCGGCGGCCTCGACTCCCTTGGCGGCGCGGGCGAGCAGCTCACCGGCCCGCTCCCACTCCCCCGCGACCTGTAGCTCCTCGATCTCGGCGAAGTCGACGGAGTACAGCACGCAACGGGCGGAATGCAGCCCACCGAGCCGCTCCCGAACAAGTTCGTTGAGCAGCCGGTAGCACTCGGCGCTGGATTCCCAACTCATGCCGCCGAGCAGCCCGATGGTCTTCATGGACGCAGCGTACGAGAACCGGGCGTATCCGCGGCGGCCAATTCGAGGACGGTGGGGACCACGGCGAACGCCGCGTCCATGTGCGCGACCAGCGCCGCGCGGTCCTGCTCCCCGCCCGGAGTGGACCACTCCCTGAGCGCACCGCGCCAGGCGGACAGCATCAGCTCAAGGAGCAGCCGCACCGGCAGCGGGGCCTGGGCGGCCGAGCCGAGCCCGGTGACGGCGATGTCGACGACCTCGTCGGTGACCTCCGAGCAGTGCCGGAGGCTGTGGGCGTTGAGGGCCGGCGTGGCGTCGGCGAGGGCGCGGCTGGCGAGGAAGCGCCGCTCCCAGCCGTCCTCCATGCCCGCGACGGCGGCGTACAGCGAACGCTCGAAGACGGCGAGCAGTGACGTCTCCGCGCCGAAGTGGCGTTCCTTGATGTCGTCGGCATAGGCCCGCCACAGCTCCCGCTCGGGCGCGAGGGCGACGTCTTCCTTCGAAGCGAACGTACGGAAAAAGGTCCGCTTGGAGACCTCGACGGCCTCCACCAGCTCGTCGAGCGTGGCGGCCGCGAATCCCTTCTCCGAGAACAGCTCCAGAGCTGTCTCGACGAGGGCCCGCCGCGTACGCAGCTTCTTCCGCTCACGCAGCGGCATTTCGCCGGCCTTGCTCTCTACCATGGCGGCCACCCTACTCCCCTCGCCCCCCGTGAGCCTTTGCCCCTTGATGCCTTATGCCACTCAGTGGCATTATCTCCCGCATGCAAGCACTGACGATCGACCACGCGGCCCTCGGCCACCTGTCCCTCACCGAGGTCCCCGACCCGAACCTCACTCCCCACCAGGCACTTGTCCGCATCCACGCCTTCTCGGTCAACCACGGGGAGGCGGCGTTCGTCGTCCCGAACGCCGAGGAGGGCTCGGTCCCCGGCTGGGACGCGGCGGGAGTGGTGATCCGCGCCGCCGCCGACGGCACCGGCCCCGCACCTGGCACCCCAGTCGTCACGCTCGGACCCGCCGGAGCCTGGGCGGAGCTCCGGGCGGTCGACACGGAGCTGATCGGGAGGCTGCCGGAGGGGGCCGACTTCGGCGCGGCGAGCGCACTGCCGGTGGCGGCGGGCTCGGCACTCCGCGCACTGCGCCGCCTGGGCCCGATCCTGGGCCGCAGGGTGCTTGTGACGGGCGCGAGCGGGGGCGTGGGCCGATTCGCGGTGCAGCTGGCGGCACGCGGAGGCGCTCAGGTGGTGGCGACGACGAGCGACCCCGCGAACGGGGAGGTGCTGACCCACCTGGGGGCGCACGAGGTCGTGACGCCGGACGCGCTGAAGTCCGTCGAGCCGGTGCACGGAGTGATCGACGTGGTGGGCGGCCCTCAACTGGTCGCCGCGTACGACACGTTGGCCCCGCACGGAGTGCTGGTGGCGGTGGGCCACAGTTCGGGGGCCGGGGAGGACTTCCCCTTCGGCGCCCTGTTCGGGGACGCCGGCCGCCACGACCGCTCCCTGACGACATTCTTCCTGATGGACGACGCGGAGGGCCTGGGCGCCGACCTGGAGTGGCTGGCCTCACTCGTCGCCGGTGGCGAGCTGGACCCGCAGATCGGTCGCCGCGACGAGTGGGGCCGTACGCGGGAGGCTTTGGCGGCGCTGCTGGCCCGCGAGGTCGCGGGCAAGGCGGTGCTTGATATTCCGGGGGCGGCGATTCCGGGGGCGGCGATTCCGGTGGCGGCGATTCCGGTGGCGGCGATTCCGGTGGCGGCGTCGGGTCTTTAGCCGAGCGCACCACCCTCCGCTTCACCGCAAGAGGACCTCGATGCCGCGACCCTCGAAGATTCTCAGGAGCAGTTCGAAGAGGGTCCCGGTGTCACCCTCGACCGCGTGGTGGTGGACCAGATGTGACCTCGCGACATCGGAATGCTGCCATTCCAGGGTGAACGGAGGAGAGGCGCCCCAGCGGCCTCTGAGGCAGTCGTCCACTGCGTCGAGATTCCATCCGAAGTACCCGCCGGGACCATTGATCGCCTCACCCAGCGCACAGTAGAAGCTGTCGACATCGACGACTTGACGACCATCCAGGGCGAACGTCTGCCCCGGCTACCCGCTCCGAGCCGGGAAGCATCTGGTCGCACCAGAAGCGCACGGTGATATCGAGAAGGCCCGCACCATGCGCGGACGGTTTGACAGCTGTCGCAGTGACATCGTCGACGAAGTAGGAGCCCATCTCGATGCCTTCGGCGTCGAGGAGCGCCAAGTAGGCGTTTCCCGCAGACGCGCGTCGACCACCGAGATGATCGAGGCATTTCAGCAGCGGCCCCTGCGGCAAGCACCCCAGGAGTTCGACCTCCCGAAGATCGTCCTCCAACGGGACGAACAGACCTCGGGCCTCCCGCACGAAACCCCAGAAGTCGCTCTCGTCCCCATCGCCGGTCAGGGCGTACTTGCACCCGTGCGCTGCGTGGCCCGCTGCTTCCACTGCACCTCCTGAACTGGAGAGCCTACCGAGGCCAGAACAGACAGAGACTCAGACCAGGCTGCCGGGCAGGGCGACACCGTGGATCACGGCCGGACCGTATTCGACCCCCTCCAGCGCGAGGGCGAGGGCCAGCCGCCGTTCGGCCTGGAGCAGGCGGTTCTCGGCGGCACGGTAGTAGGGGCGGGTGAGGGGAGCCTCGCTGACGTCGATGGGTTGCCCCTCGGTGACCTCGCGGGCGTAGGGGCTGCGGGGGAGATTTCGGGGTCTGCGGTTCGACTGTCGGGGCCTCGGCGGCTGCGGCTCCGGCGCGGTGCCGCGGGCCCGGCGCTTACCCGTGCCGGGCGGCAGCAGCCACGTAAGCAGGCGGCGCAGCACCTAGCCCTCCGCCAACTCGCACCAGACGGTCTTGCTGTCGGGCCCCTGCTCGACGCCCCACCGCAGGGAAACCGCATCCAGCAGGGCGAGGCCCCGCCCCGTCTCGTCGTCCCCGGCCGCCTTCCGCTGCACGGGCCAGGCACGCGGATCCGGGTCGGTGACCGCGACTCGGATCCGGCCGGGGGCGCCGGTGACGCGGACGGTCACCGGTGTTCCCTCGCCGAGGTGCCGGATGACGTTGCTGAGCAGTTCGCTGACGCAGAGCTGTACGTCGGGGCGAGCGTCCAGGGTGCGGCGGAGTTCGGGGACCGCCTTGGGGACGGCGAGCAGGGAGAGTTCGAAGTCGAGGGTGGAGGAGGCGGGGACGGGGTCTCGCATGGGGGTACGCCTTTCCGTGCGCTCTGTGACGTTGCGGTCACACAGTGGTGCGGGGCGGCGTAACGTGACAGGGGTTTGGGTTCCACAGTGCGAAGTGTGGAAGGCGGTCAACTGTGGCGGCACGCAGGGACATTGACGGTTCGGCGAGTGTTCCCGCCTGCTACGGCAAGGAGCTGCGCTGGAAGCGGGAGGCGGCGGGCCGCACGCTCCAGGAGACCGTGGAGGGCAGCTACTTTCTGCGTTGTTCGAGGAGAAGATCCACGTCATCGACGTGCGCATGGGCGAGCTCGCCGCCCTGCGGGCCGACCTTGAGGTGCGCGTCGGCACCGGATGCCCGCTGCAGGCGACGACGGGCCTTGCCGGTTGACCCTGGCCGGCCGGCTGCCGGGTCATGCACTGAGGGAGCTGTCTCTGTCAGCGGCGCATCTCAACTGATCGGCGCTCCGGCCTGGGGCCGGTGGCCCGCCTGCCGGGCGATGCTGCGGAGCGCCGCCTCGGAGGGGGAGCCGGGTTCGGCGGTGTAGGTGATGAGGAAACGGTCCTGGTCGTCGGGCAGGTGAAGGTACTCGTACCCGAGCGTGAACCGACCGACCGCAGGGTGGCGCAGGGCGAAGTGGCCGTGCCTCTTGTCGCTCACGTCCTGGTCGGCCCATATGCGGCGGAAGTCCTCGCTCCCCGCCGACAGTTGTGCGATCAGTTCCACGTATGCCGGGTCGCCGGGGTGGCGCCCCATGCCCATACGGAGACAGGACGCGAGGCAACGGCTCTTCTCCTCCCAGTCCACGAAGCGGCTGCGGGCCTCTTGGTGGCAGAAGACCATCCAGAGTTTGTTGCGCTGCTCGGGCGGCAGCGCGCCGAAATCGGTGAAGAGCGCGGCGTACAGCGGGTTCCAGGCGAGGATGTCGGTCCGCCAGTTGGTGACGCACGCCGGGGTGTCGGCCATGGAGTCGAGCAGACGGCGCACCCCAGGACGCACCTGCCGCGCTTCAGCCCCCTGCGGTGCCGGTGCCGGAATCGGGCGGGCCGGGCCGGTCGCCCGGACGAGGTCGCGCAGATGGGTGTACTCGTCCCGGTCAAGCCGGAGCGCCGCCGCGACGGCGTCGACGACCGTATCCGAGACGTTGGCAGCGCGGCCCTGCTCGAAGCGCACGTAGTAGTCCACACTCACGCCCGCCAGCTGGGCCAGCTCCTCCCGCCGCAGCCCGGGGACGCGGCGCCGCTCGCCGTACTTGCTCAGGCCCGCGTCCTGCGGCGTCAGGCGTGCACGACGGGACCTCAGGAAAGCGCCAAGGGCCGGCGTCGCTCTGTGACTCATGCGGCCGATCCTAAGGGGGTTCCGGCAGACCCAGGATGGCCGGTACCCAGGAGAACCGCGGCCCTGGGTAACCGCTCCCAGCTGCAGAAACATGGCGGTCAGCAGCACATCGGCAGCACACACGAACGACCGGGAGACACCCCAGATGACCGCCGCACCCCTGACCGCCGTCCCGGCCTACGCCGCTCCGGAGCCGAAGGCTCCGCTCGAGCGCATCACCATTGCCCGCCGTCCGGTGGGCGAGCACGATGTCCTCATCGAGATCGCGTACTGCGGGATCTGCCGCTCCGACATCCACCAGGTCGAAGGGGACTGGGGACCGGCGCCCTTCCCGATGGTGCCGGGCCACGAGATCGCGGGCGTCGTCACCGAGGTCGGCCCCGCCGTCAGCCGGTACGCGGTCGGCGACCGGGTGGGCGTCGGCTGCTTCGTCGACTCCTGCCGCCGTTGCGACAACTGCCGGGCCGGCCTGGAGCAGTACTGCGCGCGGGGGACGACCAACACCTATCCCGCGGGCCCCGACGGCACGCCCGCCTACGGCGGTTACAGCACGCACATCGTCGTCGACGAGAACTACGTCCTGCGCATCCCCGAGGGCATCGGGCTCGCCGAGGCCGCGCCGCTGCTGTGCGCGGGCATCACGCTCTACTCTCCCCTCAGCCACTGGCAGGCCGGTCCCGGCAAGCGCGTCGCGATCGTCGGCATGGGAGGCCTCGGCCACCTGGGCGTCAAGATCGCCCGCGCCATGGGCGCCGAGGTCACCGTCCTGAGCCAGAGCCTGAGCAAGCAGGACGACGGAGTGCGCCTGGGCGCCGAGCACTTCCACGCGACCAGCGACCCGGAGACGTACCGGAAGCTCGCCAACTCCTTCGATCTGGTCATCAACACCGTCTCCGCCCCGCTGGACCTCAACGCCTACCTGGGCCTGCTCACCATCGACGGCACACTCGTCAATGTCGGCCTGTCGGCGGAGCCGACTCCTATCGGCCTGTTCTCCCTGATCGGAGGCCGCAGGAGCCTGGCAGGATCGATGCTCGGCGGCATGCGCGAAACCCAGGAAATGCTCGACTTCTGCGCGGTGCACCGGATCGGGGCTGAGATCGAGAGGATCGGGGCGGACGAGATCAACGCGGCGTACGCGCGCGTGCTCGCAGGCGATGTCCGCTACCGCTTCGTCATCGACGCGGCGACGGTGGCGGCGCCAGTCGCGGAGACGGCCTGACCGTCGTCAGCGCACGCGGGCACCCCGCCGCCACACCTCGCTGACCAGCGGAACCCCCGGCCGGTAGGCCAGGTGGACGTGGCTCGGGGCGTCGAGGAAGGCCAGGTCCGCGCGGGCGCCCGGCGTGACGCGGCCGATGTCCGCGCGGCGCAGGGCCGCCGCGCCGCCCGCCGTGGCCGACCAGATCGCCTCGTCCGGGGTCATGCCCATGTCCCGTACCGCCAGGGCGATGCAGAAGGGGACCGAGGATGTGAAGGACGAGCCTGGGTTGCAGTCCGTGGAGAGGGCCACCGTCGCGCCCGCGTCCAGGAGGCGGCGGGCGTCGGGCCATTCGGCTCGGGTGGAGAACTCCGCCCCCGGGAGGAGCGTCGCCACTGTGTTGCCTTGCGCCAGGGCGTCCACGTCCGCGTCCGTCAGGTGCGTGCAGTGGTCTGCGCTCGCCGCGTCCAGTTCCACCGCCAGTTGCACGCCCGGACCGTACGAAAGCTGGTTCGCGTGGACGCGGGGGTGCAGGCCGCGTGCCTTGCCCGCCGTCAGGATCGCGCGGGCCTGGTCGCCGTCGAACGCGCCCTTCTCGCAGAAGACGTCGATCCAGCGGGCGTGGGGGGCGCAGGCGTCCAGCATCTCGCCGGTGACGAGTTCGACGTACGCCGCCGGGTCCTCGGCGTAGTCCGGGGAGACGATGTGCGCGCCGAGGTACGTGACCTCGTCCGTGTGCCGGGCCGCGATGCGCAGGGCGCGGGCCTCGTCCTCCGTGTTCAGGCCGTAGCCCGATTTCGTCTCGAAGGTGGTGGTGCCCTGGCGGAGGGCCTCGCCGAGGTAGTGCTTGAGGTTTGCCTCCAGCTCTGCGTCCGTCGCCGCGCGGGTCGCCGCCACCGTCGTGCGGATGCCTCCCGCCGAGTACGCGCGGCCCGACATGCGGGCGTTGAACTCCTGGGTGCGGTCGCCCGCGAAGAGGAGGTGGGAGTGGGAGTCGACGAAGCCGGGGATGGCGGCTCGGCCCTGGGCGTCGTGGGTGGTGTCCGCTGCGGGGGCCTTTGCGGCGGGGCCGACCCAGGCCACGGTCTCGCCGTCCAGGATGACGGCGGCGTCCTGGATCAGGCCCAGAGGACTGCCGTCGCCCTGGGAGGGGTCGTTGGTGACGAGGCTGGCGATGTTGGTGATGAGGGTGGTGCTGGCCATGGGGGTCTCCGTGGTGGGGGGCTGAGGTCCGAGCGGGCTTCTTTCCCCAAGCCCGCCCCTTCCCGGAACCGTCTCTTATACACATATCCCAGCCCACGCGACGCCCCTTAAAATCCTTTGCCGTCTTCCTCTTGAAAAAAAAAAAAAAA
>NZ_SRIC01000071.1 GCF_004684775.1 Streptomyces sp. MZ04
CGCACGATCCCTCCCCCCGCCATGCCGCGGCTCAAGACCCCTCACGGGCCGTGACATCCGCCGTGCACGGGACGTACGCCCCTACTCATCCATACACCGCTCACGTCCCGCAGGTTCCGCTCCAGAGCCGGCCAGTTCCGCAGAAGCGGCCGGGACCACCCGCAAAGGTGGCGATCCCGATGCTGCTCGCCGCGCTGGCGTGCTTCGCGGTGGGCATCTGGGCCCTGACCCAGACCTGATCCCAGACCTGATGTGCGCCGGGCTCGGCCCCATCCTCTCCGGCCGCCCGACGCAGCGCTCACTCACACCGCCCCAACTACCAAGCCGGTGGCGGCCCGTACTGCGAAGACGCCCCCGCCCTCGCCGATGAGGCAGCGGCCCGCCGCCGAGCGACCAGCGTCCACACGCCGAGCACGGCCAGCAGCACGGCACCGCCGCCGAATCCCCCGGCGGCGACCAGCTTCATGCCGTCGCGGCCCCCGACTGCCTCGCCCCCGGCGTCGGTCCTGCCGCTCGCCGCGGCCTCCTCGTCCTGGCCGGAGACGCTGAACTCGTCTGCGGGCCGCGCCGATCCGGCGTAAGCGGGCCCCGGCTTGGCCGAACCCTCGACGCCGACCCGCAGTGTCAGATCCAGCGGGTCCTTGCCGAACTGCCCGGCGACCCGCGGGTTGAGATGGACCGAGAGGTAGTACCAGCCGGCGAACCGCATCCCGGCCACGCCGTCGATGGGGGAATAGCGGTTCTCGTACGCGACGGGGGCCAGCGCTTCCAGCGCGGTGGACTTCTGCTTGCCGTCGTACGCCGTGTCCGCGTCGTCGACCCGGGCGCGTACGGGATTGGACAGCGTCATGACGAGCGCCGACGTCACGTACTCGTCCCCGCCCCCGTCCGAACTGCCCAGCTCGGCACTGGCGGAGACCTGTTGCCCCCAGTCGACGGGCACCCGGTAGAAGAGCGTCTGCCCCGGCTTGATCCGGTCCCCCCAGACCCCCGCCCTCAGCGCCCGGGCGTCGTTGAAGCTCGTGCCGCCCGCACGCCGCTCACGCGCACCGCCCGGCGGCACGGGCGAGGCGGAGTTCCAGGACTCGGGCGGCGTCGTGGCAGCGCCCTTGGCCACACCCGGTTCCGAGACGACGCGGAGCTCCGTGCCCCAACTCTCCGCCGAGGATCCGGGGTCGCTGTTCCGCTCGACCACTACGTAGTACGTGCCTGCCGGCTTGCACCGGTTCTCGTCAGGGCCGATCGTCCGCACCGCCCAAGCGGTGATGGGCCGCGGGCTCTGCGACGTACCGAAACGCGCGTCCCCGGAGTTGCAGTCATTGCCGTCCGCGTCCTGCAGGGACACCTCGATGCCGTCCCCGTAGGCGACCTTGGAACCACGCCCCGGAACGGCGGTGGCCGAGACGTACACGCTCTGGGTGGCGTCGAGTTGGAGCTGGTAGTAGAGCTTGCCCCCGCGCGCGATGGCGCTCTTGTACGTCGATCCGGGCGTGAGTTCCGCACTGCCCGTGCTGCTCGTCGTCCCGTCGACCGCCACGGCCTTGTCGGCGTAGGCGTACGGCCCTGGCGAGCCCGCCGCAGCGGCCTGTCCCGGCAGTGCCGCCACCGCGCACAGCGCCGCCCCCGCAGCCAGCGCCGCCCGGCCTCTGCCCAGCCGCCCCATTGGATGCCACCCCTCCCCGGAGACCCAGTCGTCCCGGCGACTCATGCCCGCGCGAAGCCACGACAATCTTTGCTCACGCAAGGAATAGCCTTGCATACGCAAATCCCTTCGGCCCCTCAACGGCTACACCCGCCGCAGGACCCGCCCCCACGAGAATCGGACAGCACAAGGCCCCAGCCGCATCAGCGACCGGGGCCCTATGAAGAGACTGTTGTCGATACTCACGAACCCGTGGGCACGGAGTCAGTCGCCTCCGTCCACAGATCCTGCTCGGCGCGATCCGCCTGGATCTGGCGGTACACGAGGAGCCCGCCGATGGCGGCCAGTGCGACCAGGAGAAGCTTCTTCACCGCGCGACCTCGTCTTTCTTGACGTAAGGGACCTCTGGCGCCCGACTATACACACCGATCGATACCGATCGGTGACCTGGATCCGCCCCAACTGCCGCACCGATCACAGCAGTAGAAACGGAACTCGCGGCCCCGGCCGCCTCCCCGCCCCGCTGTGACATTCAGCGCTCCCAGCCCTCTTTCAGGCCTCCCCTGGGCCCCTTCCGGGGCCTTTTCGGCCATCCGAGTGGTGTTCATCAGAACATCGACGCGCCACGAGCGTCGGTCCACCACTCTCGGCACCGCATACACATCATGAGGAAAGTACGCAAATCGCCCAACCCGAAAGTGAGACGCCGTGACCGGCACCAAGGCCATGAAGCTGTGGACCACCCTCATCACCGCCTTCCTCGCGCTCTTCGCCACGCTGGGATTCACCACGACGGCCACGGCGGCCACGACGCCGGCACAGCAGGCCACGGAATCCTGCGAGACCGCCACGACCCTCCCGGCGCCGCTGGCGGCCCACTGGCAACTCGCGTACGAACGGTCCCTGCCGCCCACGATGAAACAGCGCATCCGCGCCGAGGCACACGGATCGTCCCCCAGCTGCCGCCACCTCCCCACCAACGACACGGAGCATGAGGCCGACGCCCATCCAGGCAACGTGGCCGCGGAGCCGTAGGCACTACGGGGCCATCGCTCCCACACACCACCGCCGAAGACCCCCAGCCCACACCGGCTGGGGGTCCTTCGCTTTAACAGGACTATCCCTCCGCCGCCTTCGCGTAGTCCTTCGCCATACCTCCCGCGAAGTCGTACACCACGGCCTGCTCCTCGCCCACGACCCAGGCGTCGTGCCCGGGCGGGACCACGAAGACATCGCCCGGTCCGACTTCGGACTCGCCTCCGTCGCCGTCCATGCGGATGTGCATCCGTCCCTGGACGACGTAGCCGTTGTGGTGGATCTCGCAGCTCTTGGTCCCCGCGATCGGTGCCACGGATTCGGACCAGCGCCAGCCGGGCTCAAAAGTGCCCACGGCGAAGTCGAGCCCCGTGAGATGGACGGCTTCGACGTGACCGCGGGGGAAATCGCGCCGCTCATCGGGCTTCTCGACCGCCTTGACCTCGATCATGACGGCTCCCTTCGTTCTGGCCATGCCAAAACTCCCAGGGTTCAGCCGTCGCCGCCGCGAGGTCCACGGCCGACGACATTGCCGACCGAACCCCTCCACTCCATCGTCTGCCTGTCCACCTGAGGACGCCATCCAGGGGACCGCACGGAGCTCGCGGACGAAACGAAGAGAGGGCGTTCCCGATGGGGAACGCCCTCTCTTCATGAACTTCTTCTGTGGGGCTAACAGGATTTGAACCTGTGGCCTCATCCTTATCAGGGATGCGCTCTAACCAACTGAGCTATAGCCCCGCCGCGCTGCGGTGTGTCCCGCGCGCTGACCTCTGAAGATTAGCGCACGTCCGGGCCAGTCCCAAAATCGATACCTCCGGGGACCCGAAAGGGCGGATCCGAGGGGCTACTCGTCCTCGGCGAGCGTCAGCTCGACGCCGCCCACAAAGCCCGCGGAGAGGTTGTAGATGAACGCGCCGAGCGTCGCCAGGGCCGTCGCCAGGACGACGTCGATGACCGCGATGATCGTCGTGAACATCAGGACGCGCGGCAGGGACAGGAAGGACTGCAGGTCGAAGCCGTTGGACTCGTTCGAGCCCGTCGCCTCGGAGATCGTGCCGCCCACCGTCGAGAAGACGCCCATGGCGTCCATGACCATCCACAGCACGGCGGACGCGACGATCGTGCAGATGCCGAGCGCGATGGAGAGCAGGAAGCTGACCTTCATCACCGACCACGGGTCGGCCTTGGCCACCCGCAGCCGCGCCTTGCGCGTACGCGGCGTCGTGCGCGCCCCGGTGCGCGGCCTGCGCACCGAACCCGTCTGGGACCCCTGCTGATACGCCTGCGGCGGGTGATACGGCTGGGAAGCCTGCTGCTGGGGCTGGCGCTCACCGGGCAGCGCGCCCGCGGCTCCCTGGGCCCCGGCCGCGTACGCACCGTCGTACTGCGCGGACTGAGCAGGCTGCGGCCCTCGGGTGTCCGTCACCGTTCCCCCCTGGGATCCATGAGACTCGTCGGAGTCGTGAGAATCAGTGGCGGAGCCACGGACACCGTCTGTACCGGCTGAGCCGGTTCCACTTGCTCCGGCGCCCGTGGCTCCACTCACGATGACTCTCTCCTTGCGCTACTCGGCCGTGGACTCCGTGCCCTCGTCCGTACCGACGGCCGGCTCGCCGTCGGCCGATTCGTCGACGATGTCGCCGTCGACTTCCTCCGCCTCGCGCCCGGCCTCGGCGTTACGAGCGATACCGACCACGGCATCGCGCTTGCCCAGGTTGATCAGTTGGACGCCCATGGTGTCACGGCCCGTCTCCCTGACCTCGTTGACTCGCGTACGAATCACACCGCCGCCCAGGGTGATGGCGAGGATCTCGTCGGTCTCCTCGACCACCAGCGCGCCCACGAGTTCGCCGCGGTCCTCCACGATCTTGGCGGCCTTGATACCGAGGCCGCCGCGGCCCTGGACGCGGTACTCGTCGACGTTGGTGCGCTTCGCGTACCCACCGTCGGTTGCGGTGAACACGAACGTACCGGGCCTGACGACATTCATCGAGAGGAGCTGGTCGCCGTCGCGGAAACTCATTCCCTTGACGCCCGAGGTCGCACGGCCCATGGGACGCAGTGCGTCGTCTGTTGCGGTGAACCTGATCGACTGGGCCTTCTTGCTGATCAGCAGCAGATCGTCCTCGGACGAGACGAGCTCGGCGCCGATCAGTTCGTCGTCCGAACCGTCGTCCGTCTCGCGGAGGTTGATGGCGATGACGCCACCGGAGCGAGGCGAGTCGTAGTCCTTGAGCGACGTCTTCTTTACGAGGCCGCCCTTTGTGGCGAGCACCAGGTAAGGCGCCGCCTCGTAGTCACGGATCGCCAGGATCTCGGCGATCTGCTCGTCCGGCTGGAAGGCGAGCAGGTTCGCGACGTGCTGGCCACGGGCGTCGCGTCCCGCGTCGGGAAGCTCGTACGCCTTCGCGCGGTAGACGCGGCCCTTGTTGGTGAAGAACAGCAGCCAGTGGTGCGTCGTCGACACGAAGAAGTGGTCGACGATGTCGTCTTCCTTGAGCTTCGTGCCGCGCACGCCCTTGCCGCCGCGTTTCTGCGAGCGGTAGTCGTCCGTCTTGGTGCGCTTGACGTAGCCGCCGCGCGTGATCGTGACGACGATGTCCTCTTCGGCGATCAGGTCCTCCATGGACATGTCGCCGTCGAAGGGCACGAGCGCCGAGCGACGGTCCTCGCCGAACTTGTCGACGATCGCCGCGAGCTCCTCGCTGATGATCTGGCGCTGCTTCTCGGGCGAGGCCAGGATCCCGTTGTACTCGTTGATCTTCGCCTGGAGTTCGTCGTGCTCGGCGACGATCTTCTGGCGCTCCAGGGCGGCGAGTCGGCGCAGCTGCATCTCGAGGATGGCGTTGGCCTGGATCTCGTCGATCGAGAGCAGGCCCATCAGGCCCTCGCGCGCGATGTCGACGGTCTGGCTGCCGCGGATGAGCGCGATGACCTCGTCGATCGCGTCCAGGGCCTTGAGCAGGCCGCGCAGGATGTGCGCCCGCTCCTCGGCCTTGCGCAGCCGGAACTTCGTACGCCGGACGATGACCTCGACCTGGTGGGTGACCCAGTGCCGGATGAACGCGTCCAGCGAGAGGGTGCGCGGCACGCCGTCGACCAGGGCCAGCATGTTGGCGCTGAAGTTCGACTGCAGGTCGGTGTGCTTGTAGAGGTTGTTCAGTACGACCTTGGCGACCGCGTCCCGCTTCAGGACGATGACCAGGCGCTGGCCGGTGCGCGATGACGACTCGTCGCGGACGTCGGCGATGCCGCCGACCTTGCCGTCCTTGACCAGGTCGGCGATCTTCTGCGCGAGGTTGTCGGGGTTGGTCTGGTACGGGAGTTCGGTGACCACCAGGCACTGGCGGTTCTGGATCTCCTCGACCGCGACGACCGCGCGCATCGTGATGGAGCCACGGCCCGTGCGGTACGCCTCCTCGATGCCCTTGCGGCCCACTACGAGAGCACCGGTCGGGAAATCGGGGCCCTTGATGCGCTCGATAAGAGCGTCGAGCAGCTCCTCGTGCGAGGCCTCGGGGTGCTCGAGCGCCCACTGCGCGCCCGCCGCGACCTCGCGGAGGTTGTGCGGCGGGATGTTGGTGGCCATGCCGACCGCGATGCCCGCCGAACCGTTGATCAGCAGGTTCGGGAAGCGCGCCGGCAGAACCGTCGGCTCCTGGTTGCGGCCGTCGTAGTTGTCCGTGAAGTCGACGGTGTCCTCGTCGATGTCACGGACCATCTCCATGGCCAGCGGCGCCATCTTGCACTCGGTGTAGCGCATGGCGGCCGCCGGGTCGTTGCCCGGGGAGCCGAAGTTGCCGTTGGAGTCGACGAGCGGCATCCGCATCGACCACGGCTGGGCGAGGCGCACCAGGGCGTCGTAGATCGAGGAGTCGCCGTGCGGGTGGTACGTGCCCATGACGTCGCCGACGACGCGGGCGCACTTGTAGAAGCCCTTCTCGGGGCGGTAGCCGCCGTCGTACATCGCGTACAGGACGCGGCGGTGGACGGGCTTCAGACCGTCGCGTACGTCGGGCAGCGCGCGGGACACGATGACGGACATCGCGTAGTCGAGATACGAGCGCTGCATCTCCGTCTCGAGCCCGACGGGCTCGACACGCATGCCCACGCCAGGAACGATCGGTTCCTCTTCGGTGATCACTTCGGGCTTCGGGGTGTTCTCGTCGGCCATTGCTGGTCAAAGTCCTTTCGAGGTGCGGCTTGTACGGGCCGACTCAGATGTCGAGGAAGCGAACGTCCTTGGCATTGCGCTGGATGAACGAGCGCCGTGCCTCGACGTCCTCGCCCATCAGCACCGAGAAGAGGTCGTCGGCCTGTGCCGCGTCGTCCAGGGTCACCTGGCCGAGCACGCGGTGCTCCTGGTCCATCGTCGTGACGCGCAGCTCCTCGGCGTTCATCTCACCGAGACCCTTGAAGCGCTGGATCGAGTCGTCCCGCACGCGCTTGCCGGCCTGCCGGCCGATCTCGATCAGGGCGTCGCGCTCGCGGTCCGAGTACGCGTACTGGAAGTCGTCACGGGACCACTTGAGCTTGAACAGCGGCGGGCGCGACAGGTAGACGTGCCCGGCCTCGACGAGCGGCCGCATGAAGCGGAACAGGAACGTCAGGAGCAGCGTGTTGATGTGCTGACCGTCGACGTCGGCGTCCGCCATCAAGATGATCTTGTGATAGCGGAGCTTCTCGATGTCGAAGTCCTCGTGCACGCCCGTGCCGAAGGCGGAGATGAGGGCCTGGACTTCCTGGTTGTGCAGGATCTTGTCGATCCGCGCCTTCTCGACGTTCAGGATCTTGCCTCGGATGGGCAGGATCGCCTGGTACATCGGGTCACGGCCGGACTTCGCCGAACCACCGGCGGAGTCACCCTCGACGATGAAGATCTCGCACTTCGTCGGGTCGTTCGACTGGCAGTCGCTCAGCTTGCCGGGGAGGGAAGCCGATTCCAGGAGGCCCTTGCGGCGGGTCAGGTCGCGCGCCTTGCGGGCGGCGACGCGGGCCGTGGCGGCCTGGATGCTCTTGCGGATGATGTCCGCGGCCTCGTTCGGATTGCGGTCGAACCAGTCCGTGAGGTGCTCGTGGACGACCTTCTGGACGAAGGTCTTCGCCTCCGTGTTGCCCAGCTTGGTCTTCGTCTGACCCTCGAACTGGGGCTCGCCCAGCTTCACCGAGATGATCGCGGTCAGACCCTCGCGGATGTCCTCACCCGTGAGGTTGTCGTCCTTCTCGCGAAGCAGCTTCTTGTCGCGCGCGTAGCGGTTGACCAGACCCGTCAGCGCGGCCCTGAAGCCCTCTTCGTGTGTACCGCCCTCGTGCGTGTGGATCGTGTTCGCGAAGGAGTACACGCCCTCGCTGTACTGCGAGTTCCACTGCATCGCGATCTCGACCGAGAGCAGGCGCTCCTTGTCCTCGGCCTCGACGTCGATGACGGTCGGGTGGATGACCTCGCCCTTACGGGAGTTGAGGTACTTCACGAAGTCGACGATGCCGCCTTCGTAGTAGTACGTCACCGTGCGGGCCTCGACGGCCTCGTCGTCGGTCGCCTCGGCCGAGTCCGCACCCGCCGTCGCCTTCGCCGACTCGCGCTCATCAGTGAGTTTGATCGTCAAACCCTTGTTGAGGAACGCCATCTCCTGGAAGCGCCGTGCCAGCGTCTCGAAGGAGTACTCGGTCGTCTCGAAGACGTCGGGGTCGGCCCAGAAGGTGACCGAGGTACCGGTCTCCTTGGTGGCCTCGTGCCGCTCCAGGGGGGCGGTCGGGGCACCCGTCTTGTAGTCCTGCGTCCAGCGGTAGCCGTCGGTCTTGATCTCGACCGAGAGCTTGGTGGACAGGGCGTTCACCACGGAGACACCGACGCCGTGCAGACCACCGGAGACGGCGTAACCGCCGCCGCCGAACTTGCCGCCCGCGTGCAGCACGGTGAGCACGACCTCGACGGCCGGCTTCTTCTCCACGGGGTGCATGCCGACCGGGATGCCTCGGCCGTTGTCGATCACGCGCACGCCGCCGTCGGCGAGGATCGTGACGTCGATCGTGTCCGCGTGGCCGGCCAGGGCCTCGTCGACGGAGTTGTCGACGACCTCCTGCACCAGGTGGTGCAGGCCACGCTCACCGGTCGAGCCGATGTACATGCCAGGTCGCTTGCGGACCGCGTCCAGACCCTCGAGGACGGTAATCGCGCTGGCGTCGTACGCCGTGGCTGAGGCCTCGGCGTTTCCTGCCAGGGCCTCGGTGGACGGGGTGTTCTCGTTGGGGTTGCCGGAATCGGCCACGAAGCGCCCTTTCTGGCACAGCACAAGCCAAGCACCCGGCGGTGGCCGGAGCGGCTGCGTCGTTCAGCGATAGTCAGCGTTGCTCGGTGCGTCCCACAAGTGGGGCGGGATTAGCTTCCAGTCTACCGGTAGCGCCGACAGTGATGGGGGTTTGCCGGTACCTGAGTCCGCATGTGCCGTCCTGAACCGGCCGCGACCGACTCCCCATATGCGGCCTGGGGCTCTAAGAGGCTCACAGCGGCACTCAGCGCTTCGGGGTGTCAACCACGAGCTACCGCCGGGAACCGCCTCAGCCGTAGGTGTCCCCGGGGCCCGTGCTGCCCGGTGCGCGCAAGGGCCCGAAGCGGCGTGCGGGGCCACCGGGACCGAGCACTTTGATGAGGCGTACGGTGCCGTGGCCCAGGTCCTCGTTGAGGCGCGCGACCAGCTGCGGGGCCAGGAGACGCAGGTTCGTCGCCCAGGCCGTGGAGTCGCACTGCACGGTCAGGACCCGCTCGTTCTCGTCGTACCGCTGGGGGACGCAGTGCTTGGCCAGGTCGTCGCCGACGATCTGCGGCCAGCGGCCCATCACCCCGCCGACCGCGGCCGGCGTCTCCCAGCCGCGCTCGGTGATCAGGCGGTTGATCGCGGAGCCGAGCGGCAGCGGGTCGCGGCCGTCGGCGCGCGCGCCGGAGCGCAGTCCGCCGCGCCGGGCCTGCTTCTTCTGCTGCGCGGCGTCGCCACGCGCGCGTGCCTGCTCCTTGGCGGCACGGAGGGCGACCCGGGCGAGATCGACGCCGGAAGGTTCGGGTGTCTTCGGTGTGTCCTTCGACACGCCTTCAGGTGTGCCCTTGGCGGGCTCTTCGACGCTCACGCGCGCTCCACCGTGCCGTCCGACACCGTGTACCGCGTACCGACCAGCACGCCCGGTACGTCGTCGTCCACGGCGGCCGTGACCAGGACCTGCTCGCCCGGCGCCACCAGCTCGGCGAGGCGCTCCCTGCGGCGCGCGTCGAGCTCGGCGAAGACGTCGTCCAGGACGAGCACCGGCTCGTTGCCCTCGGCCCGCAGGAGGTCGTACGAGGCCAGGCGCAGCGCAAGGGCGTACGACCAGGACTCGCCGTGGCTCGCGTACCCCTTGGCCGGGAGCTGGCCCAGCTTCAGGAGCAGGTCGTCACGGTGCGGGCCGACCAGCGTCACGCCCCGCTCGATCTCCTGCTTGCGCACCTCTTCGAGGGCGGCGATCAGCTGCTCGTACAGCGCGTCGCGGCTGTGGCCCTCGCCCGGCGCCGACGGCTTGTACTCCAGCGTGACGGGGCCGCCACCGGGTGCCAGCTGCTCGTACGCCTTGTCGGTCAGCGGCTGCAGCGTGGCGATCAGGTCGAGCCGCTGTGCGAGCAGCTCGGCGCCCGCGCGGGCGAGGTGCTGGTCCCAGACGTCGAGCGTCGACAGGTCCATGGAGCGCCCGCCGTGCCGCCGCGCGAGGGCCGCCGACTTCAGGAGGGTGTTGCGCTGCTTCAGTACGCGGTCGTAGTCGGACCGCACGCCCGCCATGCGCGGGGAGCGCGCCGTGATCAGCTCGTCGAGGAACCGACGGCGCTCACCGGGGTCACCCTTGATCAGCGCCAGATCCTCGGGCGCGAAGAGGACCGTACGGACGATCCCCAGCACGTCACGGGGTCTGACCTGCGAGGACCTGTTAATCCGGGCGCGGTTCGACTTGCCGGGATTGAGCTCGAGCTCGACCAGCTGGGACCGCTCGCCCTGGGTGACGGCGGCCCGGATGATGGCCCGCTCGGCGCCCATACGCACCAGCGGGGCGTCCGACGAGACCCGGTGGCTGCCGAGGGTGGCGAGATAGCCGACCGCCTCGACGAGGTTCGTCTTGCCCTGGCCGTTGGGCCCCACGAACGCGGTGACGCCCGGATCGAGAGGGACCTCGACCCGGGCGTACGAACGGAAGTCGGCCAGCGACAGATGCGTGACGTGCATGGTGTGCGCCGACCTCCCCCGGCAAGCCCGTGCTCAGCGCACAGGCTGTGGACTACTTCTTCTCGACCGCGTGGCCGCCGAACTGGTTGCGCAGCGCCGCGATCATCTTCATCTGCGGCGAGTCCTCCTGGCGCGAGGCGAAGCGCGCGAAGAGGGACGCGGTGATCGCGGGCAGCGGCACGGCGTTGTCGATCGCCGCCTCCACGGTCCAGCGGCCCTCGCCGGAGTCCTGCGCGAAGCCGCGCAGCTTGTCCAGGTGCTCGTCGCCGTCCAGGGCGTTGACCGCGAGGTCGAGCAGCCAGGAACGGATGACCGTGCCCTCCTGCCAGGAGCGGAAGACCTCACGGACGTCGGTGACCGAGTCCACGGCCTCGAGAAGCTCCCAGCCCTCGGCGTAGGCCTGCATCATCGCGTACTCGATGCCGTTGTGAACCATCTTGGAGAAGTGGCCGGCGCCGACCTTGCCCGCGTGGACCGAGCCGAAGTCACCCTCGGGCTTGAGGGCGTCGAAGATCGGCTGGACCTTCGCGATGTTCTCGGCGTCGCCGCCGTACATCAGCGCGTAGCCGTTCTCCAGGCCCCAGACGCCGCCGGAGACGCCGCAGTCGACAAAGCCGATGCCCTTGGCGGCGAGCTCCTCGGCGTGCTTCTCGTCGTCCGTCCAGCGGGAGTTTCCGCCGTCCACGACGACATCGCCGGGCTGCAGCAGCTCGGCCAGCTCGTCGACGGTGGACTGGGTCGCGGCCCCGGCCGGGACCATCACCCACACGACCCGCGGGCCCTTGAGCTTGCCCACAAGCTCTTCGAGGCTGTGGACATCCGCGACGTCCGGGTTGCGGTCGTATCCGATGACCGTGTGGCCTGCGCGGCGGATGCGCTCGCGCATGTTGCCGCCCATCTTGCCGAGGCCGACGAGACCGAGCTCCATCAGTGGTTCCTTAAGTAGCGCTGTGGCGTGGAGGCACCTTCGTACCCGCGTCCGAGCCTACGCCCGGACCCTCGCTCACACCTGTGGGCTCAGCCGCTCAGACGTACAGGCATGATCAGGTACTTGTACGCCTCGTCAGCCTCGGCATCCAGGGCCGGCTTGCCGCTCAGGAGCGCGGGCTTCGTCGACGTCGTGAACGACAGCTGAGCGACCGGGGAGTCGATCGCGCTCAGGCCGTCGAGCAGGAACGTCGGGTTGAAGGCGATCGAGATGTCGTCCCCGTCGAGCTGGGCGTCGACCCTCTCCACAGCCTGTGCGTCGTCGCTGGAACCGGCCTCCAGGATCAGCACGCCCTGCTCGAAGCTGAGGCGCACCGGGGTGTTCCGCTCGGCCACCAGGGCCACGCGCTTGACGGCCTCCACGAAGGGGGCGGTCTCGATGACGGCGATGGAGTTGAACTCCGTCGGGAACAGCGTGCGGTACTTCGGCAGGTCGCCCTCGAGCAGCCGCGTCGTCGTGCGCCGCCCGGCGCCCTCGAAACCGATCAGACCCTCACCGGCACCGGAGCCCGACAGCGCGAGCGTGACCGTGTCACCGCTGGTCAGCGCCTTGGCGGTGTCCTGGAGCGTCTTGGCGGGCACCAGGGCGACCGCGGACGCCTCGGGGTCCTCCGGCTTCCACAGGAACTCGCGGACCGCGAAGCGGTAGCGGTCGGTGGAGGCCAGGGTGACCGTGTCGCCCTCGATCTCGATGCGTACGCCGGTGAGCACCGGAAGCGTGTCGTCGCGGCCGGCCGCGATCGCCACCTGGTTGGCGGCGGCGGCGAAGACCTCACCCGGGACGGTGCCCGTGGCGGTCGGCATCTGCGGCAGTGCGGGGTACTCCTCCACAGGAAGCGTGTGGAGTGTGAAGCGCGAGGAGCCGCAGACCACGGTGGCCCGCACACCGTCTGTGGAGATCTCCACCGGACGGTTGGGCAGGGCGCGGCAGATGTCGGCGAGCAGTCGGCCGGAGACGAGGACCGTGCCCTCCTCGTCGACCTCGGCGTCGACGGACACCCGCGCCGAGACCTCGTAGTCGAAGCTGGAAAGGCTCAGTGCGCCTTCCTCGGCCTTCAGCAGCAGGCCCGCGAGGACAGGCGCCGGTGGCCGGGCCGGGAGGCTGCGCGCCGCCCACGCCACCGCCTCCGCGAGTACGTCGCGTTCCACCCGGATCTTCACTTAGCCGCCCTCCTGCTGTTGCTGGCACTGGGGACCAGTCTGACGCACCGCACTGACAGCGGGTGCCCGTCGGGGTCAAGTCGTGACGAGCGGCGCCGGAGGTCCGGAGAGCGAGTTGTGCACAGGACCCCCTTCCAAGCGAATTCCCCGGTGACTCCAAGTGGGAGTAGTAGTAGGGCCTGTGGAAACCGTGGATAACCGTGAATGCGCAGGTCAGCACCGGTTTTTTATCCACTGCGCCTGTGGGCGGGACCGGTGGACAACCGGGGGTTTCTGTGGACGGGCGGAAGTTACACACACCCGATGCACAGGCAAGGGGTACTTCTCCCCAGCACTGTCCCCAGCTTTACCCACCTTCCCCACAGGCCAACCGACCCCCTTGGTGTGACGCCTTTCACTCGGCACGGTGACAGGGCGCGTTGCGTTGCCGAACAGTGGACAGCGGTGTGGAGAAGCTGGGGAAAGCTGGGGACAACCGGCCTGCGCCTGTGGGCGGCCGGTGGACAACGTCGTGCACACCCTGTGGACGAGATTTTCATCCACACCCTGTGGAGAGTCTTCGTCCACGAATCCACAGCCACCTGACCTGGCTTGATGATCCCTCAGCAGGTTCCCCTGTGGACATCATCTGGACAACTTCCCGGTCCCCAGGGTGTGGAGGGGAAAAACACCGCAGATCTGTGGAGAACAGGCCTCTCGGCAGTGGAAATCGAACAGGGCTCGTGCCCGGACGGGGTCCACGCGCGCGTGCACAGGCTGCGGACAACGCCGAAGGGCGCCCCGGAATCGTTCCGGAGCGCCCTTCGGGAGCCGTGTCTCAGCGGCGCTGAGCGCGTCTGTCAGACCTGTGTCTGGCCTCTTCCCGCCCTCTGTCAGCCGTTCTTGATGCGGTTGGTGAGCTCGGTGACCTGGTTGTAGATGGAGCGCCGCTCCGCCATCAGCGCGCGGATCTTGCGGTCCGCGTGCATCACGGTCGTGTGGTCGCGGCCACCGAACTGCGCACCGATCTTGGGCAACGAGAGGTCCGTCAGCTCGCGGCAGAGGTACATCGCGATCTGCCGGGCAGTCACCAGGACGCGACTGCGGGAGGATCCGCAGAGATCGTCCACCGTCAGGCCGAAGTAGTCGGCGGTCGCCGCCATGATGGCCGGCGCGGTGATCTCCGGAGAGGCGTCCTCGCCCCCCGGGATCAGATCCTTGAGGACGATCTCCGTCAGACCGAGGTCCACCGGCTGCCGATTGAGCGACGCGAAGGCCGTGACCCGGATCAGCGCGCCCTCGAGCTCACGGATGTTGCGCGAGATGCGGGACGCGATGAACTCCAGGACCTCCGGAGGAGCGTTGAGCTGCTCCTGCACCGCCTTCTTACGAAGGATGGCGATGCGCGTCTCCAGCTCCGGCGGCTGGACGTCGGTGATCAGTCCCCACTCGAAGCGGTTGCGCAGCCGGTCCTCCAGGGTCACCAGCTGCTTGGGCGGCCGGTCGCTGGAGAGCACGATCTGCTTGTTCGCGTTGTGGAGCGTATTGAAGGTGTGGAAGAACTCCTCCTGCGTCGACTCCTTGCTCGCGAGGAACTGGATGTCGTCGACGAGCAGGATGTCCATCTCGCGGTAGCGCTTGCGGAACGTGTCGCCCTTGCCGTCACGGATGGAGTTGATGAACTCGTTGGTGAACTCCTCGGAGCTCACGTAGCGCACACGCGTGCCGGGGTAGAGGCTGCGGGCGTAATGCCCGATCGCATGCAGAAGATGCGTTTTGCCAAGTCCCGACTCTCCATAGATGAAGAGGGGGTTGTAGGCCTTGGCGGGCGCCTCGGCGACGGCGACCGCGGCCGCGTGCGCGAAGCGGTTCGAGGCACCGATGACGAAGGTGTCGAAGAGGTACTTCGGGTTGAGGCGCGCGGTGGGCTCGCCGGGAGCCGAAGCGGGGGCCGGCTGTGCGGCCAGCGGGCCGGGGGCGCCGCCGTGCACACCGTGACCGTTGCTGTGGCCGCCCCGGTGACCGGACGGGCCGCCGGAGCCGGGCGCGGACGACGGCTCGGAGAGTTCGTGCCGCTCACGCCGGTCGTGGCGGTCCTGCTGGTCCTGCCGGTCGGAGCGGTGCTGGTCGTACGGGGAGTGGCTCTGCGGCGGCTGCGTCCGGTAGTCGTGCTGCGGCTGCTGGACTGGCGTCGCGTAGGGGTCGCGCTCGGGGAAGCCGAGCCGGGGCTGCTGCCAGCCGTAGTCGTCCTGCTGCTGCGGGGGCTGCGGCCAGGCGCCGGGAGCGGGACGCTGATAGTCCGGGTACGCGGGACGGGCGGTCGGCAGTTGGTCGGGCCGGGAGCCCTGGGGGTGCTCCTCCTGGCTCCGGCGGCCGTAGCCGTCGTAGGCATCGTGTCCCTGACCGGAACCCGGGTGCGGCTCGTGATCTTCGTAGCGCTGCTGCTGGGGCTGCTGTTGCTGGCCGGGCTGCTGGACAGGGGGCGCGGAAGGACCCATGGGTTCGCCCACCGAGTCGTCGACGGTGATGGCGATGCGGATCGGACGGCCGCACTCGCGGCTCAGCGTTTCACTGACGATGGGGGCGAGCCGCCCCTCGAGCACACCCTTGGCGAACTCGTTCGGCACGGCGAGCAGTGCGGTGTCGGCGACCAGTGCCAGCGGCTGGCAGCGCTTGATCCAGCGTTCGTCCTTCGCCTCGACGCCGTGCCCTCGCCCTTCACCCAGCAGCTGCTCCAGCACTCGTGGCCACACTGCGGCAAGATCGGCAGGTACGTCAGCCACAGGGCACGCTCTCTCACGGGGTCCCACGATGGTGTGGTTCTGGGGACCGAAATCGGGATCGGCAGGGAGAAGGGAATGAATCGGAGTTTGGCCACGGTAGTCAGGGCAACGGCTGCGGTTCAAGTTGTTGTCCACAGGCTGTGCACAGTGTCTCCCCCTGACGGTCGGTTTGACCGGATGGCGTAGCCCCGCGTACCGTGACCAGGTCGAGTTGTCGATGGCTGCTGCCGCCTGCCTCCGATGGGCAAAGATCACGATCTGTGATTGTGAAGCGGTGCACTCGGTGCGTATTCGCGAGCTTCTCGTGGGCGCACGGTGACAGCCAGGCGATGTCCCGCCACCACACAATCATTTCTGGAGCCCCCGAGTGAGCAAGCGCACCTTCCAGCCGAACAACCGTCGCCGCGCCAAGACCCATGGCTTCCGTCTGCGGATGCGCACCCGTGCCGGCCGCGCGATTCTCGCGAACCGTCGTGGCAAGGGTCGCGCCAGCCTTTCCGCTTAATCGCATTAGGTCATGACGTCGTGCTGCCTACCGAGCATCGGCTGAGGCGGCGCGAAGACTTCGCGACCGCGGTACGCCGAGGACGCCGGGCCGGACGCCCGCTTCTCGTCGTCCATCTACGTAGCGGTGCAACGGACCCGCACGCGCCTGGGGAGAGTGTTCCCCCGACGCGTGCGGGTTTCGTCGTGAGCAAGGCCGTGGGCGGAGCCGTCGTACGCACCGCGGTGAAGCGCAAGCTGCGTCATCTGATGCGTGACCGGGTGGCTCTGCTGCCCCCCGGTAGCCTGGTAGTCGTACGAGCGTTGCCCGGTGCGGGCGATGCCGACCATGCACAGCTGGCCCGAGACCTGGATGCCGCTCTTCAGCGGCTGCTGGGAGGGGGCGCTCGATGAAGTACCCACTGCTGGCTCTGATCAAGCTGTACCAGTGGACGATCAGTCCGTTGCTCGGCCCGGTGTGCAAGTACTACCCGTCGTGCTCCCGCTACGGCTACCTGGCCATCGACCGGCACGGTGCGATCAAGGGAACGGCGCTCACTGCCTGGCGCATCCTGCGGTGCAATCCGTGGTCGCTCGGTGGTGTCGACCATGTCCCGCCGCGCAAGCGTCCGCGGTGGCACGAGATGCTGCGCGCCAAGTGGCGCGAACGCAAGGGCGGGCCCTCCGCCGCTGGCGTGCCCTCCGGGGAGATCTCCCCCCAGACCCCGAGCCCGGCCGCCGAGACCCCGTCCCATGCTCAAGGAGCCTGATTAGTGGACACGATTGCCAGTCTGTTCAGCTTCATCACGACACCCGTTTCCTGGGTCATCGTCCAGTTCCACGCTGTGTACGGGAAGATCTTCGGTCCCGACACGGGCTGGGCCTGGGGCCTGGCCATCGTGTCCCTGGTGATCTTGATCCGTATCTGTCTGATCCCGCTCTTCGTGAAGCAGATCAAGGCGACTCGGGCGATGCAGACGCTGCAGCCCGAGATGAAGAAGATCCAGGAGCGCTACAAGAGCGACAAGCAGCGCCAGTCCGAAGAGATGATGAAGCTGTACAAGGAGTCGGGTACCAACCCGCTCTCCTCGTGCCTTCCCATCCTGGCGCAGTCGCCGTTCTTCTTCGCCCTGTACCACGTGCTCAACGGCATCGCCACGGGCAAGGAAATCGGCGTCATCGACGGCCCGCTCCTGGAGAGCGCGCGTAAGGCGCACATCTTCGGTGCCCCGCTGGCCGCGAAGTTCACCGACAGCGCCGACAAGGTCGCCTCGCTCAACGCCACGCTGACGGACGTCCGCGTCGTCACCGCGATCATGATCATCCTGATGTCGGCGTCGCAGTTCTTCACCCAGCGCCAGCTGATGACGAAGAACGTGGACACGACGGTCAAGACGCCGTTCATGCAGCAGCAGAAGATGCTGATGTACGTCTTCCCGGTCATGTTCGCCGTGTTCGGCATCAACTTCCCGGTCGGTGTCCTCGTCTACTGGCTGACCACCAACGTGTGGACCATGGGCCAGCAGATGTTCGTGATCCGCCGGAACCCGACTCCCGGCTCCAAGGCGCAGGCCGCGTTCCTCGAGCGTCTGGGGAAGCAGATCACGCACCACAAGAATGTGCGGGGGCGTGGCAACACGAACATCATCAAGGCGATCGTCGCCAAGGGCCGTGACCGCAACGACTTCGAGCGCAAGTTCATCAACGGTCTGACCAAGGCGGGCCTCGCGGCCCAGACCGACGGCTCCGTGGTGGAGAGCGAGGGCGCGGTCGCCACCGAGACCGAGGACGGCACTCCGGCCGCCGGTGGCGGTGCCCCCAAGCGGCAGCAGCCCAAGCGCCAGAGCAAGTCACAGCGCCAGTCCGCGGCCGCGCACGGCACGGCCAAGTCGGAGGGCGACGCGGACGAGGACTCGGACGCCAAGACGTCGCTGGAGAAGACCCAGGACGAGCCCGAGGACGACAAGCCCAAGGCCGGGGGCGGCAAGTCCGGGTCAGGTAACGCACGCCAAGCCAAGTCGGGGCAGCGCAAGGGCCAGCAGCGGCCCAAGCACCCGTCCAAGAAGTAGAAGGAGTCCATCCCGTGACGGAAGGCACCACCGCCCCCGCCGAAGCCGAAGTCGAGGCCGGCGACACCCTCACCCGCCTCGAGCAGGAGGGCGAGATCGCTGCGGACTACCTCGAGGGTCTGCTGGACATCGCCGACCTCGACGGTGACATCGACATGGACGTCGAGGCCGACCGCGCCGCTGTCTCGATCATCAGCGACTCGAACAGCCGCGATCTACAGAAGCTGGTCGGCCGTGACGGTGAGGTTCTGGAGGCGCTCCAGGAGCTGACCCGCCTCGCGGTGCACCGTGAGACCGGCGACCGCAGCCGGCTGATGCTGGACATCGCGGGTTACCGCGCCAAGAAGCGCGAGGAGCTCTCCGAGCTGGGCGCGAAGGCGGCGGCCGAGGTGAAGAGCTCCGGCGAGCCGGTGAACCTCAAGCCGATGACGCCGTTCGAGCGCAAGGTCGTGCATGATGCGGTCAAGGCCGCCGGTCTGCGCAGTGAGTCGGAGGGCGAGGAGCCGCAGCGCTTCGTCGTCGTGCTTCCCGCCTGATCGCACGTCGTTCTCCCGGCCCCGTCTGTTCGCAGGCGGGGCCGGTCTTTGTCAGCCTGATAGTCAGCCACCCCAGTGCGGTACGGAAGGACGGTCCCCGTGACGGAGGCAGCGGAGCTCCCGCCGGCGCCTGAGCAGGCCCGGGCGGTATTCGGTGAGCGTTTCTCGGACGCGGTCCGATATGCCGAGTTGCTGGCCGACGCGGGAGTGCAGCGTGGCCTGATCGGCCCGCGCGAAGTGCCCCGGCTGTGGGAGCGGCACCTGCTGAACTGCGCGGTGCTCTCCGAGGTCGTGCCCGAGAACGTGACGGTCTGTGATGTCGGCTCGGGCGCGGGACTGCCGGGCATTCCGCTGGCCCTCGTCCGGCCGGATCTGAAGATCACGCTCCTTGAGCCGCTGCTGCGGCGGACGAACTTCCTCACCGAAGTCGTCGAGCTGCTCGGCCTCGATCACGTGACGGTTGTGCGGGGCCGCGCCGAGGAGGTCCTCGGCAAGCTGCCTTCGGTCCACGTGGTGACCGCGCGGGCCGTGGCACCCCTGGACCGGCTCGCCGCGTGGGGCGTGCCCTTGCTGCGTCCGTACGGAGAGATGCTGCTCCTCAAGGGCGATACCGCCGAGGAAGAGGTCAAGGCCGCGGGCGCCGCTCTGAGCAAGCTCGGCGCGGTGAACACCTCGGTCCTTCACGTCGGCGAGGGCGTGGTGGACCCGCTGTCCACCGTGGTGCGGGTCGAGGTCGGCGAGAGCCCCGGCGGCGTACGCTTCGCCGCCAAGCGGGCCAAGGCGGCACGCACGGGACGGACCCGGCGTCGTCGCTGAGTGAGCCTGCCGCCATGGGAGCGGCTACGTCGCAGTTGATCCGTCCTGACGACGAGCCCTACTCCACAAAACCTGCCAAACGTACGCATACCGGGGTGTCGCAGCTGCGGCGCCCCGGCTGCCGTGCATCGTGTTTCACGTGAAACGTCGCTCACTGCTGCATGGCATCATCAGTCGCGGCCGCGCTGCTGAACCCCGCGACCGTCGTCCGCTCGGATCCCTCGATAAGGGCACCGAGTTGTCCACAGAGGTGGATTCGTCCACAGAAGACCGGGCCTCGCTGGTTCACGACCCTCAAAGCATGGGAGGCTCTGTTCATTGCGAGCCTGAAGTCGAGGAGAGTGAATCCTTGCGGTCCGACGCCAACATCGCGGGACCGATGACCGATCCGGTCCCCGGTCCCCGTACCGAGTCGGCGGGGGAGGATGTTTCACGTGAAACACCGCCCCCGATGGACGACACCCCTATCGGTCGTGCTGCCCAACTGGCGGTGGAAGCCCTTGGCCGCGCAGGCGAAGGCCTGCCGCGACCCGAGCAGACACGCGTCATGGTGGTCGCCAACCAGAAGGGTGGAGTGGGCAAGACGACGACAACCGTCAATATTGCCGCTTCGCTCGCTCTGCACGGCGCGCGTGTCCTGGTCATCGACCTCGACCCGCAGGGCAATGCCTCCACGGCTCTGGGGATCGACCACCACGCCGAAGTGCCGTCCATCTACGACGTGTTGGTGGAGAGCAAGCCGCTCTCCGAGGTCGTTCAGCCGGTGCCCGATGTCGAGGGTCTCTTCTGCGCCCCCGCCACCATCGATCTCGCCGGTGCGGAGATCGAGCTGGTGTCGCTGGTGGCGCGGGAGAGCCGGCTGCAGCGGGCGATCCAGGCGTACGAGCAGCCGCTGGACTACATCCTCATCGACTGCCCGCCGTCGCTCGGTCTCCTGACGGTCAACGCCCTGGTGGCCGGTGCGGAGGTACTGATCCCCATTCAGTGCGAGTACTACGCACTGGAGGGCCTCGGCCAGCTCCTGCGCAACGTCGACCTGGTGCGGGGGCATCTCAACCCGCATCTGCACGTCTCGACGATCCTGCTCACCATGTACGACGGCCGGACCCGGCTCGCCTCACAGGTGGCGGACGAGGTGCGCAACCACTTCGGCGAGGAGGTGCTGCGGACGAGCATTCCCCGCTCGGTCCGTATCTCCGAGGCGCCGAGCTACGGACAGACCGTGCTGACCTACGATCCGGGGTCGAGCGGTGCCCTCTCGTACTTCGAGGCGGCCCGGGAGATCGCGCTCCGCGGTGTCGGCATTCGCTACGACGTACAGCACGCCCACATGGGCGCTCAGAATGACCAGCACAGCACGACGGAGGGGTTGCAGTGAGCGAGCGACGGAGAGGCCTTGGCCGTGGCCTCGGCGCCCTGATCCCTGCGGCCCCGACGGAGAAGTCGGCCGCCCAGGCCGCGGGTGGGGCTGCGGGCTCCCCCACCGCTGTACCGGTGCTCACCGCCGAGCGGGGGGTGGCGGCCGCGAAGGTGGCGGCGCTCCCGCAGAGCTCCGTTTCACATGAAACGGAGGAGCCGGCGAACGGGACGGTGGAGGCCGCGCCGGAGAGTCCGGTCGGTGCGCACTTCGCCGAGCTGCCGCTCGACTTCATCACGCCCAACCCGAGGCAGCCGCGTGAGGTCTTCGACGAGGACGCCCTCGCCGAACTCGTGACCTCCATCAAGGAGGTCGGGCTTCTCCAGCCGGTCGTCGTGCGGCAGGTGGGCAGCTCGCGCTACGAGCTCATCATGGGTGAGCGGCGCTGGCGCGCCTGCCGTGAGGCGGGACTCGAGCGCATCCCGGCGATCGTCCGCGCCACGGACGACGAGAAGCTGCTCCTGGACGCACTGCTCGAGAACCTGCACCGTGCGCAGCTGAACCCGCTGGAAGAGGCCGCCGCCTACGACCAGCTGCTCAAGGACTTCAACTGCACGCACGACCAGCTGGCGGACCGGATCGGCCGTTCGCGCCCGCAGGTCTCCAACACGCTGCGTCTCCTTAAGCTGTCGCCGGCGGTTCAGCGCCGGGTCGCCGCCGGAGTGCTGTCCGCGGGCCACGCTCGCGCTCTGCTCTCCGTCGAGGACTCGGAGGAGCAGGACCGCCTCGCTCACCGGATCGTCGCCGAGGGCCTCTCGGTGCGGGCCGTCGAAGAGATCGTGACCCTCATGGGCTCGCGGCCGCAGAGCGCCCCGAAGGCCAAGGGGCCGCGCGCGGGTGCTCGGGTGTCGCCGTCGCTGACGAAGCTCGCCACCCGCCTCTCGGACCGGTTCGAGACCCGCGTGCGGGTGGACCTCGGTCAGAAGAAGGGCAAGATCGTCGTCGACTTCGCTTCACTGGAGGACCTGGAGCGCATTCTCTCGACGCTCGCCCCGGGCGAGGGGCCGGTCCTGATGAACGGACTCGCCGAGGACACACCCGAGGAAGACGCCCCGGAGGACGGAGAGGCCTGAGCCTCATCAACCGTGTTTCCAGAGCGGGCCGTGTCCGGTGTGTACCGGAACACGGCCCGCTCTTTGCTTTCTTACGGTATCGATGCAATCGCATCGTGGATACGATGCGTTCGGGTATGGCGCATCCAGCTGACGGCACCTCATTGGGGAGGCAGGGGCCATGCGATCGGTGAGCCGCACCGGACTGATGACCGCGGGCCTTGGGCTGGGAGCGGTCGGCGGATTCGTCGGCAGCCTGCTGAAGGAACGGAGCGCTCTGACTGCCGCCCGCGATGCCGCTGGCGAAGGAAGTGAGGAACCGCCTTCATGGGGCGTCGGCTCGTACCGCTCACGCTGGACAACCTTCCGGACCTTCCCAAGCGCTGCCGGTCGTGCGTCTTCTGGGAACTGGACCCGGTCAGCGGCCAGGCCGCGGTGAAGGCCGGCACGCCGGAGCTGGAGAAGGAAGCCTGGATCTCCGCCGTCCTGTTGGAGTGGGGTTCCTGCGGCCGCGTTGTCTACGTCGACGAGGTGCCGGTGGGCTACGTGCTGTACGCACCCCCGGCGTACGTGCCCCGATCCACCGCGTTCCCCACGAGCCCTGTGTCGCCGGACGCCGTGCAGCTGATGACCGCATGGATCATGCCGGACTACCAGGGCCAGGGGCTCGGCCGGGTGATCATCCAAACGGTGGCCAAGGACCTGTTGCGCCGTGGCTTCAAGGCGATCGAGGCCTTCGGCGACGCCCGCTGGGAGAAGCCCGCCTGTGTGCTGCCCGCGGATCATCTGCTGGCGGTGGGCTTCAAGACGGTCCGCCCGCACCCCTCGTATCCCCGGCTCAGGCTTGAGCTGCGTACGACGCTCTCCTGGAAGGAGGACGTCGAGATGGCTCTCGATCGACTGCTCGGGGCGGTGCAGAAGGAGCCCGTTCTCCGACCGCTCTGAGCCGACCCCTGTCATGCGAATGGGCCAACCCCGGAGGGTTGGCCCATTCGTGTTTCACGTGAAACAACGTCGCGTGGCGGTCGGCGCTCGTCGTCGGCGCCTGTCGCTCATCGCTCGTTACTCGGCGATGAAGTCCGCGAGGTCGCGCTCGAGAGCGGCCTTCGGCTTGGCGCCGACGATGGTCTTGGCGACCTCGCCACCCTGGTACACGTTCAGGGTCGGGATGGACATGACGCCGTACTTGGCGGCGATGCCCGGGTTCTCGTCGATGTTGAGCTTGACGATCTCGATCTTGTCGCCATGCTCGGCCGCGATCGCCTCGAGCGACGGGGCGATCTGACGGCACGGACCGCACCAGGCGGCCCAGAAGTCCACCAGGACAGGCTTGTCGTTCTTGAGGACGTCTTCCTCGAAGGAAGCGTCGGTCACGTTCTTCAGGGTGCCGGCCACGGCGGGCTCCTTAACTTGGGTGGGGCGGTGGGAAGAAGAGATGTCAGACGGTGGCGGCCGCGGTCTCGCTGTCCGTGAGGGCGGCGAGGAAGCGCTCGGCGTCCAGGGCGGCGGAGCAGCCGGTGCCGGCTGCCGTGATCGCCTGGCGGTACGTGTGGTCGACGACGTCACCGGCACCGAAGACACCGGTCATGTTCGTTCGGGTCGAGGGCGCCTCGACCTTCAGGTAGCCCTCGTCGTCCAGCTCGAGCTGGCCCTTGAAGAGCTCCGTGCGCGGGTCGTGGCCGATCGCGATGAACAGACCCGTCACCGGCAGCTCGGAGGTCTCGCCCGTCTTGAGGTTGCGCAGCGTCAGACCGGAGAGCTTCTGCTCGCCCTTGATCTCGGCGACCTCGCTGTCCCAGACGAACTTGATCTTCGGGTCGGCGAACGCGCGGTCCTGCATCGCCTTGGAGGCACGCAGGCTGTCGCGGCGGTGCACGATCGTCACGGACTTGGCGAAGCGGGAGAGGAAGGTCGCCTCCTCCATCGCGGTGTCGCCGCCGCCGATCACGGCGATGTCCTGGTCCTTGAAGAAGAAGCCGTCGCAGGTCGCGCACCAGGAGACGCCGCGTCCGGAGAGCGCATCCTCGTTCGGCAGACCGAGCTTGCGGTGCTGGGAGCCGGTCGTCACGATCACGGTCTTCGCGCGGTGCACGGTGCCCGCCGTGTCCGTCACGGTCTTGATCTCGCCGCTGAGGTCGACAGCGATCACATCGTCCGGAACCAGCTCGGCGCCGAAGCGCTCGGCCTGGGCCCGCATGTTGTCCATGAGCTCGGGGCCCATGACGCCGTCCTGGAAGCCGGGGAAGTTCTCCACCTCGGTGGTGTTCATCAGCGCGCCACCCGCGGTGACGGCGCCCTCGAACACCAGCGGCTTCAGCGACGCGCGTGCGGTGTAGAGCGCCGCCGTGTAGCCGGCGGGCCCGGAGCCGATGATGATCACGTTACGGACGTCGGTCACGGCTTGATTCCTCGTCTCTGGAGACTGCTGCGTACTGCTGGTGGGTGCCTGTCTCAGGTCTCTCACCCCACCCAACGGATCCTACGGGGCTTGCATTCCCGACGTGTCCGGGCGCACGTAAGCATGCCAGGGACGGCGGCATGCCCCTGCACGACCGCGCTCCTCTTGCCGGTGCGGCGAGAGGTCAGGGCCGGGCGTAGGAGTTGGTCAGCAGAATCTTGCCCGCGGCGGTGGACGACGGCTTGTCGTTGCACGTCGCGTCGATGACGTACGCGGAGACCTTGGCGCTGTCGGAGTCGTGGGACGCCACGACGAGGTAGGCGTCCTTCCCCTTGTACGTGCCCTCCTCAGCGGCGATCGGCGTCCTCGCGCCGAGGCCTCGCTGGACGCACTCCGGCACCGAGCCCGAGGCCTCACGCATCGGAGAGTTCTCCTTCGGGGACTCCGGGCTCGATCGCACGTCGAAGGACGGCTTGCCACCGTCGGTCTCCGCGGTCGGGGTCTTGGCGAGGAGGTCGGTCACCTGGCCCTTGAGCTTCTCCTCGGAGAAGGCGTGCGCGGAGGCGGGGTGCTCCGACGCGGTGCCGGCGGTGCCGCCCGAGCCGCCGCCCAGGTTCTGCATCAACAGGGAGCCGAGGCCGATGGCGGCGGCCGTGACGACCGCCCCGAGCACGGCAGTGCGCCGACGTCCGCCCCGGAACCGGCTCCGGCGCCCGGGGCCAGTGGCCGCGCGGGCGTGTCCGGCGGGCCGGTCGGCGGAAGTGGGCGCCGACTCGGCGGAGGCGGGCGATGTTTCACGTGAAACACGCGTGCCGGTCGACGCGCTGTCGGGAGCGTCGGTCTCCGGAGCGTCGGTCTCGGGCGCGATGCTGTCGCGGGAGACGGGCTCCACGTCGAGGGACTCGGGCTCGAGCGATTCAGGCGTGATGGAGTCCAGCAGCGCCTCCGCCGCCAGCGCCGCGTCGATGCGTCCGGCGACATCGGCGGGCATCCGCGGCGGACCCGGCAGCGTGCCGAGCATGCCGCGGATCTCCTCCAGGGAGGCGTAGACATCGGCGCAGAGCTCGCAGTCGTCCAGATGCCGCCGCACGTCGAGGGTGCGGGCAGGGGGGAGCAGTCCCTCCGTGAGGTCGGAGATCTCAGCGACTTCTGGGTGCCCGGCCGAGTCGGTCGTGGTCATCACGCTCGCCCACCTCCGCCCTTCACAGCAGCTGAATCGCTTGGTCCCGCTTCCCGTGGCCCCGCTGCAGGTGGGACGGATGTCCCCTGCGTCCGGTTCCTTCCCGGGTCCGGCTTCTTGCCGTTCTGGTCCTCGCCGCCGTCTCCGCTCGGCGTACGGGTCTCCGTACGCAGGTGGGTGAGCAGCGGCAGCAGTCTGGCTCTGCCGCGTGCGCAGCGGCTCTTCACGGTGCCGGTGGGCACATCGAGCACGCGGGCCGCCTCGGCCACGGGATAGCCCTGCATGTCCACCAGGACGAGGGCGGCGCGCTGGTCGTGCGGCAGCGTGCCGAGGGCCTCGATGAGCTGGCGGTGCAGATCACCCCGCTCGACGGGGGCCGACGCCGACTCGTGCGGTTCCAGGAGCTGCTCGAGCCGTTCGGTGTCGTCGATGGGGGAGGTCTTCCGGGAGGCCGCCTTGCGCGCCCGGTCGAGGCAGGCGTTCACCGTGATCCGGTGCAGCCACGTCGTGACGGCGGACTGACCGCGGAAGGTGTGCGCGGCGCGGTAGGCGGAGACCAGGGCGTCCTGTACGGCGTCAGCGGCCTCCTCGCGGTCCCCCAGCGTGCGCAGGGCGACCGCCCACAGGCGGTCGCGATGGCGCCGGACGAGCTCACCGAAGGCATCCTTGTCGCCGGCCACATGGCTGGCCAGGAGGTCCTGGTCGCTCATCTCGCCGTGCGTGGTGTCATCCACCGTCGAACCCCCTCCCCCCCGGTGAGCCCAGTCCCTCAGTCCGTGAACTTCACGTCCGTGATGGCCTGCTTGTACCCCGCGCTGCTGTACTCATCACGGGGCGACTTCGGTACATCGGTCAGCCAGACGAGCACGTACTGCGTCTTGACCGGCTTCTCCGCCTCGACCTTCAAGCTGTGGCCGGTGGTCTTGGCGGTCCCGATCTCCTTCATCGCGCTCAGCGGCGTCGAGGAGGACATCGAGTCCGTGGCGTACAGCTTGACCGTCGTGTGGGCGCCCGCATAGCGGAGCCCGATCGACGCCGTCGACAGGTCCTGCTCCTTGCCGAGGTCGTAGACGATACCGACGCCGGGCTTGTAGGGCGCGAGCGTGGGACCGTCTATGAAGCTGTTGGTCCGCCAGTACGTCGAGTCGTCGCCGTCGTACGTCTTGTCCACGCCCTCGGGGTTCTGCGCCTGGCCCTCGGCGACGTACTCGTCCGCGTCCTGGATCTGGAGCGGCTTGCCGGGCTTCGGCTTGTTCTTGTCGCCGCCGTCGGAGGTGTCCGTCGAGCCGGGGTCGTCGTTCTTCCCCCGGTCCATGAGCGCGTCCGCCAGCTGCCAGCTGCCGAGTCCCAGGGCCGCGATGAGCAGCGCCGACACGGCCCACTTGAGTGCCTTGCCCGTACGGCTCTGCAGCGGGGGCGGCGGGGTCGGCACCGGCTGGGTGGCGCCGGGACGGGCCGCGGGGCGGCCGTAGGTGCCCTGCTGGTACGTCGTGCGCTGGTACTCGGGAGGTGCGGTGAACGCGGGCTCCGGAGGGCGGATGCGGGGCATCTCGCCGATGGCCTTCACCAGCTCCTCCGGCGTCGTGCACGGAGGCTCCTGGCGGGAGGCGGTCGCGCCCTCGTTGACGAGCGCGCGCATCGAGAGCTCGGAGAGGCCCCTGTGCACGCCCGCGCGCACCTGGTCGGGGGCGATCAGGCCGACGCCCTTGGGCAGCCCGGAGAGGCCGTACGCGTCGTCCTCGTAGGGCCAGCGCTGGGTCAGCGAGGCGTACAGGAGCGCGCCGATCGCTTCCGTGTCCGTGCGCTGCGGGGTGTCCGAGCTGATGCCACGGAGCGCGGCGTTCACGGCGAGGCCGCGGATGCGGTACTGGCCGGTCGACGTCCTCAGGATGGCGCTCGGGGTCAGCCGCAGGTGGGCGAGGCCCTCGCGATGGGCGGCAGCCATGGCCTGGGACACCTGGCTGACGAGCTGGTACGCGTCGTGTGCCTCGAGAGGCCCCGCCGCCAGCAGCGCGGTGAGTTCCGTGGCATCCGGCAGCCACTCGTGGACTACGTAGACGAGGTCGTTCTCCTCGACCGCGTCCAGGACGTGCACAAAGCGGGGATCGCCGAGCAGCGCCGACGAGCGGGCCGCGGCGAGCACCGATCGTGCCCGTGGATGGTCGGCGGGCAGCAGATGTACGCCGACGGCCCGGCGGAGTTTCTCGTCCACCGCGCGCCAGCTGCTGAAACCGTCCAGACGGGTGACGCACTCTTCGAGTCGATAGCGTCTGGCGAGTTTGTGACCGCTGTGCAGCTCGGGGGGTGATGCCGCCCCCGAGCTTGTGGGCTCGCCGGTCTCTGCTGCGCCTTCTTCTGCCGTTTCCCGCTCCCGGGTCTGGGCCACCCCGTCGGCCGTGGCCTGCTCCGCCTTCGCGGTCAGCGGCTCATCGCCGCTGTTGTCTGCCACGTCGACGGCAGCCGTGCTCCGTTCCGCCACCGTCGTTCCTGCCTCCCCATCCGTTGCGCTTCGTCAGACGCCAAAGCCAATTGTGCCCACAGTCCGGCGCTATGCACGACACGCGGCGGCCGGTGATGGTTGTGCGAACCCCTCGAACTCACCGTCCGAGACGGCCGCGGACCATCCCGACCATGGAGTTGAGTTCCGCGATCCGCATCTTTCGGGCGGCGACGAAGAAGACGACGCCGAGCGCGATACCGCCGACGACGAGCGCCACCAGGGAGCTGAGCGCCCCGGTGCCCATCGCCTTCAGGACGGCGAAGCCGACCGCACCACCGATGAGGGCTGCGGGGATCGAGGCTCCGAAGAGGCGGGTGTACGTACGCGCCACCTGTGCGCCGTCCAGATCGCCGCCCAGGCGCGTACGCAGCCGGCGCCAGGCCACACCGACGCCCACCGCGTAGGCGAGGCCGTAGGAGGCGGCCATGCCGACCACGGCCCACCGGGCGGGCAGGACGAAGAAGCACAGAGCCGAGGCCGCCGCGTTGACGGCTGCCACGATGACGGTGTTGTAGAACGGCGTGCGCGTGTCCTCGTAGGCGTAGAAGCCGCGCAGGACGACGTACTGGACCGAGTACGGGATCAGGCCGAGTCCGAATGCCATCAGGGTGTAGCCGATGTTCTGCGCGCCCGAGCCGGAGCCCGCGTACAGCAGCGTCGCCATCGGCACGCCGAGGGCGAGGAAGGCGAAGGCGCACGGCACGATCGCCACGGCCGAGGTGCGCAGGCCGTACGAGATGTCGTCACGGACGGCAGCGGGGTCGCCGTCGCTCGCGGAGCGGGAGATGCGGGGCAGCACCGCGGTCATCACGGAGACGGTGATGATGGCCTGCGGCATCTGCCACAGGAGCAGCGCGTAGTTGTACGCGGTGATGCCGGTGCCGGAGTGGCCCTGATCCGTGGCAGTCGTACCGGCGCTGGTGGCGAGCTGGGTGACGACCACCATGCCGATCTGGTTGGCGAGGACGAAGAAGAAGGTCCACTTCGCGAGCCGTGCCGCCTTGCCGAGGCCGTGTCCGCGCCAGTCGAACCGGAGCCGGAGCTTGAACCCGGCCTCACGCAGGTACGGGAGCATGGCCAGGGACTGGACGACCAGGCCGAGCAGTGTGCCGAGGCCCAGCAGGCGCACGCCGTCCGGCGTGATGTTGGACGGGGCGACCCCGGACGAGGTGAAACCGCCGAAGGCCCAGATGAAGGCGCAGAAGGTGGCGATGACCACGATGTTGTTGAGGACCGGGGTCCACATCATCGCGCCGAAGCGGCCGCGGGCGTTGAGGATCTGTCCGAGCACGACGTGCACGCCCATGAAGAACATGGTCGGAATGCAGTAGCGCGCGAAGGTGACCGTGACTTCCATGCGGACCGGGTCGTCCGCGATCGTCGGCGACATCATGCGCACGAACATGGGAGCCGCCACCACACAGATCACGGTCACACCCGCGAGCATGACCATGACGAGGGTGAGGAGCCGGTTGGCATACCCTTCGCCGCCGTCGTCGTCGTTCTTCATGGAGCGGACGAGCTGCGGGATGAAGACCGCGTTCAGTGCTCCGCCACCGACGAGGACGTAGATCATCGTCGGCAGGGTGTTCGCGACCTGGTACGAGTCGTTGAGCAGGCCCACGCCGATCGCGGCCGCCATGACCAGGGTGCGCAGGAAACCGGTGAGCCGGGAGACGATCGTGCCCGCGGCCATCAAGGCACTGGACTTCAGCAGGCTCGAGGCCCGGCCGCCGCCGCTCGACTTCGGGGCGGGGGCGGGGGCCGGCGGTG
>NZ_SRIC01000072.1 GCF_004684775.1 Streptomyces sp. MZ04
CACCAGGACCACCACCCCCGCGATCAGCGCGGAGTCCGGCACCGCCCTGCCCACTCCCCCGGCCCACCGCTCCACCGCGAACGAGTCGTCCACGTCGAGGAGACCCGGCAGCGCGGTGGTCCCGTCGTACGCGAGGAAGAGCGCCCCCAGGGCGACGAAGAAGAGCCCCGACAGGAGCGAGGTCGTGTGCAGTTCGAAGCGGCCGAGCCGGAACGCCCGCCCCCGCAGCCAGCGCCGCCGCCCGAGGTCGAACCGCTCCCAGAGCAGCGCGAGCACGAACAGCGGCACGGCCATGCCGAGCGCGTAGACGGCGAGCAGCAGCCCGCCGTAGACCGGGCTCCCGCTGACCGCCGCCACCGTCAGGACGCTGCCGAGGATCGGCCCCGCGCAGAACCCCGCGAGCCCGTACACCGCCCCGAGCGCGTACACGGAGACCGCCGTCGTCGGCCGGATCCGGCCCGAGAGCTCGGCCATCCGCCGTGAGGCGAACCCCATGCCCACGACCTGCAGCACCCCGAGCGCGATGATCAGCCACCCGGCGGCCAGCACCAGCTGATCGCGGTGCCCGAAGAAGAACCGCCCGGCGACCGATCCCGCGGCGCCCAGCGGCACGAGCGTCGTCGCGAGCCCGGCGTAGAAGATGCCGGTGCGCGCGAGGAGGCGTGACGTCGAGTCGATCGAGTACGCGAAGAAGGCGGGCAGGAGCAGCGCGCTGCACGGGCTCACCAGGGCGAGGAGACCGCCGAGGAACGCCGCGAAGTACCCCACATCGGCGGTCACTTCTTCCCCGCCTTGTCCTCGGCGGCAGCCGCCTGCTCGATCGCCTGGTCGAAGACCTCGTCCGGCTGGGCGCCGGAAATGGGCCGCCCGTTGACCAGGAAGGACGGGGTGGACGTGGCCCCCAGGCCGTACGCCTCCTCCTGGTCCTTCTTCACGGCGGCCGTGGCGGCGGCGCTCTTCACGTCGTCCGAGAAGCGGCCGACGTCCTTGACCCCGGCCTCGCGCGCCAGCTCCTTCAGCCGGCCGTCGCCGAAGCCCTTCTCCTTGGCGCCCTCCGCGTACGCCGCCTCGTGGAACTGCCAGAAGCGCCCCTGCTTCCCCGCCGCCCACGCGCCCCGCGCGGCCCGCTCGGAGTCCTCGCCGAAGATCGGGAAGTTGCGCCACTCGATGCGCAGGGTGCCCTCGTCGACGTACTTCTTCACCAGGCCGGGCTCGGTGTCGCGGGCGAACTTCCCGCAGTAGCCGCACTTGAAGTCGGCGTACTCGATCATCACGACGGGTGCGTCCGCGCGCCCCTGCGCCAGCGGGTCCTTGCCGTCGCGGCGGGCCAGCTTCGCCAGCTCCGGGTAGACCCCGGCCTGCGGGTCGGCCGAGACGTCCGCGGCGGGCTCCTCCTCGGCGGTGACCGAGGAGGGCTCGTCGGGCTTGGTCGCGGTGTAGGAGGCGACGCCGAGGAGCAGCGCGGCGGCGGCGACACCCGCGCCGATGGCGATGTTCTTCTTTTTGTTGTTGTTGTTCTTGGGCATGAGGGAGTTCTCTCTCGTTCCTGGTACGTCGTTGTAGGGGCCCGGGCAGGGGCATCTACACGCGCAGGACGGAGAGATCTATCGGCGTCGGCGGCGCGAGCGGCGGCGGACCGCGCTCCGGTGTGAGGGACAGCACCGTCTGGTCGGCGCCCCAGGCGCCGGACGCGGCATGGGCCTGGTGCAGGGCCGGGAGCAGCTCGTACGCGGAACTGGAGCGCGCAGGGGCCGCGGGCGCCTGACCGGCGTCCTGCTGACCGCCCTTGCCGCAGCCGGGGCCACCGGTGGACTCCTTGGCCTGCACGGACGCCGCGGACGCCGCGGGCTTCGCCACCGGATCGGCGGCCACCGCGGGTGCGCAGAACGCGCCGAGCACGACGAGCAGCACCGCCAGCAGGGGGCACCATCGCGTACGCACTCGGGGCAACATCCCCGGAATCGTACGTCCCGGGGCGCCCCCGCAGAGAAATCGGTTCGCCACCTCCGAGCGGCGAGTGAGATCCTGGACGCCGTATGTCTACGCAGCCTGCCCTCACTCTCGACACCCTCGCCCCGCGCCTGTCCGAGCTCTCGCTGCGCGATGAGCACCGGATCGGCCGCCGGCTCGAGGGTGCGCGCCGGATCCGCAAGCCCGAGGCCCGCGCCGCCGTCATCGCCGAGATCTCGGCGGAAGTCGACAAGGCCGCGGCGCGGATGGCCGAGCGGGGCAGCCGCCTGCCCGCGATCACGTATCCGGAAGAACTGCCGGTCAGCCAGAAGAAGGACGACATCGCGGCGGCGATACGCGACCACCAGGTCGTGATCGTCGCGGGCGAGACGGGCTCCGGCAAGACGACGCAGATCCCCAAGATCTGCATGGAACTCGGCCGCGGCGTGCGCGGCATGATCGGGCACACCCAGCCCCGCCGTATCGCCGCCCGCACGGTCGCCGAGCGCGTCGCCGACGAGCTGAACACCCCGCTGGGCGAGGCGGTCGGCTGGAAGGTCCGCTTCACCGACCAGGTCGGCGGCGACACGTACGTGAAGCTGATGACGGACGGCATCCTGCTGGCCGAGATCCAGACGGACCGCGAGCTGCGCGCGTACGACACGATCATCATCGACGAGGCCCACGAGCGCTCGCTCAACATCGACTTCCTGCTGGGCTATCTCGCCCAGCTGCTGCCCAAACGCCCGGACCTGAAGGTCGTCATCACCTCGGCGACGATCGACCCGGAGCGGTTCTCCAGACATTTCGGGGAAGCCCCGATCGTCGAGGTCAGCGGCCGTACGTATCCCGTCGAGGTGCGCTATCGCCCGCTCCTCGAAGAGGACAGCGACGACACGGACCGCGACCAGATCACCGCGATCACGGACGCCGTCGAGGAGCTCCAGTCGGAGGGGAAGGGCGACATCCTCGTCTTCCTCTCCGGAGAGCGCGAGATCCGCGACACGGCGGACGCGCTGAACAAGAAGAACTACCGGTTCACGGAAGTCCTCCCGCTCTACGCCCGGCTCTCGCACGCCGAGCAGCACCGCGTCTTCCAGCAGCACACGGGCCGCCGGATCGTCCTCGCCACGAACGTCGCCGAGACCTCCCTGACCGTCCCGGGCATCAAGTACGTGATCGACCCGGGAACGGCCCGCATCTCCCGCTACAGCCACCGTACGAAGGTGCAGCGGCTGCCCATCGAGGCGATCAGCCAGGCCAGCGCCAACCAGCGCAAGGGCCGTTGCGGCCGTACGTCGGACGGCATCTGCATCCGGCTCTACTCCGAGGACGACTTCGTCTCCCGCCCGGAGTTCACGGACGCGGAGATCCTCCGTACGAACCTGGCGAGCGTCATCCTCCAGATGACCGCGGCCGGCCTCGGCGAGATCGAGAAGTTCCCCTTCATCGACCCGCCGGACCATCGCAACATCCGCGACGGCGTCCAGCTCCTCCAGGAGCTCGGCGCGCTCGACCCCACGCAGAAGGACGTACGCAAGCGGCTCACCCCGCAGGGCCGCAAGCTCGCCCAGCTGCCGGTGGACCCGCGCCTGGCCCGGATGGTCCTGGAGGCCGACAAGAACGGCTGCGTACGCGAGGTCATGGTGATCGCGGCGGCGCTCTCCATCCAGGACCCGCGCGAGCGCCCGGCCGAGAAGCAGACGCAGGCGGACCAGCAGCACGCCCGCTTCAAGGACGAGACGTCGGACTTCCTCGCCTTCCTGAACCTGTGGCGGTACGTCAGAGAGCAGCAGAAGGAGCGCGGCTCGTCGTCGTTCCGCCGGATGTGCAAGTCGGAGTACCTGAACTTCCTGCGCATCCGCGAGTGGCAGGACATTTACACGCAGCTGCGTACGGTCGCCAAGCAGATGGGCATCCATCTGAACGAGGACGACGCCCCCGAGCAGCAGGTCCACATCTCCCTCCTCGCCGGTCTCCTCTCCCACATCGGGATGAAGGACGTGAAGGAGTCGAAGGACAGCGACCCCAAGCAGCGGGGCGGTCGCAACGAATACCTGGGCGCGCGCAACGCGAAGTTCGCGGTCTTCCCGGGCTCGGCGCTCTTCAAGAAGCCGCCGCGCTTCATCATGTCGGCCGAGCTGGTAGAGACTTCGCGCCTGTGGGCCCGCGTGAACGCCCGCATCGAGCCCGAGTGGGTCGAGCCGCTCGCCGAGCACCTCCTGAAGCGGACGTACAGCGAGCCGCACTGGGAGAAGGACCAGGCGGCGGTCATGGCGATAGAGAAGGTGACGCTGTACGGCGTACCACTCGTCACCGACCGCAAGGTGAACTACGGCCGCATCGACCCCGAGGTCTCCCGCGATCTGTTCATCCGCAACGCGCTCGTCGAGGGCGACTGGCGTACGCACCACAAGTTCTTCGCCGCCAACCGCAAGCTCCTGACCGAGGTCGAGGAGCTGGAGCACCGGGCCCGGCGCCGCGACATCCTCGTCGACGACGAGACGCTCTTCGACTTCTACGACCAGCGGGTGCCCGAAGAGGTCGTCTCCGGGGCGCACTTCGACTCCTGGTGGAAGAAGAAGCAGCGGGAAGAGCCCGAACTGCTCGACTTCGAGCGCTCGATGCTGATCAACGAGAAGGCGGGGGACGTCTCCAAGGACGACTACCCCGACTCGTGGCGGCAGGGGCAGCTCAAGTTCCGCGTGACGTACCAGTTCGAGCCGGGGGCCGACGCGGACGGCGTGACCGTCCACGTCCCGCTCCAGGTCCTCAACCAGGTCACGGACGAGGGCTTCGACTGGCAGATCCCGGGCCTGCGCGAGGAGGTCGTGATCGAGCTGATCCGCTCCCTGCCGAAGCCGGTCCGCCGCCACTACGTCCCGGCTCCCAACTACGCGAAGGCGTTCCTGGAGCGCGCGGTGCCGCTTCAGGAGCCGCTGCATGTCACCCTCGCCCGCGAGTTGCAGCGGATGGTCGGTGTCCCCGTCTCCCCGGACGACTTCGACCTCACCCGCGTACCGGACCACTTGAAGATCACCTTCCGGATCACCGACGAGCGGCGCAAGAAGCTCGCCGAGGACAAGGATCTGGAGGCCCTGAAGCTCCAGCTCCGCCCGAAGGCGCGCAAGGCCCTCTCCCAGGCGGCTGCCGCGACCGCCGAGCGCACGGGCGGCTCGGCGGTCGAGCGGACGGGCCTCACCGACTGGTCGATCGGCGCCCTCAGCCGCGTCTTCGAGACCCGGCGGGCGGGCCAGCCGGTGAAGGCGTACCCGGCGCTCGTGGACGACGGAGACACCGTGTCCGTACGCCTCTTCGACACGGAGGCCGAGCAGCAGCAGGCCATGTGGAAGGGCACGCGCCGCCTCATTCTGCGCAACATCCCGGTGAATCCGGCCAAGTTCGCCTCGGACAAGCTGAACAACGCGCAGAAGATCGCCCTGTCCGCGAACCCGCACGGCTCCATCCAGGCGCTCTTCGCCGACTGCGCGATGGCCGCCGCGGACAAGCTGATCGGCGACTTCGGGGGTCCCGCCTGGGACGAGGAGTCGTACCGCAAGCTGTACGAGAAGGTGCGCGCCGAGATCGTCGACGCGACGGTGCGGACGGTCGGCCAGGTCCAGCAGGTGCTCGCCGCCTGGCAGGCCTGTGAGGGCCGCCTGAAGTCCACGAAGAGCCCGACGCTCCTGGCCAACCTCACGGACGTACGGGCGCAGTTGGACGCGCTGATCCGGCCGGGCTTCGTGACGGCGACGGGGCTGCGCCGGCTGCCGGACCTGATGCGGTACATGGTGGCCGCCGACCGGCGCCTCCAGCAGATGCCGACGAACGTCCAGCGGGACACCTCGCGGATGGGGAAGGTCCACGAGATGCGGGACGAGTACGCCTGGCTCCTGGAGCAGTTGCCGCCGGGTCGCCCCGTGCCCCAGGAGGTCCTGGACATCCGCTGGATGATCGAGGAGCTCCGCGTCAGCTACTTCGCGCACGCGCTCGGCACGGCGTACCCGGTCTCGGACAAGCGGATCGTGAAGGCGATCGACGCGGCGGCTCCGTAGCCCCTTCAGGCGTGACGGGCCCATCGCGCAGCGTGAGTTCGACCGGTGGGCCAGGGCTGCTGTAGAGTCTCTTCTCGCAGCGCAACGCAGGCGAAGTCACTATGCGACTCCGTCGCGCGGGCGCCGCAAAAGCAAGGTCCTGTGGAGCAGTTTGGAGTGCTCGCCACCCTGTCAAGGTGGAGGCCGCGGGTTCAAATCCCGTCAGGACCGCCGTAAGAGATCGGGCCGTATCCCCTTGAGGATGCGGCCCGTTGTCGTGCCCGCACCTTGACTGCGTCACATTCCGCCGGTACCCAGACAACAGGGAGCGAGCGGGACGCTCCCCGTAGAGGTACGGAGGTGGCGTATGGCTATGTCCGCACAGCACGAGACGCGCGCCCTGTTGCGGGCCCATCTGGCGGCCGCGACCGGGTACCGCCATCTGACCCGGCACTGCCCGATCTGCCACCGGCTGCAGCGGCTCGCCCTGGAGGCCGCTCCCGTCCCTCAGGGCGGCTGTGAGAGCGGCGAGGACGAAAGTCCCCCCAACGTATGACCAAAGCCGCCCCGCAGGCCGTCTCCGCGGTGGGAGGCTGAACTCGTGGGCGCGGAACGCGAATCCGGCATCTCCTCTAGCCCAGAGGTGTCATGGGCAACAAGAGTCACGGCGTGTGACGGGTGTCACCGAGGGAGTTTTCAAAACCCCGGAACTTACACCCGTCCTACAACAGGTCAATTTAATATGTGCAATTGCACCACCCGGAGCGGCCACCGCGCGGCCTCCGCCCAGCTGACTCGCCGGTAGCGCAACGGCACCCCTCAGAGACCAACAAGCCCGCTCACAGGGCCTCTCACCGGCACTTCCAGGGCGCACAAAAAAGATCGCGCTGGACCCGGCGGAGTCCAGCGCGATCGAACGACTCACCCATGAGGCTCAGGCGTGGGGCCCGTTGGGGCGGGACCCGCGTCGCGTGTAGCTATTGGTTCGGACGGTGCGGCCGGATTGGGGGACCCGACAGCGGTCGTGCTGTTCGTCCTGGATACTGCGGTTATGCGGTAAATCAGGCCTCGCTGCGCTGCTGCGGGATACCCGCGAGCAGTGCGCGGACCTCAGCCTCGCGGTAACGGCGATGCCCGCCGAGCGTGCGAATCGACGTGAGCTTGCCAGCCTTGGCCCAGCGCGTCACCGTCTTGGGGTCGACGCGGAACATCGTGGCGACCTCAGCCGGGGTCAGCAGCGGCTCGGCATCAGGGGTGCGAGCGGTCATGAGCGGCCTCCTCGGAGAACCGAACCTTCTCGGTTCATTCCTCTAAATTCTGCACCTTGACCCGCGTTGCCCGAAATGGCGGACGCGAGTCGAGTCGGTTATAGGACGAACGGCTTGTCCTCGGCACTACAACTACACCATCCGTCCAGCCACGTCGGCCAAACCGATGGAATTGCCCTCCCAGGTGTCTATCAGCGACGGAAGCCGATGGACCATGCCATAGCGGACAGTCACGTCACAGTGACGATCAGTCACAGAGCGATCAGGAGTCAACAGACCCCCCATAGCGTGCAATGCCGAGTATTCCGCCCATACATGGGCGGAAGGAGCCCTCCCCGGACTCCTTGTCCTATTTTGGCACGAGGGGGGGCGATGGGCGCAAGGCCCCGCTAAGTGCGGTCCGTCACGCTTGATACAAAAGCCCGGATCGGGACCTACGTCCCGTGTAGGCGGCACGTAGGAGAGACCATAAGTCCTCGGCGATCAGACGTCAGTTCCAGAGCTCAGTTCGAGAACTGACGGTCCCGGACCGCGCGCCACCGCTCCATGAGCCTCGCATACGCCTCGCCGGCACCCTCGCCGTCGCCGTTGCGCAGCGCCTCGATCCCCTCAGCCACATCCGCCGCCGAGTGGTCACCCTCGAGCAGCTCCTCCGGCAGGGCGTGCACGAGCCCGCCGTAGTCGAGCTCCACCAGCGAGCGCGGGTGGAACTCCTCCAGCCACCGCCCGACATCCATGAGCCCGTCGACGAGCGGCCCCTCGTCGATCGCGTCCCGCAGCGTCCGAAGCCCACGGGCCACCCGCCGCCGCGCCTGGACCATCGGCGTCCGGTAGCGAAGGACCGGCGGGGACTCCGCCGTCCCCTTCTCGTACTGCCGCTCCTCGTCCGCGACGAGCACGAACCAGTTCAGCGGCACCTGCCACGTCGACGTACGGATCCAGGGGCGGGCGTCCGGATTGCGGGCCAGCCACCGTTCGTAGTCCGCGGCCGTCTGGCGGCGCACCACCGGCGGCAGGACCGCGTCGAGGACCGGCGCGGGCAACTGCCCCGGCAGCTCCCCGAGCGCCTGCCAGCCGCGCAGCCGGGTGCGCCACGGACAGACGCACACCACCCCGTCGGCCTCCACCACGAACGCGTCGCCGCTCTCGTGCACCGGGACCGGGATCGGCGGCGTGGGCAGCAAGTCGGCCAGGGAGCCACGGAGTTCGTCCTGGTACGAGGGACGGTCCCGGCGACGCGCGTAGCGCGCCCAGTGGCCGCGCTCCGGCTCCGGGAAGGCCGCCAGCGGCTCATAGACACGCAAGTAGGACGCGTACGGGACGATCAACGAGGACACCTTGGGCACGGCTGCTCCCTCCCCCGCACACCGGCTGGAAAACACTGCAAATCGTGCCATGGCCGAACTCCGCCGTACTCCTTCCTGCGCCGGGAGAGGGTGATCCTCGGCACTGCGCGGTCCGGGGCGGTGGACAGGCTCTAGTCTCATGCCCATCGGGCCCCGCCACCCGCACGGGCGCCCGCCCCAACCGCCGCTACTCGACCGGGAGTCACCACAGTGACCGAAGCAGACAACGGCGTCCTGCACACCCTGTTCCACTCGGAACAGGGTGGCCACGAGCAAGTCGTGCTCTGCCAGGACCGCGCCAGCGGCCTCAAGGCCGTCATCGCCATCCACTCCACCGCCCTGGGCCCCGCCCTCGGCGGCACCCGTTTCTATCCGTACGCGAGCGAGGAAGCCGCCGTCGCGGACGCGCTGAACCTCGCGCGCGGGATGTCGTACAAGAACGCCATGGCCGGGCTCGACCACGGCGGCGGCAAGGCCGTGATCATCGGCGACCCGGAGAAGATCAAGAGCGAGGAGCTGCTCCTCGCCTACGGGCGCTTCGTGGCCTCGCTCGGCGGCCGCTACGTGACGGCGTGCGACGTCGGTACGTACGTCGCCGACATGGACGTCGTCGCACGTGAGTGCCGCTGGACCACCGGGCGCTCCCCCGAGAACGGCGGCGCGGGCGACTCCTCCGTGCTCACCGCCTTCGGCGTCTTCCAGGGCATGCGCGCCTCCGCGCAGCACCTGTGGGGCGACCCGTCGCTGCGCGGCCGCAAGGTCGGCGTCGCGGGCGTCGGCAAGGTCGGCCACCACCTCGTCGAACACCTCCTTCAGGACGGCGCCGAGGTCGTGATCACCGATGTGCGCGAGGAGTCCGTACGCAGGATCACCGACAAGCACCCGTCCGTGACCGCCGTCGCCGACACCGAGGCGCTGATCAGGGTCGAGGGCCTCGACGTGTACGCCCCCTGCGCGCTCGGCGGAGCCCTGAACGACGACTCCGTGCCGGTGCTCACCGCGAAGGTGGTCTGCGGCGCCGCCAACAACCAGCTCGAGCACCCGGGCGTCGAGAAGGACCTCGCCGACCGCGGGATCCTCTACGCGCCGGACTACGTGGTGAACGCGGGCGGCGTGATCCAGGTAGCCGACGAGCTGCACGGCTTCGACTTCGACCGGTGCAAGGCGAAGGCGTCGAAGATCTTCGACACCACTCTTGCCATATTCGCTCGCGCGAAGGAGGACGGTATTCCGCCGGCCGCCGCGGCCGACAGGATCGCCGAGCAGCGGATGGCGGAGGCCCGCCGCCGCTGACCCCGCAGAGGCTTTGACAGGGCCCCGTCGACGTACCGGCGAGACAAGACTCACCCCCGTCGGCGGGTCGCCCGGCAAGAAGAGGTTAAAATCGCAGTTGACCAGCGAGGACGGGGCTCCTCGCGGGTTCTGCGCCGAGGCGCGTCCTGCGGGCGACGTACCGTATGGCCGCAGGAGCAGGTACCGTGGAAGCCCTACGGACCGGCCTCTCCACGGAGAGCCCGTTCCTGATCATGAACGCGTGTCAAGACTCTGGGGTCACCAAGCCCCATATCCGAGGGGGTCGAGCCATGGGGCGCGGCCGGGCAAAGGCCAAGCAGACGAAGGTCGCCCGCCAGCTGAAGTACAGCAGCGGCGGGACTGACCTCTCGCGTCTGGCCAATGAGCTGGGCGCTTCGACTTCGCAACAGCCGCCGAATGGCGAGCCGTTCGAGGACGACGACGAGGAAGACGACCCGTACGCCCAGTACGCGGATCTGTATAACGACGACGAGGACGACGACTCTGCCGATGAGTCCGGTCCTTCGTCGCAGCGCCGCGGCGCTTGACCTCGTTGCATTCGCAGCACTTGCAGCATTCGCAGTTCTCGTAGCAACTGCACTTCACCCGGTCCGGGGTGGTCATCACGCCGGGCCGGGTTTTGTGCTGCCCTGAGGGCAGTCCGGAGACTGCCCTCACCGGGCTACTACTTCGCGTAGTCACCGATCAGGGCGGCGCCCGTGGCGTGGTCTCCGCGGTCGGTGATCTCGCCCGCGATCCAGGCCTCCACGCCACGGTCCGCGAGGGTCGTCAGGGCCGCGTCCGCCGATTCCTCGGGGACGATCGCCATCATGCCGACGCCCATGTTCAGCGTCTTCTCCAGCTCCAGGCGCTCGACCTGGCCCGCCTTGCCGACGACGTCGAAGACCGCGCCGGGCGTCCACGTCTCGCGGTCGACGATCGCGTGCAGGCCGTCCGGGATGACCCGGGCGAGGTTCGCCGCGAGGCCGCCGCCGGTGATGTGGCTGAACGCGTGGACGTCCGTGGTGCGGGTGAGCGCCAGGCAGTCCAGGGAGTAGATCTTGGTGGGCTCCAGGAGCTCCTCGCCGAGCGTGCGGCCGAACTCCTCGACCTTGCGGTCCAGGGTCCATCCCGCGCGGTCGAAGACCACGTGCCGGACGAGCGAGTACCCGTTCGAGTGAAGACCCGATGCCGCCATGGCGATGACCGCGTCACCCTTACGGATGCGATCGGGGCCGAGCAGCCGGTCGGCCTCCACGGCGCCCGTACCGGCGCCGGCGACGTCGAAGTCGTCCGGGCCGAGCAGGCCCGGGTGCTCCGCCGTCTCGCCGCCGACGAGCGAGCAGCCCGCGAGGACACAGCCCTCGGCGATGCCCTTCACGATGGCCGCGACGCGCTCCGGGTGGACCTTGCCGACGCAGATGTAGTCGGTCATGAAGAGCGGCTCGGCGCCGCAGACGACGATGTCGTCCATGACCATCGCGACGAGGTCGTGGCCGATGGTGTCGTACACGCCGAGCTGGCGGGCGATGTCCACCTTCGTGCCGACGCCGTCGGTCGCGGAGGCGAGCAGCGGGCGCTCGAAGCGCTTGAGGGCCGATGCGTCGAAGAGCCCGGCGAAGCCGCCGAGGCCGCCGAGGCCGCCGAGGCCCGCGACCTCGGGACGCTGGGTCTTCTTGACCCACTCCTTCATCAGCTCGACGGCGCGGTCGCCCGCCTCGATGTCTACGCCTGCGGCTGCGTAGCTGGCACCAGTGGTCTCAGGCATGGTGATTGAGAGCTTTCGTGTCGTTACTACGGGTGGCTTACGGGCGACGGATCGCGTCGGCCGCTGCCGTGGACGCCGGACCGGCGGCCAGCTCCGTCTCCAGAAGCTGCTTGCCGAGCAGCTCGGGGTCGGGCAGGTCCATCGGGTACTCGCCGTCGAAGCAGGCGCGGCAGAGGTTCGGCTTGTCGATGGTCGTGGCCTCGATCATGCCGTCGATGGAGATGTACGAGAGCGAGTCGGCGCCCATGGAGGTGGCGATCTCGTCGATCGTCATGCCGTTGGCGATGAGCTCGGCGCGGGTCGCGAAGTCGATGCCGAAGAAGCAGGGCCACTTCACGGGCGGGGACGAGATCCGGATGTGGATCTCGGCGGCCCCGGCCTCGCGGAGCATCTTGACCAGGGCGCGCTGGGTGTTGCCGCGGACGATCGAGTCGTCGACGACGACCAGACGCTTGCCCTTGATGACTTCCTTGAGGGGGTTCAGCTTGAGGCGGATGCCGAGCTGGCGGATCGTCTGCGAGGGCTGGATGAAGGTCCGGCCGACATAGGCGTTCTTGACCAGACCGGCGCCGAAGGGGATGCCGGACGCTTCCGCGTAACCGATCGCGGCGGGCGTTCCGGACTCCGGGGTCGCTATGACGAGGTCGGCCTCGACGGGAGCTTCCTTGGCGAGTTTCCGACCCATCTCGACGCGCGAGAGGTAGACGTTCCGGCCGGCGATGTCCGTGTCGGGGCGCGCCAGATAGACGTACTCGAAGACACAGCCCTTGGGCTTCGCTTCCGCGAATCGGGACGTTCGCAGTCCGTTCTCGTCGATCGCGATGAACTCGCCCGGCTCGACCTCGCGGACGAAGCTCGCGCCGCAGATGTCGAGCGCGGCGGACTCCGATGCGACGACCCAGCCGCGCTCCAGGCGGCCGAGGACCAGCGGGCGGATGCCCTGCGGGTCGCGGGCCGCGTACAGCGTGTGCTCGTCCATGAAGACGAGCGAGAAGGCGCCCTGGACGTCCGGGAGGACCTTCATGGCGGCGTCTTCGATGGTCAGCGGCTTGCCGTCGTCGTCCACCTGGCCCGCGAGGAGTGCCGTCACCAGGTCGGTGTCGTTGGTCGCCGCGACCTGGGTCGCGCGGCCGTTCTCCTTGGGCAGCTCGGCGACCAGCTCGGCGAGCTGGGCCGTGTTGACGAGGTTGCCGTTGTGCCCGAGCGCGATGGAGCCGTGCGCGGTGGCACGGAACGTCGGCTGGGCGTTCTCCCATACGGAGGCCCCGGTGGTCGAGTAGCGGGCGTGACCGACCGCGATATGACCCTGGAGCGAGCTGAGAGAGGTTTCGTCGAAGACCTGGGAAACGAGCCCCATGTCCTTGAAGACGAGGATCTGGGAGCCGTTGCTGACCGCGATTCCCGCGGATTCCTGGCCCCGATGCTGGAGGGCGTAGAGCCCGAAGTACGTGAGCTTTGCGACCTCTTCGCCCGGAGCCCAGACACCGAAGACGCCACAAGCGTCCTGGGGGCCTTTCTCGCCGGGGAGCAGATCGTGATTGAGTCGACCGTCACCACGTGGCACAACTCCGAGTGTAGGCGAGATCGACCACTGGTCCGAATTGGGGATACGGGCCCTCTACGGAGCGTGAACACGGTGACTGTACGCACCTGGAGTACTAAGCCCGTGTGAACAGGTGACGGGGTGCGTTGACAGGGGCCGGGGCGCACGTGAGGCTCCTGATCCATGCCCCAGCAGCCCCTCGGTGACCCGACGGTCACCCTTGTGGAGCGCCGCCACGTCGACCTGGTCCGTGTCGCGAGCGCCATCTGTCGCCGCGCCGCCTGAAGCCGCCTTTCCTTCCCTTCTTCGGGGCTCCTGTGCGGGGCCTCTCTTCAGGAGCGCAGCCATGTCTTCGTACGACCAGTCCGCTCTGTCCCGACGCGCCTTCGGGGGCGCGGTGGGAGAGCCGGTGCCGCCGCCGCGGTGGGGCTGCCGCCGCCGAGGCCCGCGAGCGGCCCTTCCGTGCGGCCCGGCGCCCCGGCGGCAAGCGGCCGAACATCCTGTTCGTCCTCGGCGACGACCTGGGGTGGGCGGATCTCTCCTCCTACGGGTCGCCGCACATCAGCACGCCGAACCTGGACCGCCTCGCGCGCCAGGGCGTGCGGTTCACCGATGCCTACTCCGGGTCCGCGACCTGCTCGCCGACCCGGTTCAGCCTCTACACGGGGCGCTTTCCGGGGCGTACGAAGGGTGGGCTCGCGGAGCCGATAGCGGACAGGTCCGTCGGGCTCGAGCCGACGCATCCCACGCTGGCCTGGCTGCTGCGGGACGCCGGGTACGCGACGGCGCTGATCGGGAAGTGGCACTGCGGGTATCTGCCCGACTACTCACCGACCAGGTCGGGCTGGGCGCGCCCATGGATGCGGCTCCGCTGCTCCGAAGGGGACCTCGGGGCGGACTGCAAGGAGGACGGCACCAGCCACAAGACCCCGATGGGCGGCGGCGGTTGGGAGGCCGGGCTCAACTCGCCGGAGCTCCTTCACAACAAGTGGCTGACGGGTGGCGAGGTCGCGAAAGTCGGCAAGTCCGGTACGTATACGTTGCGTCCGCTGTACGGGAGTGGCGGCGGGGTCCGCGCGCTCGACATCCCGCTGGGTGACGACCGCCTGGTCGTGGAGCTGCGGCACGAGTCCGGCACCGTCGACGGCGAGATCCAGGGCGTGCACGCCTACCGGGTGCCGGGCGGCGACTACGCCAAGTCCGCTCTCCTTGACCCGACTTCGGATGCCGACGCGGACGCCCTGAAGGCGGGGACGGCGCTGACGGACGAGGCGCGGAAGGTGAAGGTAGAGGTCGTGAAGGCGGGGGCGGAGTCCGCGACCGTCAAGGTGAGCCTGAACGGGGTGGCGGCTCCGGCCAAGCCCGAGCAGGCTGCGGAGAAGCCCAACGACGCCCGCCCCGAAGGCGATCCCACCGAACTCGCCGAGACCGGCGGCAACTCCGACACCACCCTCGCCTACTCCATCGGCGGCGCACTGCTCCTCGCGTCAGGCGGCGCGTTCCTCCTGAAGTCACGCCGCCGCAGCTAAGCGCCCCGTAGGGGCGCGGGGAACTGCGCGACAGGCCCCCACAGCGCCGCAGCCGACAAACTAGTGCGTCTTCAGGTCAGCATTCGCGCTGACGACCGTGCCGTCGGCGGCAGTGAGCGTCAGACCCCGGTGCGTCAGCCGGTAACTCACCTTGCCGTCAAAGAGCTTGAGGAGCTTCTTCTCGGTCTCGGCGGCCGGCCCCTCGCACATCATCCGGGTGCTCCGGGGCGCGCCCAGGGTGATCTGGTCGCCCCGCACCTCGGCCTTGGCCGTGACGTTGTTGCAGCCGAGGTTGCCGCGGACGGTGCCGTCCTTGCCGAAGGTCAGATGGGCCTTGCCGTCCACCTCCTTCGGCAGGGAGGTCGTCACCTCGCCGTCGCCGATGGCGTTCAACGTCCACTTGGTGCCCGTCAGCGGGGCGTCGGGCTCGGAGGTGAGAGCCACGCGGTCCCCCTTCTCGGTGGTGAGCGTCAGCTTGCCCCCGTCGGCCTCGGCCTTCAGCTCGCCGTTGCCGAGGGTGCGCGTGAGGGTCTCCTCGAAGTCCAGCTTGTCGCAGCCCATGTCGGTCGACGTGGCATTGCCGAAGTCGATCTTGTCGCCGTCGACGGACACGTCCGCGGAGAAGCCGTTGCAGCCGTAGTTGCCCTGGGCCTTCCCCTTGTCGTCGATCGTGACGTAGGTGCCGCCCGGGGCCCGCTGTTTCTTGCCGTCCACCGTGAGGCTCTCGACGTTCCAGTGCACTCCGGTGATGGGCAGCTCGGACGCGACGGAACCGCCGCCCTTGCCGTTGCCCGATCCGGTCTCGGTGCCGCACGCGGTGAGCAGCCCCGCGGCGGCGAGAGCTATGGCGGTGGTGGTCAGTCGCGTCTTCTGCATGCCGCTGTGACGGGACAAGTGGGGGTTCTGGTTCCCGTCGCCCTCCCGGGCCCCGGCTAACTCATGACCGGCAGCAGCCCCGCCAGATCCGCGCGCTCCCCGCTCGCGCTGACCTTCGCCTCGTCGAGCGCCGACTTCCAGTCCGTACGCCCGGTCGCCAGGCGGATCCAGGTCAGCGGGTCGGTCTCGACGACGTTCGGCGGGGTGCCGCGGGTGTGCCGGGGCCCCTGTACGCACTGGACCACGGCGAACGGCGGCACCCGCACCTCGACGGCGCCGCCGGGTGCCTTCACCGCGAGGGCGTCGGCGAGCAGCCGGGTGCAGGCGGCCAGGGCCTGGCGGTCGTACGCGACGTCGAGGCCCGGCACGGCGTCGTTCAGGTCGTCGGTGTGGACGATCAGTTCGACGGTGCGGGTGACCAGGAAGTCGTCGAGGGTCATCGCGCCGAACCGGGTCGGCGTCAGGCGGCCTGCGGCGACCACCCCGGACAGCGCCTCGTCGTAGGCGGTGAGCGTGTGCGCGTACAGCTCGCCGAGGTCCTGCGCGGCGAACGCCCGCGACGCCTCGTCGACCTGCGCGGCGGCCGACGCCGTCGCGAACGGCCAGTCGAGCAGGGCCACTTCGCGCGCCGCGGGCTCCGGCATGGCGAGGAAGCGGCTGACGGCGCCGAGCGCCATGGTGATGTGCGCGGCGAGCTCGCGGACGGTCCACTCCCCGAGCCGGGTCGGCAGGGCGAGCTGCTCGGGCTCCAGGGCGGCGACCGCGTCGCGTACGTTCCCGAACTGGGCGCGCACGGCGGTGCGGATCTTGGCGGGGTCGTACGTACGCGTGCGCTTCTTGGCCGGTGGCATGGGGCCGAGCCTAATGCGGTCCCGGGTAGGCCTGGAGACCCTTTTCGACCTGGTCGAAGGCGCGCTCGGCGTAGGCGGCGCAGGTGTCGGCGATCGCGTCGAGCGGCTCGCCTTCGAGGGTGCGGCGCTGGTTCTCCATGATGAGCGCGTTGCGGGCGCCGAGCAGTTGGCCTGCGGCGACCCGCGCCAGGAAGGGGTCGCCGGTCTCCTCGGCGAGTGCGTCCTCGAGGAGCTGCAGGGCGCGCATGTGGAAGAGGACCATGCGGTGCGCCAACGTCGGCGTGTCGCCGATCAGTTGGCGCACCTTCAGGGCGCGCGGGTCGCCGCTGAGGCCGACCGCGGGGTCGCGCGCGGCGACCTGCTCGAGGAACGCCTCGCGCAGTGCCGTGACCGCGGAGTCGCCGGGCCCGCGCTCGCGCACCGCGCGGGCGGCGTCGCCGACGTGCTCCTCCATGGGGCTGACGATCACGCCTTCCTTGGTGCCGAAGTAGTTGAAGACGGTCATCTTCGACACCTCGGCCGCCTCGGCGATCTCCGCCACGGAGACATGGTCGAACCCGCGCTCGGAGCAGAGGTCCACCGCCGCCCGCCAGATCCGCGACGCGGTCTGCCTCTTCTTGCGCTCGCGCAGCCCGAGCTCCTCAGTCATGCAGGTCACGGTACCGGGACGGCCTCTTCCCCCACCGTGAACGTCTCGCGGTTGGCGGGCACTCCGACGCCGCGCCAGCTGAACGGGACGCCGCGCGCCGTCTCCAGGTCCGGGCCGTCCATCAGCTGGAAGTGCACATGCGGTTCGGTCGAGTTCCCGGAGTTGCCGCAGCGGGCGATGACCTGCCCGGCCGTCACCTTGTCCCCGGCGCGGACGTCGAGCGAGCCTTGCTGGACGTGGGCGTACATGGCGTACGTCCCCTCACCGAGGTCGAGCACGATGTGGTTGCCGACGATGCGGCGGGTTCCGCCGAGCGACCTGCCGGCGCCCTCGATCAGCCAGAAGTACAGAACCCCGAGGAGGGAGCTGCGGCTGAGGTGATCGCGCTGGTCGTCCTCGGCGTGCACGACGGTGGCATCGGACGCCGCGTGCAGCGGCGCCCCGAAGGCGGGGTAGGCCTGGCCGCGCCGGGCGACGGGCCAGAACCAGACGGGGGCGGGGCGGGCAGGCCCCTCCTCCGGCTCGGCCGTGATGTCGATGGCGTAGGTCTGCCCGAGGTTGTGCGTGCCGTGGCTCGGCACCTTGTCGGCGGGGCTGTTCAGCGCGGACCAGCGGCCGGTGACCGGCGCCTCGACCTCGACCGGCGCCGGGGGCTCCGCCTCGATCCGCCGGCGGGCGGAGCGGGAGGTCGACAGACTGATGGCGATGGCGCCGAGCAGGGGCAGCCAGCTCACCCAGTAGTTGTACGGCAGTCCCACGAAGTGCTCGACGACGAACTGGCCAAAGAAGATCAGCCACAGCACACGCTGGGCCACGGCGGCGAGCTTGCGTACGCCTACGGACATAACTTCCCCCTCGTACAGAAGATCCGTACAGAAGATCCGCACAGAAGACCCGTACGGAAGACCCGTACAGAAAACGGTCAGGTCACGGGGCGCGCGGCGGTGAGCACCACGAGCAGCGGCACCACCCGCCCGGCAGGGACCTCGTATCGGCCGCGCCCCGTGGTGTGCAGCCAGCCGGCGCCGGTCAGTTGGCGCAGGTGGTGATAGATCTGCCCGGTCGTGCCGGCGTCCGGCAGCGCGGCCAGCTCGGCGGCCGTGCGCAGCCCGCCGAGGATCTCCCGCAGCAGCCGCAGCCGTACGGGATTGCCGAGCGCGGCGAACGACTCGGCGGCCTCGGACCAGTCGCCCTCGAACACCGTCTCGGTGAGCAGGCCGTACTGCCACTCGTACCGATGCCCCGTCGGCACGCGCACCGCTCCGGTGAACAGGACAGCGCCGTCCGCGTCCTCCGTCACCGGGTGCCGCGCCTTCAGCGCGTCGAGGGCCCAGAAGTCACCCTCTCCCACGGCGGGCACGGCCGGGCCCGCGCTCTCCAGCTCCGCCATGCGCCGTTCGAGCTCGGCGACGCGCTCTTCCAGATCCATGGTCTTGAGATTACGTAATTACGTAATGTCGTGCAAGCCCAGTCCCCGGAAACGCCGAAGCCCCCGCCCGGACCAGGTCCGAACGGGGGCTTCGAGCGGAAACGTCAGGCGAAGAGCCCCGGCAGGGTCCCCTCGTGCGCCTCGCGGATCTCGGCCAGGGAGAGGGTGAACTCGCCCTGTACGTCCACGGCGTCACCGTCGACCACACCGATACGCGTCACGGGAAGGCCCCGCGCCCCGCACATGTCGGTGAAGCGCAGCTCCTCGCTCCTCGGTACGGCGACGACCGCGCGCCCCGCCGATTCACTGAACAGGAGGGTGAACGCGTCGAGGCCGTCGGGCACGATCAGACGCGCACCCTTCCCACCCCGCAGACAGGACTCGGCGACGGCCTGAGCCAGGCCACCGTCGGACAGGTCGTGCGCGGCGTCGATCATGCCGTCGCGCGAGGCCGAGATGAGGATCTCGGCGAGCAGCCGCTCGCGCTCCAGGTCGACCTTCGGGGGAAGCCCGCCGAGGTGGTCGTGGACGACCTGCGACCAGGCCGAGCCGCCGAACTCCTCGCGGGTGTCCCCGAGGAGGTAGAGCAGCTGGCCCTCTTCGGCGAAGGCGATCGGCGTGCGGCGCGCGACGTCGTCGATCACTCCCAGCACCGAGACGACCGGGGTCGGGTGGATCGCCGCCTCGCCCGTCTGGTTGTAGAGCGAGACGTTGCCCCCGGTCACCGGGGTGCCCAGGATCTGGCAGGCGTCGGCGAGACCACGGGTGGTCTCGGCGAACTGCCACATCACGTCCGGGTCCTCGGGCGAACCGAAGTTCAGGCAGTCCGAGACGGCGAGCGGCCGGGCACCCGTCGCGGCGACGTTGCGGTACGCCTCCGACAGGGCGAGCTGCGCGCCCGCGTACGGGTCGAGCTTCGAGTAGCGGCCGTTGCCGTCATTGGCGAGGGCGACACCGAGGCCGGTCTCCTCGTCGATGCGGACCATGCCGGAGTCCTCGGGCTGCGCGAGCACCGTGTTGCCCTGCACGAAACGGTCGTACTGATCCGTCACCCACGCCTTGGAGGCCTGGTTCGGCGACGCGACGACGGCGAGGACCTGCTCGCGCAGCTCGTCCGAAGTCTTCGGACGAGCCAGCTTGTTCGCGTCGTCCGCCTGCAGGGCGTCCTGCCACTTCGGCCGCGCGTACGGACGCTCGTAGACCGGACCGTCGTGGGCGACGGTGCGCGGGTCGAGGTCGACGATCTTCTCGCCGTGCCAGAAGATCTCCAGGCGGTCGCCGTCGGTCACCTCACCGACGACGGTGGCGATGACGTCCCACTTCTCGCAGATCGCGAGGAAGCGCTCGACCTTCTCCGGCTCGACGACCGCGCACATGCGCTCCTGCGACTCACTCATGAGGATCTCCTCGGGAGTGAGCGTGGAGTCGCGAAGCGGTACGTCGTCCAGCTCGACGCGCATGCCGCCGGAGCCGTTGGACGCCAGCTCGGAGGTCGCACAGGAGAGACCGGCCGCACCGAGGTCCTGGATGCCGACGACCAGCTTCTCGGCGAAGGCCTCCAGGGTGCACTCGATGAGGAGCTTCTCCTGGAAGGGGTCGCCGACCTGGACGGCGGGACGCTTGGACGGCTTGGTGTCGTCGAAGGTCTCACTCGCGAGGATCGAGGCGCCGCCGATGCCGTCGCCGCCCGTGCGAGCCCCGTAGAGGATGACCTTGTTGCCGGGGCCGGAAGCCTTCGCGAGGTGGATGTCCTCGTGCCGCATCACACCGATCGCACCGGCATTGACCAGCGGATTGCCCTGATAGCAGGCGTCGAAGACGAGCTCGCCGCCGATGTTCGGCAGGCCCAGGCAGTTGCCGTAGCCGCCGATGCCCGCGACGACACCGGGGAGCACGCGCTTGGTGTCGGGGTGGTGGGCGTCGCCCATCCGCAGCGGGTCCACGACCGCGACCGGGCGGGCACCCATCGCGATGATGTCGCGGACGATGCCGCCGACACCGGTGGCCGCGCCCTGGTAGGGCTCGACGTACGAGGGGTGGTTGTGCGACTCGACCTTGAAGGTGACCGCGTAGCCGTTGCCGACGTCGACGACGCCGGCGTTCTCACCGATGCCGACGAGCATCGCGTCGTTGTCGGGGGCCTTCTCGCCGAACTGGCGCAGGTGCACCTTGCTGCTCTTGTACGAGCAGTGCTCGGACCACATGACGGAGTACATGGCGAGCTCGGCGCCGGTGGGACGGCGGCCCAGGATCTCGCGTACGCGCGCGTACTCGTCTTCCTTCAGGCCCAGTTCGGCCCAGGGCAGCTTGACCTCGGGGGTCTCGGCGGCGTGCTTGACGGTGTCCAGAGTCATCAGACGTTGACCAGCTTCTTCAGGATCGAGGTGAAGAATCCCAGGCCGTCGGTGCCACCGGTCCCGACCAGCGGCTCGACGGCGTGCTCGGGGTGCGGCATGAGGCCGACGACGTTGCCCGCGGCGTTGGAGACACCGGCGATGTCCCGCAGCGAACCGTTGGGATTCACGTCCAGGTAGCGGAAGACGACCCGCCCCTCGGCCTCGAGCATGTCCAGGGTCCGCTCATCGGCGACGTACCGTCCGTCGATGTTCTTCAGCGGTACGGAGATCTCCTGACCGGCCTCGTAATCGGCGGTCCAGGCGGTGTCGGACGTCTCCACGCGCAGCTTCTGGTCGCGGCAGATGAAGTGCAGGTGGTTGTTCTTCAGCATCGCGCCGGGCAGCAGGTGGGACTCGGTGAGCACCTGGAAGCCGTTGCAGATACCGAGGACCGGCATCCCGGCCTTCGCCTGCTCGATGACCGACTCCATGACGGGCGAAAACCGTGAAATGGCCCCGGCCCGCAGATAGTCGCCGTACGAGAATCCGCCGGGAAGGACCACGGCGTCGACCTGCTTCAGGTCCTTGTCCCGGTGCCAGAGCGGCACGGCTTCGGCACCGGCGACGCGCACGGCGCGCTGGGTGTCGCGGTCGTCGAGGGTTCCGGGGAAAGTGACGACTCCGATTCGAGCGGTCACTTCTCTTCCTCCACCTTTACGAAGAAGTCTTCGATCACGGTGTTGGCGAGGAAGGTTTCCGCCATCTCGTGGATACGGGCGAGGGCTGCGTCATCGACGGGCCCGTCCACCTCGAGTTCGAAGCGCTTTCCCTGACGTACGTCGGCGATCCCCTTGAATCCGAGGCGCGGCAGTGCACGCTGCACCGCCTGGCCCTGGGGGTCGAGGATCTCCGGCTTGAGCATGACGTCGACTACGACGCGTGCCACTGGCACTCCCGGTGTGTGGTGCTGGCTGAGCGGTCCCTTCAGACTACCCGCACAAAAATTCTACTCGCGTAGATTCGTAGAATCCTACGTGAGGACGGTCACGTTCCTGCATCCATCTGCGTACCGAACAGGGGACCTTCGCGAAAAATCCAGGAAAAGATCACGCGACACCATTGCCCCCGGACACGCGGACGGATTTAGTCGGGCTTCACAATGCAATGCCAGGCACTGTACAAAGGAAAAGGCATTAGCCGATGCTTTGCACATAACAGTGCCCCTAACAGCCGGACAGTCGGCATCACCGCACGTCAACGCGGTGGGACCGCACGAAGGGACCGATATTCGTGGCGCAGCGTGTCGTGGTCACTCTCTCTGACGACATCGACGGCGGGGAAGCGGCGGAAACCATCACTTTCGGTCTTGACGGCAAGTCGTACGAGATCGACCTCAATCAAACCAATGCCAAGAAACTGCGCACGGCGCTCGCCCCGTACCTCGACGCGGCCCGCAAGCAGTCGAAGTCCGGCAAGGTCTTCCGGCACACGGCGGTGACGCCGGACCCGGCGGCCGTCCGCGCCTGGGCGCGCTCGCACCAGATGGACGTGCCGCCGCGCGGCCGCATCCCGAAGAAGGTCTACGAGGCGTTCGAGGCGGCCAACTGAGTTCTCCGCCGCAGCCGCCCCGACCTCGGTCGACGGCCGGCCAGGAGGGCCCCTCGGCAACCGACTTGACCTGCACCCCCGCCGGTCGGCTAAAGTCTGGAGCACGCCGAGGGGCAAGGCCGAAAGGCCGAACCACACGGAGTCTTGCGGGTGTAGTTCAGTAGTAGAACATCCCCCTTCCAGGGGGAAGGCGCAGTGTGCAATTCCTGTCACCCGCTCTGCATCGCCGACCAGGCACCCTTCTGGGTGCGGTAGGCTGGTGCTCGCACCGATCAGTGATAGCTGGTCGGAGGCAATGCGAACGTAGCTCAGTTGGTAGAGCGCAACCTTGCCAAGGTTGAGGTCGCGAGTTCGAACCTCGTCGTTCGCTCCATTGAAGAAGGCCCCGGTCATCGCGACCGGGGTCTTCTTCGTTTTCCCGCGTACGGCGCCTTTGAGCGTACGGGGCTTCTGACATTTGTCATGCGAGCCGGTGACAGCGCGCACTGCTCCGGCGCTCGCGGCCGGGGGACGCTCTTCTCATGACCATGACTGACCAAGTGATCGACGTGACCGATCTTCGGCGCGTGTACGAGGGGGGTCCCCCCGCGCCCTTAAGGCGTGGGGGAGGTTTCGAGGCGGTCCGGGGGGTGTCGTTCTCCGTCGGACGAGGTGAGCTCTTCGCGCTGCTCGGGACCAATGGCGCGGGCAAGACCTCCACCGTCGAACTCCTCGAGGGGCTCGCCGCACCCGCCGGTGGACGGGTGCGGGTGCTCGGGCACGACCCCTACGCCGAGCGCGGTGCCGTGCGGCACCGGATCGGCGTGATGCTCCAGGAGGGCGGCTTTCCCTCCGAGCTGACGGTCGCGGAGACCGTACGGATGTGGGCGGGGTGCACCAGTGGGGCGCGGCCGGTCGACGAGGCCCTGGAGATCGTGGGGCTCGGCAAGCGGTCCGGCGTCCGCGTGAAGATGCTGTCCGGGGGCGAGAAGCGGCGGCTCGATCTGGCGACGGCGCTCATCGGGCGGCCCGAGGTGCTCTTCCTCGACGAGCCCACGACCGGGCTCGACGCCGAAGGGCGCCGCGAGACCTGGGAGTTGGTGCGGGCCCTGCGCGACAACGGCACGACCGTGCTGCTCACCACGCACTACCTCGAAGAGGCCGAGAACCTCGCCGACCGGCTCGCGATCCTGCACGAGGGGCGGATCGCGGCCGAGGGACGGGTCGCCGACGTGGTGGCCGCGCAGCCCTCGCACGTCTCCTTCGAACTCCCCGACGGGTACTTCGTCGGGGATCTGCCGCCGCTCGGCGAGCTCGGCGTGAGCGAGCACGAGGTGACCGGCGGTCGGGTCCGGCTGCGCACGCATGAGCTGCAGCGGGCCGCCACGGGTCTCCTTGTGTGGGCGCGGGACGCCCGGGTGGAGCTGCGGGGGCTCGATGTGCGGGCGGCCTCGCTGGAGGAGGCGTTCCTGCGGATCGCGCGGGAGGCCGAGGGTGGCGGGGGCGCCAGGGGCGGCGCCGAGGTGGCGCGTAAGGAGACGGTGGCATGAGTACGGCGACGGTGAGCGGGACCACCGCGGTGACGACCCCTGCGGGGCGGATGCGGGCGCTCGCGCGGGCCGAGCTGACGTTGCTCGGGCGGAGCAAGGGGACGTTGTTCGCGGCGCTTTTCGTGCCGCTGGTGATGCCGTTCAGCCTGCACCAGGCCGCGGGCGGCATGGATCTGAAGGAGGCCGGCCTCTCGGTCGGGTCCGTGGTGGTGCCGGGCGCCATCGGCTTCTCCCTGCTCTTCGCCGTCTACTCGGCGCTGACCAGTGTCTACGCCGCCCGCCGCGAGGAACTGGTCCTCAAGCGGCTGCGCACCGGCGAGCTGCGGGACCCGGAGATCCTCGCGGGGGCCGCGCTGCCCTCGGTCTCCATCGGCATCGCGCAGTGCCTCGTCCTGGCGGCCGGCTGTGTCGCGCTGCTCGACGCGGGGGCGCCGGACGCACCTCACCTCGCCGTCATCGGCGTGCTGTTGGGTCTGGTGATGTTCAGCGCGCTCGCCGCGGTCACCGCCAGTCTCAGCAGGTCCGTGGAGTCGGCGCAGGTCATGGCCATGCCCCTGTCGTTCGCGTCGATGTTCGGCTCGGGACTCTTCGTCCCCTTCGAGGTCATGCCCGACAAGCTCGCCTCGGTCTGCGAGCTGCTTCCGCTCTCGCCGGTGATCGAGCTGGTGCGGGGCGGCTGGACCGGGAACCTCTCGGCGTCCCAGGCCCTCGGCGCCGTCGCCACGGCGGTGGCCTGGACCCTGGTCTCGGTGTTTGCTCTACGACGGTGGTTCCGCTGGGAACCCCGGCGCTAGACGGAGGGGGCAGGCGTGGTCGGGCGGATTCGGGGGCTGAAGCGGGGCTGGCACGAGCGGAGCAAGATCGAGAAGGTCGAGTTCCAGAGCGTGACCATGTGGCACGCGATGCCCTGGCTCTTCTACGTCAGCTGGGGCTCGCTGCCGCTCGGCGTGAGCGTGCGGCAGCAGACCCTTCCGCTGATCCTCGGCTCGGCGCTTGTCGCCGTCGCCGCCGTGCAGTGCCTGCACGTCAACCGCACGCTGCGGCGCTCCATCGACCACTATCTGAAGCGCGCCGAGGCGCCGCGCCGCGACCTCGCCGTCTCGACCGGGCTCATGATCGTCGTACTGGGCCTGGTGCTCGCCCTGCTGGCCGTGGACGGCGTCGAGGAGGGGATGCTCACCTTCGCCACGATGTTCGCCGTCATGCCGTACGGGGAGTCGCTGGCCTTCGCCGTACCGATCCGCACCTTCCTCATCCGGTTCGCCGTGATCGACGTCGTGATGGTGGCCGCCTCCGCCGCGGTCGGCATCCACGACGGGCGGCTCGCCGGGACCGCCGTGGTGATCGCCTTCGGCGCCGTGATCTCGCTGCTCTCCTCGCGCTGCGGCGCCTGGACGCTCTCCGTGATGTGGGAGGCCGACCGGGCCCGTGAGGTCGAGGCACGGCTCGCGGTGGCCGAGGAGCGGCTGCGGTTCGGGCGGGACCTGCACGACGTGATGGGGCGCAACCTCGCGGTCATCGCGCTGAAGAGCGAGCTCGCGGTGCAGCTCGCGCGGCGGGGGCGGCCCGAGGCGGTCGACCAGATGGTCGAGGTGCAGCGGATCGCGCAGGAGTCGCAGCGGGAGGTGCGGGAAGTGGTCCGGGGGTATCGAGAGATCGACCTGGCGGTCGAACTCGCCGGTGCGCAGGGCGTGCTCGAGGCCGCCGGGATCGACTGCCGGGTGAGCGGGTCGCCGGCGGGGCTGCCGGTTCCTGTGCAGTCGGCTCTCGGGTGGGTCGTGCGGGAGGCGACCACCAATGTGCTGCGGCACGGGGACGCAGGGCGGTGCGACATCGCCTTGGCCGTCACCGGCGTGCGTACGACGCTGGTCGTCGAGAACGACGGTGTGCCCGAGGTCGCGCCAGGGGGTGCGGGGTCCGGGCTCGCGGGGCTGCGAGAGAGGTTGGCCGTGGTGGGCGGGGTGCTGGACTTCGCGTCCTGCGGAGGAAGGTTCCGGTTGTCCGCGGAGGTTCCTCTGCCTGGTTCCTCAGGGGAGGCCCCACTCGCCGTGCGGCAGCCGGAGCGGGTGGAGGTTTCCCGGTGAGCGTTCGCGTACTGCTCGCCGACGACGAGCACCTCATCCGCGGCGCTCTCGCCGCGCTCCTCGCGCTCGAGGACGATCTTGTCGTGGTCGCCGAGGCCGCCACCGGGCCCGAGGCGCTGGCCATGGCGCGGGCGCACCGGCCCGATGTCGCCGTGCTCGATCTGCAGATGCCGGGCGCCGACGGTGTGAGTGTCGCCACATCTCTGCGGGATGAACTGCCGTACTGCCGCACCATGATCGTGACGAGTCATGGCAGACCGGGGCATCTCAAGCGGGCGCTCGCGGTGGGGGTGCGGGGGTTTGTGCCGAAGACCGTCAGCGCGCAGCGGCTCGCCGAGATCATCCGGACCGTGCACGCCGGAAACCGCTACGTGGACCCGGAGTTGGCCGCCGACGCGATCTCCGCCGGGGACTCGCCGCTGACCGCCCGCGAGGCCGAAGTCCTCGAACTCGCCGCCGACGGGGCACCCGTCGCGGAGATCGCCGAGCGGGCCGCGCTGTCCCAGGGGACCGTCCGGAACTACCTCTCCTCCGCCGCCACCAAGATCGGGGCGGAGAACCGTCATGCCGCGGTGCGTCTCGCACGCGAGCGAGGTTGGGTATAGTTGGCTTCGCGCTTCGGCGCAGTGCGGACGTAGCTCAGTTGGTAGAGCGCAACCTTGCCAAGGTTGAGGTCGCCAGTTCGAACCTGGTCGTCCGCTCCAGATGAAAGGCCCCGGTCACTCGACCGGGGCCTTCTTCGTACGCCGACTACCAGGCCGTGCCCGTCAGACGCTCGTACGCCTCGATGTACTTGGCGCGCGTCGCGTCCACCACGTCCTGCGGGAGCGGGGGCGGCGGCTGCTCGCTCTTGCGGTCCCAGCCGGAGGCCGGCGAGGTCAGCCAGTCGCGGACGAACTGCTTGTCGAAGGACGGCTGGGCGCGGCCCGGCTGCCACGCGTCCGCGGGCCAGAAGCGGGACGAGTCCGGGGTGAGGACCTCGTCCGCGATGATCAGCTTCTCGCCCTGGAAGCCGAACTCGAACTTCGTGTCGGCGAGGATGACGCCCCGGTCGCGGGCGATGTCGCGGGCCCTGCCGTACACCGCGAGGGTCGCCTGGCGGAGCTGGGCCGCCGTGTCCGCGCCGACCTGGCGGGCCACTTCCTCGTACGACACGTTCTCGTCGTGCTCGCCGACCTCCGCCTTCGTGGCGGGCGTGAAGATCGGCGCGGGCAGCTCGGAGCCGTCGCTCAGGCCGTCGGGCAGCGCGAGGCCGCAGACGGTGCGCGACGCCTCGTACTCGACCAGGCCCGAGCCCGTCAGATAGCCGCGGGCCACGCACTCGACCGGGACCATTTCCAGGGACGTGCAGACCGTGGTGCGGCCCTCCCAGTCGGCGGGGGCACCGGCCGGGACGTCGGTGGAGATGACGTGGTTCGGGATGAGGTCGGCGAGCTGATCGAACCACCACAGGGAGAGCTGCGTGAGGACCCTGCCCTTGTCGGGGATCTCCGTGGGCAGCACCCAGTCGTAGGCGGACATGCGGTCGCTCGCGACCATCACGAGGTCGCCCGCCTCGTTCTGGTACAGGTCGCGCACCTTTCCGGTGTGCACATGCACCAGGCCCGGGACCTCGACAGGCTCGGGCTTTTCTACGAATCCGGACACGGTTCCTCCCCGTGGTTCTGGCCAAGTGCTGCTGATTCTCTCGCATGCGGGAGCAGCTTCTGGCCAGGGGGATGCCGGTGGGCGTCGGCGGGCTTTCAGTCCCGTTTGCAGATGCGGTCCAGGAGGTTCGCCGTGGCGCGCTGGACGCGGGTGTCCACATGGCCGGGGCGGTCGAGCGCCGGCGACCAGGCGAAGGTGCCGGATGCGAAGACCAGGGCGCCGGACGGGGCGCGGTAGAGGGACGACTCCTGATGCCGGGTGACGCCCTCGCTGTCCTCGTACGGGGAGTGGGCCAGGAGGATGCGGCCCTGGTGCTCGGGCAGGGCGGTGCGCGGGAAGTAGCGGTCGGCCTCGCCCGCGACCAGACCCTCGATCTCGTCGCCCTCGTGCGCGCCCGTCGCCTCCCACAGCCAGTGATCGGCATTGCGTACGACGAGGGGGGCGGGGTCCGGGACACGGCCCGCGTACTGGATGCCCAGGAGCTCCTGCTCCGCCTTGTCCTGCTCGCGCCAGAGGGCGGGCCTGCCGGGGCCGTGGCGCTTGCGGCAGGTGAGCAGGCGGTCCTCGACGCCGGACGGGGAAGGGCCCAACTCCACCTGCCAGTACATGGTGTTGGCGGAGAGGAAGACGAGGGACGTGCCGTGCTCGCGGGCCAGCTCCGTGGTGCGGCGCATGTTCGACGACCAGTACTCGTCGTGGCCCGGGAAGACCAGGCCCCGGTAGCGGGTCGGGTCGATGCGGCCCGCGTGCAGGTCGCAGGTGTCGGCGTAAGCGAGGTCGTAGCCGTACCGCTCGGCCCAGCGGATGAAGTCGTAGGCGTGGCCCACGTGCAGGGGCAGGCCCGCGCCCGCGTACGGGCGGTCGAAGGAGACTGTGTGGGCGGCCTCGCTCTCGCCGAGGAGACGGCCCTTCTCGTCCCACGCGTGATAGAGGCTCGCGCCCGTGCGGCCGTCCTCCGGATAGAGGTTGTACGCCTGCCAGGTGATGTCCGGGAGGAGGAGCAGCAGGTCGGCCGGGTGGCTGTCGCGGACCGTGAAGGGGACGTGCGAGCGGTAGCCGTCGACGGTCGTGAGGACCGCCACGTACGCCCCGATGTTCCAGTAACTCGGGATCTGCAGACGCCAGGAGAGCCACCAGTGGTGGCAGGAGACCGTGCGGTCGGCGGTGAGCGGGGGCGGCTGGACGATCCCCGAGAGGCGCGGGCTCGTGGTGATCTTCGATGCCCCGTCCCCGCCGTAGTGCCCGATGCGGTAGATGTCGACGCTGAACTGCTGGGGCGGGTCCACCGTCACGTGGAAGTCGATCGCCTCGCCAGGGGCCGCGGCGCCGGTGGAGGTGAAGCCCTTGATCTGGCCGTGTACGTCGTCGGCGGTGCGCGGGCCGTTGGTACGCGTGCGGGGTACGGGGATGTTGCGCGCGCCGGGGGCCGGGGCGTGGTCGAGGTACCAGGGGACGACCTGGCCCGTGTCGTCGAAGTAGTGCTCGGCGCCCCGGAGCCAGGGGAGCGGGCCCTGGCCGAAGGGGTCGGTCACGGCGTGCGCCAGCGCGCCCGATTCCCACCTGCGGATCTGCTCCGACCCCATGTGTGTACCCCTCCCTCACTCCCCCGGGATTGCGCTGCGCTGTGCGGTCTCTTGTCCGCGTTCCGCCCCCGCGCGGTGTTGCCTCTGACATGTCCGGTCCGGCGGTCGGTCCCAGCACATCACATTACGCACGCACTCCGTCACCGTTCGTCGCTAATCGACGAGAACGGAAGGGATCCTTCCGGGGGTTGGCGATGCCACTGGGTCCGGGGTAGGGGTAGGGCTCGGGCCCGCGCTCATGCCCGTGCTCGGGTCAGACGAGTCGCACCGGCTTCTCCGGGCGGACGCCCAGGCGGGCCAGCCAGCCCTTCAGGGGGATCGGGTCGCCGTCCTCCACCAGGCTCAGGACGTGCGGCGCCAGGTCCGCCGCCCGCTCGCCGTCCACCAGGAGGGACGGGCCGTCCAGCCAGTCGAGGCCGGGTGCCGCGCCCGCCGTGTCCACGGCCGCGCAGCAGACCAGCGCCGTCACGTGGTCGGCGAGCAACTCCCGGCCCGTACGCACCGGTTGGAGCGGGAAGAGCGGGAGCATGCCGTCGTCCCACAGCGCGTCGTCCGGGCCCTGTCCCGCCGGGGCGGGGCGTGGCGGGGCGGCGGCTTCCTCGCGGGCCAGCTCGGCGGTGAGCCCTGCGGCCCTGTCTCTGATACACATCTCCGAGCCCACGAGACGCTCATGAATCTCGCATGCCGTCTTCTGCCTGAAAAAAAAAAA
>NZ_SRIC01000073.1 GCF_004684775.1 Streptomyces sp. MZ04
GGGCACACGGGCGGGGGCCCTTGGGCAGGGCTGCGCTCCGCGTCCACCAACCCATTCCACGAGGCCCGGACGTCGTCGGCACCCGGACCGGACGGAACGGGCGCGCTGTCGACAGGTCTTCGGACTCGTGGGTACGACAAATGCGTACTCATACACCGTTGCGGGACAGTTCCGGACTTGCACCGGATTCCCCTGCGGCGACAGCGAGCACGAGCATACATCTTGTGCTGGCTCTGAGCGGCAGCCCCACATCTTGTGTCGGCACGGCATCCCCTAGGGTGGCGGCCGAACTGATCGTCGAACAGGGGGAGTCGCTGTGCGGGGACGGGGTGCGGGCTGTGCCGTGGCGCTGGTGATGCTGCTCGCCGGGTGCGGGGAGAGTGCGGACAGCGGCGAGCGGACGCCCACGGAGCGGCCCACCGCCGCCGGTGCCGACGGCCGCGCCGATCCCGGCAAGGTTTTCACGGAGGCCGAGTTGACGGCGGCGCTCCTGCCGGCGAAGGCGATCGGGGAGAAGGCCAGGGCGTCAGAGACCTCGCTGGGGCTGTTCGATCTGCGCTTCGGGGGCGGAGACTGGGGGAATGCGTGCGAGCCCCCCAGCCGTGCGCGCGTGGAACTGGGGCGCCTGCGGGGCACCAGCGCGGAGAACACGGTGCGGCCCGACCCCCGGGCGGTCTCCGACGGCGATCCGTACGTCTCCCAGCGCCTGGTGTCGATGCCCGCCGAGCGGGCCGGGCGCTACCTCGTCCTGCGCAAGCAACTCCACGACTCCTGCTCCAGCGTCGTCGTCGACACCGAGGCGGCTCCGGTCACCGAGAAGCACACGGCTCAGAAGCTCCCGGACCTCGGCGACGATGCGCTCCTGGAGACCCTGCGGACCACGGGTGGCGACGAGTACGACGGCACGCCGCACTACGAGGTCGAGGCGCGCGTCGGGGGCGTACTCGTCATCGTGAGCGCGGCCGCCGACAAGGAGCTGACCCTCTCCGCGGCGGCCAAGGCCGTGCGGCGGGTCCGCACGGAGCTCTACAACGTCTCGTAGCGCCCACGCACGACAGCGGGCCGCCGGATGAGGAATCCGGCGGCCCGCATCACGTACGTACAAGAAGGCTCAGTGCCCGCCCGGCGCCCCCGCCGTCGCCTCCTCCGTCGCCTTCGGCAGGTCCCGCACGACGCCCGGGTCGCCCGCGTCCGCCGTGTAGTCCGCCGGAGAGGTCTCGTCGATGCCGTCAGGGGCCTTCATGGCGCGCAGGACGAACGTCATGACCACGGTGACCACCACGTTCAGGACGAACGCCGTGAGGCCGATGTAGCCGATCTCGCCGATGCCGGGGATCTCGTCGGACGAGCCGCCGAAGTGCTTCTGTGTCGGCGAGGCGACGCCGTACGCCGCGACCGTGCCGTAGATCATGCCGACCGCCCAGCCCGCGAGCAGCGCCCAGCGGTGGAACCACCGGGTGAACAGGCCGCCGACCAGCGCGGGCATGGTCTGCAGGATCCAGATGCCGCCCAGGAGCTGGAAGTTGATCGCGACCGTCTTGTCCATGGTGAGGACGAAGGCGAGCGCGCCGACCTTCACCAGGAGCGAGACGAGCTTGGAGACCTTGGTCTCCTGCGCGGGCGTCGCGTCCGGCCTGATGAAGTCCTTGTAGATGTTCCGCGTGAAGAGATTCGCGGCCGCGATCGACATGATCGCCGCCGGCACGAGCGCGCCGATGCCGATCGCGGCGAAGGCGACGCCGGTGAACCAGTCGGGGAACATGTTCTCGAACAGCTGCGGGATCGCCAGCTGGCCGTTCTCCACCTTGACCCCGGCCGCGATCGCCATGAAGCCGAGCAGCGCGAGCAGGCCCAGCATCAGCGAGTAGAGCGGCAGGATCGTGGTGTTGCGGCGGATCACGTCGCGGCTCCTGGAGGAGAGCGTCGCCGTGATCGAGTGCGGGTACATGAAGAGCGCGAGCGCGGAGCCGAGGGCCAGGGTCGCGTACGTCCACTGTCCGGGCTCGCCCGGTGCGAGACCCGCGACGGGCTTGCCCGCCGCCTCGTTCGTCGCCGCGAACTTGTCGCCCGCCGCCTGGAAGATCTCGTCGAACCCGCCCAGCTTGATCGGGATGTAGATGATCGCGACGGCGATGACGAGATAGATCAGGCCGTCCTTCACGAACGCGATCAGGGCGGGGGCCCGCAGACCCGACGAGTACGTGTACGCGGCGAGCACCGCGAACGCGATGAGCAGCGGCAGGTCCTTGATGAACCAGTTGGTGTCGGGGCCGCCGCCGACGCCCATGACGTCAAGGACGGCCTGGATGCCGACCAGCTGGAGCGCGATGTACGGCATCGTGGCGAGGATGCCGGTGACCGCGACGGCCAGCGAGAGGCCCTTCGAGCCGAAGCGGCCGCGCACGAAGTCCGAGGTGGTGACGTATCCGTGCTTGTGGGACACCGACCACAGGCGCGGCAGGAAGGTGAAGATCAGCGGGTAGACGAGGATCGTGTACGGCACGGCGAAGAAGCCGGCCGCGCCCGCCGCGTAGATCGCCGCGGGTACGGCGACGAACGTGTACGCCGTGTACAGGTCGCCGCCGAGCAGGAACCACGTGACCCAGGTGCCGAACGACCGTCCGCCCAGGCCCCATTCGTCCAGGCTCTCGGTCTCGGCCTTGCGCCAGCGCGCGGCCAGGAAGCCCATCGCCGTGACGGCGGCGAAGAAGAAGATGAAGACGCCGAGGGCGATGCCGTTGACACCGCCTGTGTCAGCCGCGAGGACGTTCACTGGGCCGCACCCCCCTGGACCTGCTCGGTCTTGCGGGCGCGCTGGTCACGCTGCCACAGCTTGTACGCGATCATCGTGAGGACGGTGGATATGAGCACCCACAGCATCTGGTACCAGTAGAAGAACGGGATGCCGATGAAGGTCGGTTCGATCTTCGCGTAGGAGCTCACCCAGAGCATCGCCACGAACGGCGCGACGAGACAGAGGGCAATGACCACGCGGACCGGCGTGATCACCGGTCTGCTCACTTCAGGCGCATCTGACACATCTGGCACATCTGACACATCTGACACTTCGCGGCTCCGCTCCCTCGCTTATCCCACCTTTAACGTGCGGGAAATCTAAGCGAGAGTCTTGATCTATGGAACCCCCGTCCGGATAACGGACAGGTCAACGCGCCTGCTCAGAAGTGCTCAGCAGCAGCGGAACCCCTGTCGCGGGTCCGACTCCTGTCGGTCCGTCCGCATTCGCTCGAACTCCCTCCGGGAGGGGACGGATGCCCCTGGATGCGTCTTCCGCGTGTGCGTCACATACCGCTCGTACGCGGACTCGTCGGTCAACTCCCGTGCGTACCAGCGCATCCAGCGCAGCCCCCGCAGCACCCAGGTCATGACGGAGCCTTCGCGTCGTCCGCCGTCCTCGCCGCCGCGAGCTCCGCCTTCTCCTCCTGGGTCGGGACGAGCCCGGCCGGCGCGGTCAGCTTCGACTCGACGTACTCGGCCTCGCTGAGTTTGGACGCCTGCGGGTTGCGGACGTGTCTGACGCACACCCGCGCCGCGTCCAGGATCACGATGACGATGAGCAGCGCGAGGGCCGCCGTAATGACGCCGTCCACCGTGGAGTTGGTGACGACGGTGTGCATGTCGTCCATGTTCTTGGCGGGCGGCAGGACCTTGCCCGCGTCGATGGCGTCCTGGTAGTTCGAGCGCTGCTGGAAGAAGCCGACGCGCGGGTCGCTGGAGAACACCTTCTGCCAGCTCGCGGTGAGCGTCACCGTCGCGTCCCAGGCCAGCGGAATCCCGGTGATCCAGGCCCACTTGAGGCGCCCGGACTTCACAAGAAGTGTCGTGCAGACGGCGAGGGCGACCGCAGCGAGCAGCTGGTTGGCGATGCCGAAGATCGGGAAGAGCTGGTTGATCCCGCCGAGCGGCTCGTGCACGCCCACCCACAGGAAGTAGCCCCACAGGCCGGTGACGACCGCGCTCGTCATGACGAGTCCAGGTTTCCAACTGACGTTCTTGAAGGGCTTGTAGACGTTCCCGAGCATGTCCTGGAGCATGAAGCGGCCCACGCGCGTGCCCGCGTCGAGCGCGGTCAGGATGAACAGCGCCTCAAACATGATCGCGAAGTGGTACCAGAAGGCCCGCATCGAGCCCCCGGTGACCTTCGAGAAGATCTCGGAGACACCGATCGCGAGGGTCGGGGCGCCGCCCGTGCGCGAGAGCAGCGAGGACTCCTCGACGTTCTTGGCGGCCTGCGCCAAGTCCTCGGGGGAGATGGTGTATCCGAGGTTCGCGACGGCCTGGGACGCGGCCTGGACGTTGTCCCCGATGACGCCCGCGGGCGCGTTCATCGCGAAGTACAGACCCGGGTCGATGATGCTCGCCGCGACGAGCGCCATGATCGCGACGGACGACTCCATCAGCATGGAGCCATAGCCGATCATCCGGACCTGCGGCTCCTTCTGGATCATCTTCGGCGTGGTGCCCGAGGAGATCAGCGCGTGGAAGCCGGACAGCGCCCCGCAGGCGATGGTGATGAAGACGAAGGGGAAGAGCGAGCCCGCGAAGACCGGGCCGTCGCCGCGCGATGCGAAGTCGGTCACCGGGTCCATCTTCAGGGTCGGCAGGGTGACGATGACGCCGACCGCGAGCAGCAGGATCGTACCGATCTTCATGAACGTGGAGAGATAGTCGCGGGGCGCGAGCAGCATCCACACCGGCAGGATCGAGGCGATGAAGCCGTACGCCACCAGCCAGATGACCAGCGTCGACGGCGCCAGCGTGAAGGTGTCCGCGAGCGAGGACTCGGCGACCCAGCGGCCCGCGACGAGCGCGATGAGCAGCAGCGCGATCCCGATGAGGGAGACCTCGCTGACCCGGCCGGGGCGAAGCACCCGCAGGTAGAAGCCCATGAGCAGTGCGATCGGGATCGTCATCGCGATGGAGAAGGTGCCCCACGGAGACGCGGCGAGGGCGTTCACGATGACCAGCGCGAGCACCCCGAGCAGGATGATCATGATGGCGAACGCGGCGAGCAGCGCGGCGGCCCCGCCGAAGGGTCCGATCTCCTCGCGCGCCATCTGGCCGAGGGACTTGCCGTCACGCCGTGTGGAGAAGAAGAGGACGACCATGTCCTGCACGGCGCCCGCGAAGATCACGCCGACGATGATCCAGATGGTGCCCGGCAGATAGCCCATCTGCGCCGCGAGCACCGGCCCCACCAGCGGCCCCGCGCCCGCGATCGCCGCGAAGTGGTGGCCGAGCAGCACGCGCCGGTCGGTCGGGTGGAAGTCGATGCCGTTGTCCAGGCGTTCCGCCGGAGTGGCCCGGTTCTTGTCGACCTTGAGGACCTTGTACGCGATGAATGTGGAGTAGAAGCGGTACGCGATGGCGTACGAGCCGAGGGCCGCCGCCACCATCCAGGCGGCCGACACCTCCTCGTCGCGGGCCAGCGCGAGCACGGTCCAGCCCGAGGCGCCCACCAGCGCGACGAGGGTCCAGATGACAAGGGATCGAGGATTTGCTGTGCGCACCGGGTCGTCCTCCCGTTCATCATGCGATGACGGGAGGAACGTAGAGCAGCGAAGTGATCCGCGCCAGACCTCGGAAGGGTGTCGGTACGCGCGGGCGGTGAGTCGGCGCGGGCGGTGAGTCAGTCGGTGGGCCGCTTGAGGCGTGCCACGAACTTGTACCGGTCGCCGCGGTAGACCGAGCGCACCCACTCCACCGGTTTTCCGTCGCCGTCGAGCGAATGCCGGGAGAGCAGCAGCATCGGCAGGCCCACGTCCGTGCCGAGCAGGCCCGCCTCGCGGGGGGTCGCGAGGGAGGTCTCGATGGTCTCCTCGGCCTCCGCGAGATGGACGTCGTACACCTCGGCCAATGCCGTGTAGAGGGAGGTGTACTTGACCAGCGAGCGGCGTAGCGCCGGGAAGCGCTTGGCCGACAGGTGGGTGGTCTCGATGGCCATCGCCTCGCCGTTGGCCAGGCGCAGCCGCTCGATCCTGAGGACGCGGCCGCCGGTGCTGATGTCGAGGAGTCCGGCGAGGGTGTCGTCGGCGGTGATGTAGCCGATGTCCAGGAGCTGCGAGGTGGGCTCGAGGCCCTGGGCCCTCATGTCCTCGGTGTACGAGGTGAGTTGCAGCGCCTGGGAGACCTTGGGCTTGGCCACGAAGGTGCCCTTGCCCTGGATCCGCTCGAGGCGGCCCTCGACGACCAGCTCCTGCAGGGCCTGGCGCACGGTGGTGCGCGAGGTGTCGAACTCGGCGGCGAGCGTGCGCTCCGGCGGGACCGGGGTGCCGGGCGGCAGGGTCTCCGTCATGTCGAGCAAGTGCCGCTTCAGGCGGTAGTACTTGGGCACGCGTGCGGTGCGGCCGACGCTCGGGGCCCCGTCCACGTCGGTTCCTGTGCTCCCCGCCTCGGTGCCCATGGCCCGCCTTCCTGCTGCCGTCACCGGCTCCTCCGTCTGTCGCGGCTCACATCGTGGCACGTACCGGGCTGAGCAGGATGTGCCCGCTCAGGTGTCGGTCCGATAACGGACCTGACAGCCCTTCTTATACACCCTTGACACCCCTAAAGGTCTAGGCCAAGCTCCCCGTACTGGTCTACACCATTAAAGACCAGGTTCCAGTCCCACGGGCAGATCTCGGTCCTATTGGTCGCTGCGGGTGGGGGGTTGACTGGCATCCCTTGAGGAGGGTGACGTGAAGCGCAAGCTCATAGCGGCCATCGGTGTCGCGGGCATGTTGGTCTCGATCGCGGCCTGTGGCGGCGACGACGAAGACAAGAAGTCCGGCGGTGCCGACAGCTTCAAGGGTGAGACGCTGACGCTCTGGGCGATGGACGGTTCGACGCCGGAGAAGTGGCAGAAGGACGTCACGGCGGCCTTCGAGAAGAAGACCGGCGCCAAGCTGAAGTTCGAAGTCCAGCAGTGGAACGGCATCCAGCAGAAGCTGACCACCGCCCTCTCCGAGGAGAACCCGCCGGACGTCTTCGAGATCGGCAACACCCAGACCGCCGCGTACGCCAAGACCGGTGGCCTCGCCGATCTGGGCGACCTCAAGGAGGGGCTCGGCGCCGACTGGACCGAGTCGATCAACAAGTCCTCCGTCGTGGACGGCAAGCAGTACGCCGCCCCGTGGTTCGTCCTGAACCGCGTCGTGATCTACAACAAGAAGGTCTGGGCCGACGCCGGCCTCAAGGACACCCCCAAGACCCGCGCCGAGTTCCTCAAGGACCTCAAGGCAATCGAGTCCAAGACGGACGCCGAGCCGATCTACCTGCCCGGCCAGAACTGGTACCACTTCGTCGGCCTGACCATCGGCGAGGGCGCCGAACTGGTCAAGAAGGACGGCGACAAGTACGTCTCCAACCTCACCGACCCCAAGGTCGCCAAGGCCATGAAGACGTACAAGGAGTTCGCGGACCTCTCCAAGGCCCCCAAGAACAAGGACGAGGCCACCCCGCAGCAGGCCGAGGTCTTCGCCAAGGGCAAGACCGGCGCCTTCGTCGGCATGAGCTGGGAGGCCGCGACCGCGATCAAGGCCAACCCGAAGATCGAGAAGGACATCGGCTACTTCACGATCCCCGGCGCCACCGCGGACAAGCCCGAGGGTGTCTTCCTCGGCGGCTCCAACCTCGCCGTCGCCGCGACCAGCGAGAAGCAGGAGCTCGCCAAGGAGTTCCTGAAGATCGCCCTGTCCGACAAGTTCGAGGGCGCGCTCGCCAAGGAAGGCGGCGTCATCCCGAACAAGCAGGCCCTGGAGGACCGGCTCAAGGGCAACCCCGCTGCCGAGGCCATGGCCCCCGCCACCGCCGGCGGCGGCACGACCCCGCTGATCCCGGAGTGGGCCGCGGTGGAGAACCCGCCGAACCCGATCAAGAACTACATGACCGCGGTCCTGAACGGTAAGTCCAACGACGCGGCCGCCGAGCAGGTCGAGGGCGAGCTCAACAAGCGCCTGTCGCAGAAGCAGTAAGGACGCGCTCCTGCCGGGGACTTCGGGCCCGGGGTGTCACCCACCCCCGGGCCCGGTGCCCCGGCGCAGCGCTGCGTTCCGCGATGCCCACGAAAGCGCTGCGTTCCGCGATGCCCACGAAAGAGATGGCGAGCATGACCGTGCAGACCGAACGGCCGCCCTCCGGCCCGACGGACGTCGTGAAAACGGATGGACGGCCGGCTGATCCCGGCAAGCCCCGCGAGCGGGCCCGGTCGCTCGCGCCCTACCTGCTGCTGCTTCCCGCGCTCGCGGCCACGCTCGTGTTCCTCGGCTGGCCGCTGGTCAACAACGGGATCCTGTCGTTCCAGAACCTCAACATGAGGCAGTTCATCCTGCACCTCACGGAGTGGAACGGGATCGACAACTTCAAGGAGGTCCTCTCCGGCGAGGACTTCTGGCGGGTCACCGGCCGCTCGATCGTGTTCACCGCGGTCAACGTCGCCCTGATCATGCTGTTCGGCACCCTGATAGGCCTGCTGCTCGCACGGCTCGGCAAGCGGATGCGGACGTTCCTCCTGGTCGGACTCGTGCTCACCTGGGCGATGCCGGTCATCGCGGCGACGACCGTCTACCAGTGGCTGTTCGCCCAGCGCTTCGGCGTCGTCAACTGGGTCCTGGACAAGGCCGGCTGGCACTCGATGGCCGACTACGACTGGATGGGCAGCCAGTACTCCACGTTCTTCGTGGTCATCGTCCTGATCGTCTGGATGTCGGTCCCCTTCGTGGCGATCAACCTGTACGCCGCGACGACGGTGATCCCCAAGGAGCTCTACGAAGCCGCGTCGCTGGACGGCGCAGGCGCCTGGCAGCGCTTCACGAACGTCACGCTGCCCTACCTGCGGCCCTTCCTCTACGCGACGACGTTCCTGGAGATCATCTGGGTCTTCAAGGCGTTCGCGCAGGTCATGGCGCTCAACGAGGGCGGCCCGGACCGGCTCACCGAAATCCTGCCCGTCTACGCCTACATCGAGGGCATGGGCAACCAGCACTTCGGCATGGGTGCCGCGATCGCGCTGCTCACCATCGTCATCCTGCTGGCCCTGACCGCCTTCTACCTGCGGATCGTGCTCAAGCAAGAGGAGGACGAGCTGTGACGCGCACTGCTACGTCTCGGCGGCTCCGCCGCATCTGGCCCAACGCGGTGGCCGTCGTACTCTTCATCGGCTTCGTCTTCCCGGTCTACTGGATGTTCGCCACGGCCTTCAAGCCGACCGGCGACATCATCAGCGAGGACCCGGTGTGGTTCCCGACCGACGCCACGTTCGAGCACTTCAAGACGGCTGTCGAGGCCGACCACTTCTGGACGATGGTCGGCAACTCCATCACCGTCACGGTCCTCGCCGTGCTCTTCTCGCTGATCATCGGCCTCGCGTCGGCGTTCGCGCTCGCCCGGATGCGATTCAAGGGACGGCGCGGCTTCATCATCGGCTTCATGCTGGCCCAGATGGCGCCCTGGGAAGTCATGGTCATCGCCATCTACATGATCGTGCGCGACGCGGACATGCTGAACAGCCTGGTCCCACTGACCCTCTTCTACATGGTGATGATCCTGCCCTTCACGCTCCTGACGCTGCGCGGCTTCGTCGCCGCGGTGCCGCGCGAGCTGGAGGAGTCGGCGATGGTCGACGGCTGTTCACGGATGCAGGCGTTCCGCCGGGTGATCCTGCCGCTGCTCGCACCGGGCCTGATGTCGACCTCGCTCTTCGGCTTCATCACGGCCTGGAACGAATTCCCGCTGGTCCTTGTCCTCAACAAGGAGGCGGAGGCCAAGACGCTTCCGGTGTGGCTCTCCGGCTTCCAGACCGCCTTCGGCGACGACTGGGGTGCCACCATGGCCGCCGCTTCGCTCTTCGCCATCCCGATCCTGGTCCTCTTCGTCTTCCTGCAGCGCAGGGCCGTCAGCGGTCTGACCGACGGCGCCGTGAAGGGATAACACGCATATGTCGACACTCACCCGCCCCACGGACACCCTCACCCGCGACGCCCTGACGGTCCTGCAGCCCGGCTTCGTCGGAACGAGTGCGCCCGACTGGCTGCTGCGCCGCATCGGCGAAGGCCTCGCCTCGGTAGGCCTGTTCGGCCGCAACATCTCCTCACCCGCCCAACTGGCCGCACTCACCGCCCAGTTGCGCGCCGAACGCGACGACGTCCTGGTCGCCATCGACGAGGAGGGCGGCGACGTCACCCGCCTCGAGGTGCGCAACGGCTCGTCCTTCCCGGGCAACCACGCGCTCGGCGCCGTCGACGACACGGCACTGACCCGCGACGTGGCCGCCGAGCTGGGCCGCCGCCTGGCCGCCTGCGGCGTCAACCTCAACTGGGCGCCGTCCGCGGACGTCAACTCCAACCCCGACAACCCGGTCATCGGCGTACGTTCCTTCGGCGCGGACCCGCTCCTGGTGGCCCGGCACACCGCCGCGTACGTCGAGGGCCTGCAGTCCGCCGGCGTCGCCGCCTGCACCAAGCACTTCCCCGGGCACGGCGACACCGCGGTCGACTCGCACCACGACGTGCCGCACATAGGCGTGGACCCCGAGGTGCTCAGAGCCCGTGACCTCGCCCCGTTCCGCGCCGCGATCGCCGCGGGCACGCGGGCGGTGATGAGCGCACACATCCTCGTCCCGTCGCTCGACTCCGAGTACCCGGCAACGCTCTCGCACCGCATCCTGACAGGTGTGTTGCGCGACGAGCTCGGTTACGACGGGCTCATCGTCACGGACGGCATGGAGATGCAGGCCATCTCCGCCACGTACGGCATCGAGCGGGGCAGCGTCCTCGCCATCGCAGCGGGCGCCGACGCGATCTGCGTGGGCGGCGGCCTCGCGGACGACGAGACGGTCCTGCGCCTGCGCGACGCGCTGGTCGCGGCCGTACGCACGGGCGAACTCTCCGAGGAACGCCTCGCCGACGCGGCCGCCCGCGTGCGCGCGCTGGCCCACTGGACCTCGGTGTCGGGCGCGGCCGACCGTTCGGGGGGCGCGCCCGACACCGAGATCGGCCTGGTCGCGGCCCGCCGCGCCCTGACGGTCACCCGCGGCGCTTCCTGCACCGCCCCGCTCACCGAAGCTCCGTACGTCGCCGCCTTCACGCCGATGGCCAACATCGCGGTGGGCGACGAGACCCCGTGGGGCGTCGCGGCGGAGCTGGAACGCCTGCTCCCCGGCACGGAGACGGGCAGCTTCACCGGCGCGGACGCGGGTGCGCTGGCGCTGGCCGAGGCGGGGGAGCGGCGGGTGGTGGCAGTCGTCCGCGACGCCCATCGCCACGCCTGGATGGCAGAGGCCCTGAACACCCTGCTGACATCCCGCCCCGACACGGTGGTGGTGGAAATGGGCGTCCCCCAGTCCCCACCCCAGGGCTCCCTCCACATCGCCACGCACGGCGCGGCAAGGGTGTGCGGCTTGGCGGCGGCAGAGATCATCACAGGCCGCTAGCACCCAGCGCCCCGCCCGCCCGTCTGCCCGGTCGTCTGCCCGCCCGTCTGCCCGTTTTCCGTCGGCCCGTTCCGTCTGTGGGCAGGCGTTCCGCACGGCGGAACGGGTGGGCACAGACCACCCACCGGGCCGCACCCGAATCACAAGCAGAACTGTGCCGGGGCGCCCCCAGCAAGGGGGCACCCCGGCACCTTCACGTGTAAAGCCCAGCCGCCTACAGCCCCTGCCAGGCAGGCTTGGCCGCATACGTGGCCTTGAAGTACTCCCCAAGCTTCAACTTGGACGCGGCGGCCTCGTCCACGACGACAGTCGCATGCGGATGCAACTGCAGAGCCGAAGCCGGAACAACCGCTGCGACAGGCCCCTCCACCGTCGCGGCCACCGCATCCGCCTTGCCCTCACCCGTGGCGAGCAGCACCAGATGCCGAGCCTCGAGAATCGTCCCGATGCCCTGCGTGATCACGTGATGCGGCACCTGCTCGATGTCCCCGTCGAAGAACCGCGCGTTGTCCACCCGCGTCTGCTCCGTCAGCGTCTTGATCCGCGTACGCGAGGCGAGCGAGGAGCACGGCTCGTTGAACCCGATGTGCCCGTCCGTGCCGATCCCGAGCAGCTGGAGATCGACACCCCCGGCCGCCGCGAGCGCCTCGTCGTACGCCTCGCACGCCGCCTGCACATCCTCCGCGCTGCCGTCAGGCCCCATGAAGGACGCCTCGCTGAGCCCCAGCGGCTCGACGACCTCACGCAGCACCACGGAGCGGTAGGACTCGGGATGCCCCGCCGGCAGTCCGACGTACTCGTCGAGCTGGCAGATCCGCGCCCGCGACGCGTCCACGGCACCGGAGGCGACCTTGGCGGCCAGGGCCTCGTAAATGGGCAGCGGGGTGGATCCGGTGGCGACACCGAGCAGGGCGTCAGGCCTGCGGCGCACCAGGGCGGCCATGGCCTCCGCGATGAGCTCGCCGCCTGCCTTGGCGTCCGGGACGATGACAACTTCCACGCTGGGCCTGCCGTTCTGGAGAGAGGACTCACGGGGACTATGTGGTTTAGACCAATTTAGCAGAGTGGACCCGCCGGAGCCCCGGGTTCTCGGGTTCTCGGGCTTCGCCATCCCGCGCCGCACGCCCGGCCGCTCCCGCGTTCCATGCTCGGTTCTCCGCCCCCGCCCCGCCCGTTGAGCGAGCGGCGCCCCGAGCGAGCACAGTGGAGGCATGACCGCCACGACAACGGCACCGCAGAGCGAGCAGCCGGGCCGGATCATGTCCCGTGAGATGGCCGAACAGCCCGAGGTGCTGCGCCGCATCCTCGAGAACGGCGCCCCGAAGATCCGTGAGACCGCCCGGCTGGTCGCCGCCAAGAAGCCCCGCTTCGTCCTCCTCGCCGCACGCGGCACCTCCGACCACGCCGCCCTGTACGCCAAATACCTCCTCGAAGTCCGCCTCGGCGTGCCCTGCGGGCTGAGCTCCATGTCCACCATCACGGCCTACGGAGCCAAGCCCGACCTGCGGGACGTCCTGGTCGTCACCGTCAGTCAGTCCGGTGGCTCGCCCGACCTGGTGGCCTCGACCCGCGCCGCCCGCGACGCCGGCGCGATCACCCTCTCCGTGACCAACAATCCGGACTCACCGCTGGCCGCCGTCTCCGAACATCACATCGACGTCCTGGCGGGCCCGGAGAAGGCGCTCCCCGCCACGAAGACCTACACGGCGTCCCTGCTGGCCCTCTATCTCTTCGTCGAGGGGCTGCGCGACGGCGATGTCGCGGCCGCCTCCGCGCTGCCCGAACTCGCCGCCCAACTCCTGGACCGTCAGCCCGAGATCAGGACACTGGCCGCCCGCTACCGCTTCGCCGACCGCATGGTGATCACCTCCCGTGGTTACGGCTACCCGACCGCCAAGGAAGCGGCCCTGAAGCTGATGGAGACGAGCTACATCCCCGCCCTCGCCTACTCCGGCGCGGACCTCCTGCACGGCCCGCTCGCCATGGTCGACAACATCTCGCCCGTCATAGCGGTCGTCACGGACGGCAGGGGAGGCGAGGCTCTCCAGCCGGTACTCGACCGATTGCGCGGGCGCGGCGCGGACCTCGTGGTCGTCGGCCCGAAGGCGCAGGTGGAGCAGGCGTCGGCGGGCTTCGTCCTGCCGACCGGCGGCGTACCGGAAGAGCTCCAGCCGATCCTGGAGATCATCCCGCTCCAACTGCTCGCCTACGAGGTCACCATCGCCCGCGGCCAGGACCCGGACGCACCCCGCGCCCTCGCGAAGGTGACGGAGACCCGCTGACGCCTGACGCCTGATGCCTGATGCCTGATGCCTGATGCCTGATGCCTGATGCCTGGCGTCTGAGGCCGGACGCCTGGCGCCGCCGCACGTCGGACGTCGGACGTCACAGCCCCAGGGCCGAGCCTCCCGTCGCGTCGATGTACTGGCCGGTGACCCATCGCGCGTCGTCCGAGGCGACGAAGGCGACGACGTCCGCCACATCGGCGGGCTGCCCTATGCGGCCGAAGGTCGAGTAGCCGGCCATTTCGGACTGCCGGTCCTCGGGGATGCCGGTCATCATCTCCGTCTCGATGATCCCCGGCGCCACCGCGTTGACCGTGATCCCGCGCGGGCCCAGGTCCTGCGCCAGCGTGTGTGTCAGGACGTTCAGAGCGCCCTTCGTCATCGAGTAACCGATCGTGATCGGGAAGGCGATCCGGGTGACTCCGGAGGAGATGTTGATGATGCGGCCGCCGTCGCGCAGCCGGTCGAGGCCCTTTTGGATGATGAAGAACGGCGCCTTCACATTGACCGCGAACACCCGGTCGTAATCCGCTTCCTGGACCTCTCCCACATGGCTGTAGAGCCCGATCCCCGCGTTGTTCACCAGGATGTCCAGGCCGTCCGCGTGCCGGTCGAACTCCGTCCAGAGCGCCTCCGCGTCACCGGGCACGCCCAGCTCCGTGCCGAACGCGAAGGCGGAGCCGCCCTCCCTCTCGATCGCCGCGACCGTCTCCTTCGCGGCGGTCTCATTGCTGCCGTAGTGCACGGCGACCCGTGCGCCGTCCCGTCCGAGGCGCTCGGCGATGCCCCGCCCGATGCCTCGGCTGCCGCCCGTGACCAGTGCCGTCTTCCCCGCAAGCGCGCCCATGTGAGCCGCCCCCTCTTCCCGTCGAAGATTTCTCTAGTGGTCGCTACAGAAAAAACCGTAGCCGAGCCCGGCCCGTTTTTCTAGTGCCCGCTATAGAATTCACTCCATGGCGACGAAACAGCGTGGACGCCCCCGCTCCTTCGACCGCGAGACCGCGCTGGAGCAGGCCATCCGCACGTTCTGGGAGCACGGGTACGAGACGACCTCGGTCACGGACCTCACCCGGGCCATGGGGATCGGCGCGCCGAGCATGTACGCGGCCTTCGGCGACAAGCAGTCCCTGTTCGCGGAGGTCGTACGGGTCTATGGCCAGACGTACGGCGGCTTCGGCGACCGCGCCTTCGCGGAGGAGCCGACCGTCCGGGGCGGCGTCGCGCGCATGCTGCACGAGGCCGCGGCCAAGTACACGGAGGCGGGTCACCCCCGCGGCTGCCTCGTCATCTACGCCGCGACGAACTGCGCGACACCGGAGGTCGAGGAGAGCCTGCGTGACCAGCGCAACGCCAATGTCGGCTCCATCGAGTCGCGGATAAGGTCCGCGATCGCCGCGGGCGAGCTACCCTCGACCATCGACGCCCCCGCGCTCGCGCGCTACACCGGAGCGGTACTGCAGGGCATGTCCCAGCAGTCCCGTGACGGAGCGACCAGGCAGGAGCTGGAAGCCGTCGCCGAACTGGCCATGCATGCCTGGCCGGCGTCCGCACCCAGGTCGGCGGAGGCGTGATTTCTGGGGCACCGGGGGCGGAAGTGAGGGAAGTCGACAACAATAAACATCCGCCTACGCATAGACACAGGTGAATGGTCTAGTCCACAATGCGTTGGTAAAGCATCCGCCCTTCCCGCACAGGAGGGCGGACCGAGGAACCAGCACTATCTGCCCTGACTGTGCCGGATCCTCCGATCGGCCGCCGGTACCGCACATTCCGGTGGTCGTGTTCCTGAAGGGCTGCGGTGCCGAGGGTGGGTTGAGGGTCCCGCCCTGGCGCCGCGGCTCGTCGGGAATCGCCCGGGGCGGACACGCGGTAAGTGCCAGGTACGCTCGCACACGTGCCCTCCATGAACGACCTCGTCCGCCAGCACACCGCTCTCGGTGACTCCGATCTCGAGTGGTTGCATCTGCTGGTCTCGGAGTGGCAGCTGCTCTCCGACCTCTCCTTCGCCGACCTCGTGCTGTGGGTCCCCACCCGCGACGGCACCCGTTATGTCTCCGTGGCGCAGATGCGGCCGAACACCGGCCCCACCTCCTACCAGGACGACATGGTCGGCCACCTCGTCCCGCGCGGCCGCCGCCCGCTGCTCGACGCCGCCCTGGACGAGGGCCGCATCGTGCGCGAGGGCGACCCCGAGTGGCGCGAAGAGGTCCCGGTGCGGGTCGAGTCCATCCCCGTACGCAGGGAAGGGCGTGTCCTGGGTGTCATCGCGCGCAACACCAACCTGCTCACGGTGCGCACCCCCTCGCGCCTGGAGCTGACCTACCTCCAGTCGGCGTCCGACCTGGCCCAGATGATCGCGGCCGGCTCCTTCCCGTTCCCCGGCCAGCAGGTCGACATGGATGCCTCGCCGCGCGTGGGCGACGGTCTGCTCCGGCTCGACGCCGACGGGATCGTCCAGTACGCGTCGCCGAACGCGCTCTCGGCGTACCACCGGCTCGGTCTCGCCGCCGACCTGGTCGGACATCACCTCGGCACGGCGACCGCCGAACTCGCCCCGTCCCGCGGCCCGGTGGACGAGGCGCTCGCCAAGGTCGCCAGCGGATGGGCGCCCCGCGAGTTCGAGATCGAGGGCGGCGACGGCGTGATCCAGCTCCGCGCGATCCCGCTCAAGCCCAAGGGCCCGCGCATCGGTTCTCTCGTACTCCTTCGCGATGTGACGGAACTGCGTCGCCGCGAGCGGGAGTTGATCACCAAGGACGCGACCATCCGGGAGATCCACCACCGGGTGAAGAACAACCTCCAGACGGTCGCCGCACTCCTTCGCCTGCAGGCCCGCCGCATCGACTCCGCCACCGGCCGCGAGGCCCTCGAAGAGGCCGTACGCCGGGTGGGCTCCATCGCCATCGTGCACGAGACGCTCTCCCAGAACCTGGACGAGCGCGTGGAGTTCGACGAGATCGCCGACCGGGTCCTCGCGATGGTGGCGGAGATCTCACCCGGCAAGGTCACGGGCCGGCGCACCGGACGCTTCGGCATCCTGGACGCCGAGGTCGCGACCCCGCTGTCGATGGTCCTCACCGAGATCCTGCAGAACGCCCTGGAGCACGGCTTCCGCGAGGGCGACACGGGAACGGTCGAGGTCTCCGCGGTGCGCGGCGGCACCACCAAGGAGGCCCGCCTCCTGATCACCGTCCAGGACGACGGCGTCGGCCTGCCCGACGACTTCGATCCGCACCGCTCGGGCAATCTCGGCCTGCAGATCGTGCGCACCCTGGTCGAGGGCGAGTTGGGCGGCACGTTCGACATGGTGCGGGCCCCGGAGCGCGGCACGCAGGTCATCCTCGACATTCCGGTACGCGCCGACAAGTAGCGCCCGCGAACGACGTCCGGCATATCGCGTACGGGAAGCCCTCCGCGCATACGAAAAGCAGCGAGCCCCGGACCGAAGTGGTCCGGGGCTCGCTGCTCACGTTGCGATGCGCATCGGGGGTACTGCGCGGCTGCGGCTCGGGGGCGGGAGTTGCGTACTCGCTGTACGCGCCGCCGGGCTCAGGCTCGTAGGGGGCGTGAGCGTCAGGCGCTGGCCTGGCGTGCACGGTTGCGAGCGGCGCGGCGCTTCATTGCGCGGCGCTCGTCCTCGCTGAGGCCACCCCAGACGCCGGAGTCCTGACCGGACTCGAGCGCCCACTGCAGGCACTGCTCCATGACGGGGCAGCGGCGGCAGACGGCCTTGGCTTCCTCGATCTGCAGCAGCGCAGGACCGGTGTTGCCGATGGGGAAGAAGAGCTCGGGGTCTTCCTCGCGGCAAACGGCGTTGTGACGCCAGTCCATGGCTGCTACCTCTCCTAGGTATTACAAGCAGGTTGCTTGTGAATGTGAACGCTTTCACGAATCCCCTGACAGCGGAAGGGACTTTCGTCACATGTGCGTGACGATGTCCTGTTCGTTTGAGGAGGGGGTTCTGGCTCTCTGTGGGGCCGATGTTGCGGGCCGTCCCGATCGCCATGTAGAGATTCGCAAACCTCGGCGGCGGATACAACCCCTTCCGAGAAGTTTTTTTTGATTCCTCAGTGTCGGCTGGGTCACAGCCGTACTTCTATGGGGTGGACCCTGGCCTAAACGTTCGAGTGAAAGGACTTTGGCGCCTTCTGCTCACACAATCACACGCAGTGCACGGCGTACGCCTGTGAACGTCACGCTCGTCCGCAGCCCCAGGTGGTCACCGTCCATCTGGAGGGGCAGCGGCACCTTGGAATGCAAGGTGAAGTCGGTGAGGTCATGCAGCGTGACCGCGTGCTTGCCGTGTGGTCCGCGATCGGGCGTCGAGGTCAGGAGCTGGGTCCCGTACCGGGCCACCGCGGTGGTCGAGAGCTTGCTCAGACCGAGCACGTCGAGGCCGGTCTCGAAGGAGGCCTGCGGGGAGGCGTACATCGGGCGATTGCCCAGGTAGGTGTAGGGAGAGGTGTTGCAGACTATGGAAAGGACCAGGTCCGTCACGGGGTCCTCGCCGGCCCGTTCCAGCGTGATCATTCCGTGCCTGCGGTGCGGCTCGTCGAGGAACTGACGAAACACCTGACGCAGATAAAGCGCATGAGTGGAGCGCTTCCCGCGTTCCCTTTGCTGTTCGACCCGGCCGACCACTCCCGCGTCGAAGCCGAACCCGGCGGCGAAGGTGAACCAGCGCCCGGGGACGGCTTCGTCCTCCGTGCCGGGAGTGCCCGAGATGCGACCCAGGCTCACCGTCCGTTCGCTTCCCTCACGCAACGCGTCGAGCAGGGCGCCGGTCGCCTCCACGGCGTCGTTCGGGAGCCCGAGGGCCCGCGCGAAGACATTCGTGGAGCCGCCGGGGACGACGGCCAGGCGGGGCAGCCGGTGCGGGTCGGGTCCCTGGTGCAGCAGACCGTTGACGACCTCGTTGACCGTGCCGTCGCCACCGAGGGCGACCACCAGCTCGATGTCCTTGCTCTCCGCGGCCTGTCTGCCCAGGTCCCGGGCGTGGCCGCGGTACTCCGTGGTGACGGCCTCGAGCTTCATCTCGCTGGCCAGCGCATGGATCAGTACGTCACGCGTGCGCGCGCTGGTGGTGGTTGCCGCTGGATTGATCACAAGAAGTGCACGCATGCGAAGCAGAGTACCTAGCGGTCTTTACCCGGCCTAGACCGAGGGTCCGGACCGCCGAGAAGATCGTGGATACGCACAGCTACGCTGCAGGGGTGAGTACTGAGCGGAAGCCCACCCCCGAAGCCCCGGAACCAGGCCCGCGGCCCCCACGCCTGACGGCTGCGGCGGCGCTCGTGGCGCTGGAGGGTGCCGGTCTCCTCGCCATGGGTGTGTACATGCTCGTGATGGGCCTCGCGGGTGACCCCGACAAGCCGGACCAGGCCCTCACCGGCGGCGTCACCCTGATCGTCCTCGCGCTCCTGCCGCTGCTCGCCGCGCGCGGACTGCTGCGGCTGCGCGGCTGGAGCAGGGGGCCCGCGATCATCACGCAGATCCTGGCGCTGCCGGTGGCCTGGCAGCTGTTGCAGGCGGACAGCGTGGCGATTCCCGGCGGCATCGTGCTGGCCGCCATCGCCATCACCGGGCTCGTCCTGCTGGTCAACCCCGCCACGACCGAGGCCCTCGGCATCCGGGGCCCCGGCAACGTACAGGACGACGTGAAATAGCCGCCCCCGTAGGGGTGGCCTACTCCTCGACCAGGAGCTTCTCGCGCAGCTGCGCGAGGGTGCGGGCGAGGAGCCGGGAGACATGCATCTGCGAGATGCCGACCTCCTGCGCGATCTGCGACTGCGTCATGTTCCCGAAGAACCGCAGCAGCAGGATGCGCTTCTCGCGCGGCGGGAGGTCCTCCAGGAGCGGCTTGAGCGACTCCCGGTACTCGACGCCCTCCAGGGCCTCGTCCTCCGCGCCCAGGGTGTCCGCGACCGCCGGGGACTCGTCGTCCGTGTCGGGGACGTCCAGGGACAGCGTGGAGTACGCGTTGGCCGACTCCAGGCCCTCCAGGACCTCCTCTTCGGAGATCGCCAGTTTCTGCGCCAGCTCGTGCACCGTGGGGGAGCGGCCGTGCTGCTGGGAGAGCTCGGCCGTCGCCGTGGTCAGGGCGAGCCGCAGCTCCTGAAGACGCCGCGGGACCCGGACCGCCCACCCCTTGTCGCGGAAGTGGCGCTTGATCTCGCCGACGACCGTGGGCGTCGCGTACGTGGAGAACTCCACGCCGCGCTCCGGGTCGAACCGGTCGACCGACTTGATCAGGCCGATCGTGGCGACCTGCGTCAGGTCGTCAAGAGGCTCGCCCCGGTTGCGGAAGCGGCGGGCCAGGTGCTCGACGAGCGGCAGGTGCATACGGACCAGCCGGTTGCGCAGCTCCGCGTACTCGGGGCTGCCGTCCTTCAGCGTGCGCAGCTCGATGAACATCGCGCGTGCACCGCTGCGGTCCTGCGGATCGTGCCGGGTGTGCTGCTGCTCACCGTGTTCGCTCATGTATCCCGCCCGTTGCGCGCCGCCCCGGACGGAGGGCTGCTCGCGCTCCTCCTGGGCGGTCGGCTCTGCCTGCTCCGACGCGTCGGCCACCACCGAGGGGCCCGGCTGCTCCGGGTCCTCCGGGTGCGGCCTGGCCTGCTGCTCGGGGATGCTCGCGAGAGCCGGCTCCACGGGCGTCTCGCGCCCCCTGGCCGGCGTACCGCTGCCGACCGGCAGACCTCGTGTGCCGCGCTCTTCGTCCCGCACCGGCCCGTCCCCGTTCCTCACGCCGGCCCGGGTCCCGCGCCGCGCTTCTTGTAGAGGCTGATCGAGACGGTGTTGTCCTCGGCCACCGAGGAGTCGACCTGACCCGCGAGGGCGGACAGCACAGTCCAGGCGAAGGTGTCCCGCTCCGGGGCCCGGCCGTCCGTGGTCGGCGCCGAAACGGTCACCTCCAACGAGTCGTCGACGAGCCGGAAGACGCAGCTGAGCACCGATCCGGGCACGGCCTGCTGGAGCAGGATCGCGCAGGCCTCGTCGACCGCGATCCGGAGGTCCTCGATCTCGTCGAGAGTGAAGTCCAAACGCGCCGCGAGACCGGCCGTGGCCGTACGCAGCACCGACAGGTAGGCACCCGCAGCCGGAAGGCGGACCTCGACGAAGTCCTGATTCCCGGGCTCGCCTGCGATCTGGGACACCCTCACCTCCAAGGTGGTACAAGCACTTTCGGGGCTCCAGGTCCGCCGCACAGCGGCAGTCCGGTACAGCGTCACACGGGTAACGCGCCACGTAGTTCAGCGGTGACGCTACCGCGCTCCCCTGTTCCGTGTCCCGGGGACCCCGCTCCGTTCCTGTCACTCATAGTAAGCCTACGGGTACGGACAGTGGCTAGGGGTCGCGCGGGCCCAATTGGAGAGTAAGGGCGTCGGGTTGACGTACCCAGGCCTCAGACGATCGAACCGTCCACGAAGCACCAACGCCAGCTCTCGCCCGGTTCGAAGGTCCTCATCACCGGATGCCCGGTGTCCTTGAAGTGTGCCGTCGCGTGCCGGAAGGGCGAGGAGTCGCAGCAGCCCACATGGCCACAGACCAGACAGAGCCGCAGTTGCACCGGGTGACTGCCGACCGCGAGGCATTCCGGGCAGGTGTCGGTCAGCGGCGTCGGTTCGGGGTGCGGCAGCGCTGCGACGTGCGGGCACTCGTTCATGATTGCCAGGTTACGACGGGAACGCGTTTCGCGAAGGGCCTGGCCGATGGACGTATTGCCCCTGGTGGCGCTGATCGCGGCGAGCGCGGCGGTGGCCGGAGCCGCGCGCTGGACGCCGGTGCCCGCGCCGCTGCTCCTCGTCGCGGTGGGGCTCGGCGCCGCGTACGTGCCCGGGGTCCCGGACTACCACCTGGACCCGCACATCGTGCTGCCGCTGATCCTGCCGCCGCTGCTGCACACCGCGGCCCTGGAGAGCTCGTACCTGGATCTGCGCGCCAACATCAGGCCCGTGGCGCTGCTCTCGGTCGGGTACACGCTCTTCGCCACCCTGTCGGTCGGCTGGCTCGCGTATCTGCTCATCCCCGACCTGCCGTTGACCGCCGCCCTGGTCCTCGGGGCGGTGATCGCGCCGCCCGACGCGGTGGCGGCCACGGCCATCGCGCGCAAGGTGGGGCTGCCGTCGCGCATCACCACGATCCTGCAGGGCGAGTCCCTGGTGAACGACGCGACCGCGATCACCGCCTACAAGGTCGCCCTCGCGGCGGCGGTCGGCGAGGGTGCCAGCTGGTCGGGCGGGATCAGGGAGTTCCTGGTGGCCGCGGTCGGCGGGGTCGGGGTCGGGCTCGTCCTCATGGTGCCGATCCACTGGCTGCGCAGGCACATGAAGGAGGCGATGCTGCAGAACACGCTCTCCTTGCTGATCCCCTTCGTCGCGTACGCGGCCGCCGAGCAGGTCGGGGCCTCCGGAGTGCTCGCCGTGGTCGTCGTCGCCCTGTACCTGGGGCACCGCTCCTGGGAGGTCGACTTCGAGACGCGGCTCCAGGAGGCCGCGGTGTGGAAGGTGGTCGCCTTCATCCTGGAGTCGGCGGTGTTCGCGCTCATCGGGCTCCAACTGCCGCTCGTGCTCAAGGGGCTCGGCGAGTACAGCGGGGTGCAGGCCGCCTGGTACGCCCTGGGGGTCTTCTTCTTCGTCGTCGCCATGCGCTTCGTGTGGTCGTACCCGGCCACCTACCTGCCGCGTCTGTCGCCGCGGATCAGAGAGCGCGAGAGCGACATGGACTGGCGGCGGCCACTGATCGTCAGCTGGGCCGGGATGCGCGGGGTGGTCTCGCTGGCGATCGCCTTCTCCATCCCGCTCGTCATGGACGACGGGGAGCCCTTCCCGGCGCGCAACCTGGTGCTCTTCCTGACCTTCACCACGGTGATCGCCACGCTGGTCGCGCAGGGGCTCTCGCTGCCGTGGCTGATCCGTGTCCTGAAACTGCCGGGCCGGGACGCCCAGGCGGAGACCCTCGCGGAGGCGCAGGCCCAGAACGCCGCCTCGGAGGCCGCGGAGCAGCGGGTGGACGAACTGATGCGGGACGAGCGCAACCGCCTTCCACAGCCCCTTCAGGACCGTCTGCGCACCGTTCTCGAACGGCGCCGCAACTCCGTGTGGGAACGGCTCGGGCAACCCAACCCCGTGACGGGGGAGTCGGCGGACGACACCTATCGCAGGCTCACCAGGGAGGCGATCGCCGCGGAGCGGGAGGTGTTCGTGAAGATGCGGGACGAGCGGCGCATCGACGACGAGATGATGCGGACGCTGCTGCGCAAGCTGGACCTGGAGGAGGCGGCGGCCTACCGGGAGGTCGAGGACTGATCCTGTCCCGGCGCCTTGTCCGTTGCCGTGATCACCGCCGTGACGGTGGTGCCGGGGGCGAAAGCGCCCTCTTCGGAGAGGGCGGTCAGCGCGTACAGGAGCTTGGCCACGTAGACGCGCTCTACGGAGAGGCCGTGTCGGTCCTCGAAGTCCTCGGCGAAGGCGGTGAGTTCGGGGGTGGTGCGGGCGTAGCCGCCGCAGTGGAAGCGTTCGTCCAGGTCCCAGTTGGGGGTGCGGGCGCCGAAGGTCCGCCGCTGCAACTCCGCTATGTCGTCGCCGAGGAAACCGCCCTTGAGCACCGGTATGCCGAGGGCCCGCTGGTCCGGGGCGAGGCCCGCGGCCAGGCCCGCCAGGGTGCCGCCGGTGCCACAGGCGACGGCTGCGACGTCCGTGCGGCCGCGGAGTTCCTCGCCGAGAGCCGTGCAGCCCTGTACGGCGAGGGGGTTGCTGCCGCCTTCGGGGATGACGTATGAGTCCTCCGCGCCGGTCTCGCGCAGGAGCGCGGCGAGGATCTCGGGGTCCGCCTTTCGTCGGTACGTCGATCTGTCGACGAAGTGCAGGCGCATGCCGTCCGCCGTGCACTGGGCCAGGGACGGGTTCAGGGGGCGGTCGGCGAGTTCGTCGCCGCGGACCATGCCGATGGTGGCCATACCCAGGAGGCGGCCGGCGGCCGCGGTTGCCCTCAGATGGTTGGAGTAGGCGCCGCCGAAGGTCAGCAGGGCGGGGTGGTCCGCGGCGAGCGCCGCCTCCAGGTTCAGGGCCAGCTTTCGGTACTTGTTGCCCGGGAGATCCGGGTGGATCAGGTCGTCCCGCTTGAGCGTGAGGCGCACGCCGTGCCGGTCGAAGCGGTCGTCCTCCACTTCCTGGAGAGGGGTGGGGAGGCGCGGGTGCAGACCTGCCGGCGGGGTGGTGCTCACCCCGCCATTCTGCCTGCACCTCGGGCCGGGGCTACTTGAGGCGTTCTCCGATGCGGTCCCTCATCCAGTCCATGGTGAAGCCGCGGGGGTCGATCTTGCCCGGCTGCCATTCCAGGTGGCCGATCACCGAGCGTTCCGTCCAGTCGTGGTGTCGGCAGATGGCTGCCGAGACCCGCTCGATGGCCTCCAGCTGTTCGTCCGGCCACGGATCCTTGCCGTCGCCGAGGTTCTCGCACTCGAAGCCGTAGAAGTGGCGGTTGCCGTCGGTGTTCGCCTCGTTGTCCGGGGGGAGCCTCTTTTCGGCGATCACGGCGCGCAGTACGTCATCGTCACCGAGCCCCGCGTGGTTGGCGCGGCCGTAGCCGACGAGGTGCACGCGGCCGTCCTTGGTGATGACGCCGTGACAGAGCGGCCCCGGCAGGGACGCGTAGCCGTCGCGGCAGATCTCCACCGTCCGTTGGCTGCCGGAGGTGACGGTGTGGTGGATCATCACGCCGTGCACCTGGCCCCACGGGCCCTTGTGGTTGCGGTTGTGGTGCTCCCAATCGCCGACTTCGACGACCGTCACGCCTTCGTCCCTGAGCACGTCGAGAAACCTGCCCGCGGACATGGGTGGGGCCATGGCTGACTCCTTCGCGGAGCGCGACGGCCGCCGGTCGCGGACCGTCTCGTATGTCCGCTTTTACCGGAACTACGGTGACCGGACCAGCCGTTCGGACGTATTCCGTGGCTGTTCGGGCGCCGTGCGAGCCGATTCGGTCAGCCGCGGTGGTCGCCGCCGTGCACAAACGCGTCCCCGTGCGTCGCGATGTGGGCCTCGAGCGCCTGCAGGGCCTGCTGCGTGTCCTGCGGGGAGCCGGTGCCGCGCTGCTGCGCGTAGTACGCCGCGCCCAGCTTCTTCAGGAGATCGCCGCCCGCGCGGTGCGCCTGGACTTCGTCGAGCTTCTGCTTGCCCTGATTGAGTCCCCGCTGCGCCTGTTCCTTGGCGCGATCCAGGAAGCCTGCCATTGCCGTCTCCTGCCGATTGCCGATTGCCGATTGATGCGGGTGGTGTCCGTCGTGGTGCCTGTGAAGTCACTCGTTCAACGGGTGCCGGGATCTCGGAGTTCCCCGAACATCCCATACGCGGGGGTTGCCCCGTCCTTGGTGATCCATTCCCGCTCGTTTGTGTAATGGCGCGGGCACACGCCGTGCTGCAAGTGTTGTCGGCGCAGATCACGCTTGATCGGGAGGGCATAGCCAATGTCGGTAGGCGAAGAGGTCCGTGCGGAGCAGGCGAAGCCGCAGCAGAGTCTGGGTACTTCGGCCGCACGGAATCTGGCCACCACCACCAAGTCCGCGCCGCAGATGCAGGAGATCAGCTCCCGCTGGCTGCTGCGGACGTTGCCATGGGTGCAGGTGCAGGGCGGTACGTATCGAGTGAACCGGAGGCTGAGCTACTCGGTCGGCGACGGCCGGGTCACGTTCGTGAAGACGGGGGACCGGGTCCAGGTCATCCCCGCGGAACTCGGCGAGCTGCCGGTCCTGCGGGACTACGAGAACCTCGAGGTGCTCGGCGAACTCGCCCAGCGCTGTCAGCAGCGGGAGTTCGCCCCCGGCGAGGTCATCGCCTCCTTCGGCAGCCAGGCCGACGAGGCGTTCCTGCTCGCGCACGGCAAGGTCGAGAAGATCGGCACCGGACCCTACGGCGACGACACCGTCCTCGGGACGCTCGCCGACGGTTCCTACTTCGGCGATCAGTCCCTGCTCGACCCGGAGGCCATCTGGGAGTACACGATCCGCGCGGTGACCGCGTGCACCGTGCTCACGCTGCCCCGCCAGGACCTCGACCAGGTCGCGGAGCGCGCGGACTCGCTCGGCGACCATCTCCAGCGGCTGCGGGCCGTCCCGGCCCAGCGGACGAACAACTTCGGCGAGGCGCCCATCGACCTCTCCGCCGGACACGTCGGCGAGGCCGTGCTGCCGGGCACCTACGTCGACTACGAGGCGGCGCCCCGCGAGTACGAACTGAGCGTCGCCCAGACCGTGCTGCGGGTCCACTCGCGCGTGGCCGACCTCTACAACCAGCCGATGAACCAGACCGAGCAGCAGCTGCGGCTCACGGTCGAGGCGCTCAAGGAGCGCCAGGAGCACGAGCTGATCAACAACCACGAGTTCGGCCTGCTCCACAACTGCGAGTACGAGCAGCGGCTGCAGCCGCACGACGGCGTGCCGAGCCCGGACGACATGGACGAACTGCTCAGCCGCAGGCGGGGTTCGAAGCTCTTCCTCGCCCACCCGCGCGCGATCGCCGCGTTCGGCCGCGAGCTCAACAAGCGCGGGCTCGTGCCGGAGACCATCGACATGGGGGGCAACCGCATCCCCACCTGGCGCGGGGTACCGATCTTCCCGTGCAACAAGATCCCGGTCACCGAGGCCCGCACCACCTCCATCATCTGTATGCGTACGGGAGAGGAGGAGCAGGGTGTCATCGGCCTCCACCAGGCGGGCATCCCGGACGAGATCGAGCCGAGCCTGTCGGTGCGCTTCATGGGCATCAGCGAGCAGGCGATCATCTCGTACCTGGTGTCGACGTACTACTCGGCGGCGGTCCTGGTGCCGGACGCGCTCGGCGTACTGGAGAACGTCGAGATCGGCCGCTGGTCGTGAGCCCGTGTCTGTGGTCGCGCGGCAGGGTAGACCCACCCCGTACGCGCCCACAGGCCCAGGAAACGCCACCGTCCGCATCCTTCCCGGGGTGAGTCCATGACGGACACGACGACGGACATGACGGAGATGGCACAGGGCACTGCCGATGCGTACGAGGGGCACGAGGCGGCGGAGATCCTGGCGTCGGCGCGGCTCCGCGTCGACCCGGAGCTGCGCCGGGCCGTCGATTCGCTGCCCGGATCGATGCGCCGCGTCGCGCTCTACCACTTCGGCTGGGAGCACGCGGACGGCACACCGGCCGCGGGGCACGCGGGCAAGGCCATCAGGCCGGCGCTCGTGCTCGCCGCGGTGCGGGCGCTCGGCGGGGACCAGGCGATGGCCGTCCGGGCCGCCGCCACCGTGGAGTTGACCCACAACTTCACCCTGCTGCACGACGACGTCATGGACCGCGACACCACCCGAAGGCACCGGCCCACCGCCTGGACCGTGTTCGGCGAGGCCGACGCGATCCTGGCCGGTGACGCCATGCAGGCGCTGGCGTTTCGGCTGCTCGCCGAGGACCCGCACCCAGCGGCATCGGCGGCGGCCGCGCGCCTTTCCTCCTGCGTGGTGGAGCTCTGCGCGGGCCAGCACGCGGACTGCGCGCTGGAGAGCCGGGGCCCCGACGAGGTCACGCTCGACGAGTGCCTCGCCATGGCCGAGGCCAAGACGGGGGCGCTGCTCGGGGCCGCCTGTGCGCTGGGGGCGCTGTACGCGGGCGCGGGGCGCGCCGAGGTGGACGCGCTCGACGGGTTCGGCCGCGAGGCCGGGCTCGCCTTCCAGCTCATCGACGACGTGATCGGCATCTGGGGCGACCCGGGCCGCACCGGCAAGGCGGCCGGTGCCGACCTCATCGCCCGCAAGAAGTCCCTGCCGGTGGTCGCCGCGCTGGCGTCCGGCACCCCGGCCGCCGACGAACTGGCCGAGCTGTACGGGCGGCCGCCCGCCGAGGGCGACCTGGACCGCACGGTCCGCGCCGTCGAGGCGGCGGGCGGCAGGGACTGGGCGCTGCTGCACGCGGCGGACCGGATGTCCCGCGCGGTCAACCAGCTGGCCGGCGCGGTGCCGGTCCCGGAGGCGGCGGGCGGCCTGCTGGCCCTCGCGGAGTTCGTGACACGGCGTACGCACTGAACGTACCGAGGAGAACCACAGGTACCGAGAGGAGATCCACGAGGCGCGCGACAAGCGAGGGACGAGTCAGAGGGACAGGTCAGAGGGACAGGTCAGAGGGACAGGTCAGAGGGACAGGTCAGAGGGACAGGTCAGCAGGGCCCCGCACTCCGCCGATATCCGGACAGGGTGCGGGGCCCGGCCATGTGCGGGGGCGCGATCACTTAGGCTGCAACCGGCGGCGCGGGACACGCAGTTGAGCGTGGCAGGGCGGGCGTGGCCGAGGGGCAGTCGAGGGGTTAAGGGGCGGGCCGTGGGAGTAGCGATCCGGAGAGCCGGCGAGAGCGACAGGACGGAAGTGGTCCGGTTGCTCGACGCGGCGTTCCAGGACGATCCGGTGAGCGGCTGGGTCTTTCCCGACCGGGAGTACCGCCGCGAGAGGCACAGCGGCCTGATGGCCGCCTTCCTCGACATGGCGCTGAGCGAGGGGTACGTCGACATCACGGAGGACGGCGCGGCCGTCGCCCTGTGGTGGTCCGTCCCCGCGGGTGCGCACGATGACGGCGAGGACGGGCCCGCGCAGCTCCGCGAGGCCGTCGATCCGCGGAACACGCGGATCGAGGAGATCGGCCGGCTCACCACCGAGGCGCACCCCTCCGACCGGGCCCACCAGTATCTGCACATGATCGGCGTGCGCCCCGAGCGGCAGGGCGAAGGGCTCGGCTCCGCGCTGATCGACGGCGTACTCGACCGGTGCGACCGCGAAGGGCTGCACGCCTATCTGGAGGCGAGCAGCAGCCGCAGTCGTGCGCTGTACACACGGTTGGGATTCGCTTTCACCGGGAGCGCCATCGATCTGCCGGACGGTCCGCGGATGTGGCCGATGTGGCGGGAACCGCAGTCGCCCGATTCGGGCCGCGACAGCCGACGATTCGCATAAAGTCGCTACATTGCGGCTGTGCTGTCCGCGGGCGCGACGAAGGGTGTGCATCTCATGTCCTGCCAACTGCTTCACGAGATGTTGGTCGGCGTATCCCGCGAGACTTCGGGTTCCGCATCCGGCGACACTTCAACTACCGCATCCCGCGCATTACTTGTGGCGGAGGCCCTCGTGGAAGTGGCTGGCTCCCTGGCCGATGAATTCGACGTCGCCGAGTTCCTGCACAACCTCACCGTGCGCTGTGTGGAATTGCTCGGCTCGACGGCGGCCGGCGTCATGCTGGCCGAGCCCGATGGCCGGCTGCGGCTCGGCGCGGCGTCCAGCGGGCAGCCCTGGGTGCTCGATCTGTTCTCCCTGCAGGAGGTCCAGGGGCCGAGCCTGGACTGCTGCCGGTCGGGCACGGCGCACACGAACATCGCCCTCGGCGGCCGGGAGGCGTCCGCCGTCTGGCCGGAGTTCGCCCAGAACGCGCTGGCGGCCGGGTTCTCGACGGCGCAGGTGCTGCCCCTGCGGCTGCGGGGCGAGGTCATCGGCGCGCTGAACCTCTTCCACGCGCGGGGGGATGTGCTGGGCCCCGACGAGGTGGCGCTCGCGCAGGCCCTCGCGGACGTCGCCACGATCGTCATCGTGCAGCGGCGTTCCCTGGAGCAGAGCGAGGAGGAGCGCGGCCAGTTGCAGGCGGCGCTCAGCAGCAGGGTCAGCATCGAACAGGCGAAGGGCGTGCTCGCCGAGCGCTGGCAGTGCACGGTCGACGAGGCGTTCACGGCGCTGCGGGGGCATGCGCGGGCGAATCGGCTGCGGCTTTCGGAGCTGGCGCGCCAGGTGGTGGACGGGGAGTTCGACACGGACGGAATGCGTCCGTTTCGGCCCCGAAAAGGCGGCGGGAATTAGAGAGGGGCTTCATGGCCGACCCCCGGCTGGATCAGTAGACCCCCGGCTGGACTATCCGCCCCGCGCACACCGCCATATCCTGGACGTATGGGCAGCGATGGGAGCCGGTCCCGCGCCCGCCCGCAGGACGAGCCGGTGTGCCCGACCTGCGGACGGCCTGTCGGTACGGCCATCAAGCGGCGGAAGGTGCTCGGGGCGTACGTCCCCGTGTGGGGCCCTGGCCCGTGCCACAACCCGCAGTGCGAGGCGTGCGTGGACGAAGTCGCCGAACCCGTGAAGCAGCAGTCACCGGAGCAGCAGTCACCGGAGCAGCAGCAACCCGACGAGACCTAGGCCCCGGCTGTAAGGTCAGTGTGTCGCCTGGGGAGGGACGGACGGATGGGGCTGCGGGGCGTGACCGGCTGCGCTGTTGCGGGACTGATGGTGGTGGGGCTCGCGGGGTGCGGATCCGACTCCTC
>NZ_SRIC01000074.1 GCF_004684775.1 Streptomyces sp. MZ04
ACCCGACCCCACCCTCAACCTCAGGTTTAGCTTTACCTTGAAGGTTGGCTCGGGCATTGGCATGCACCGCGGCATGCAGGAACACCGCAAGGCCGGGACGCTGTCGGGAGGGCGGCACGACGAGGGCGAAGGCGCGCGGGTCCTCGGCGAAATCGTCGGCGACGCGGATGTGCATGTCGGGCGGGCACGGAGTGAACCAGCGGGAGATGTGTCGGCGGTGCTCCTCGGCCAGGGCCATCGCGCGCTCCCCATCGGCGGGCTCTCCCGCGTCGAACGCCGCGACGAGCCGCTCGCGCCACCGCGCCGCCTCGCCCATGAGCAGCGCCCAGTCCTCCTTGGAGTGGGCGGCGGCGCGGCTCATCGCCTCGCGGTGGCCGGCGCTGCCCTGCCACTTCAGCTCGGCCTCGGTGGCGTAACTCAGATCGAAGGTGATCTCCCCGAACACCTCGAACCGCTCCTGCGGGCTGAGCCGTACGCCGGTCTGCTGCACCTCCATCGCCCGCTCGGCGACCTCCACCAGGCGCCCCAGCTTGCCGATCTGCTCGACCAGCGCCTTGTGCCGGGCGCGCAGCTGGTCGAGGGCGTTGGCCTGCGGGTCCGCGAGGATCTCCGCGATCTCCTCCAGGGCGAAGCCGAGTTCGCGGTAGAAGAGGATCTGTTGGAGGCGGGCCAGGTCGGCCTCGCTGTAGAGCCGGTAGCCGCCGGAGGTGCGCTCGCTGGGTGTGAGCAGCCCGGCCCGGTCGTAATGGTGGAGGGTACGGACGGTCACCCCGGCGAACCCGGAGACCTGCCCCACGGTGTAACTCATGGACCTCGCCTTTCGTCGGGGTCCACCCTGCGGCCTGACGTGGCGTGAGGGTCAAGCAGGCCGGGCCGCAGCGAGCCCGGCGTGCGGCCCGCGAGCCTGCGGACGGTGCGGGTGAGGTGCGCCTGGTCCGCGAAGCCGGCGGCGGTGGCGGCCTCGGCGATGTCCGTACCGCCCTGGACGAGCGAGCCGACGGCGGTCCGCAGCCGCTCCCACTGCCGCAGGGTGCCGAGCGGGATGCCCACCTCCGTGCGGACCAGCGTGCGCAGCCGCGCCGGGGAGAGCCCGACGTCGGCGGCGACGGCGTCGAGCCGGGCGGCCCGGCCGCAGGTCAGGACCGCATGCCGTACGCGTGCGTCGACGGCGGTCGGCGGCCCGGCGAACACGGCCAGTTCGGCGCGCAGGGCCGCGCCGTCCAGCTGCGGCCCCAGCGCGTCGCGCAGCCTCCTCGTGCGCGCCGCGTCGAGCCGGCGCGGCCGCACGGCGTGGGCCGCGCCCGGCACGCGCCATGGTTCGAGGAAGACGGCGACGAAGCCCGACGAGGTGCCGCAGCCGTGCTCGAGGCCTGGCGGCACCAGCACCCCCGCCCCCGCGTCCGTCCCGACGCTGACGTGTCCGCCGGCCGGCAGAACGAGCTTCCAGGCGGGATGCCGGTGCCGGGTCACCTCGTACGGACGGGATTCGGCGAAGACGGAGATGCCGTGGCCGACGGTGAACATGCCCATGGTCCGCCAGTGTGCCCAACCGCCTGAACCATCAGCCCACCCCCCTGAACCGTCAGTCCACCGGAGCCTCGAGGTGTTCCACGGCGAGGGGTTCGAAGGAGATCCGTGTGGTGGCACCGTCGTCGGCCCACCGCACCTCAATCCCGTCGGTCGTCGCGTCCACCCCGGTGACCGCCTCCGCCAGGGGCGCGGGTTCCGCCTCCCCGGTGAGCAGCGCGAGGGCCGCGTAGAGGGACGTGCCCTCCGTGTCGGCGGTGAGGCGCGGCATGCGGGCCCACCGGGTGAACGCGGTGCCCTGGGGTGCGCGCTGCTCGTCCTGGGCGGTCCAGCCGTGCAGTGGATGGACCGCGGAGTGCAGGTTCTCCTCCGGCCCGGTCGCCCACCCCGTGTGCGTGACGCGGGCGCCGCGCGGTGCGCCGATGACGCGTTGGACGCGCAGTTCGTAGCACCCCTTCGCCACGGTGACACTCTCGACGCTCAGCCCCGGCACCATGGGCGGGCCGCTGACGAAGACAGGGGTGTGCCGGGATGCGGCCCAGCCCCAGTCCTCGCCGTTGTCGGCGCCGAGCGGCTCGATGCGACAGCGGGCGCTGCGTACGCCCGCCACTTCTACGGCGATGTGGTTGTCCGGGGTGTTGCCGCGCGCCGTGGGGCCTGTCCGGGTGGAGTAGGCGTGGCGGGCGTAGAGCGGGTCCTCGTGCGTGGCCGACTGCGCCTCGTGCGGGCGCGCGTGGTCGCTGCCGTGGTTGTGCAGCCGGACCACCCCGTCCGCGCGGGTGCTGTGCACCAGCAGGCCGGGTGCGGGCAGTGCGAGCACGCGGTCGCGGGTCTCGCTGGGCGCCGGTTCCTCGGTCGACGTCCAGAGGGGGTGGCCGGCCGGGGCGAGCAGGCAGACGAACGCCTTCGACGCCCAGTACGGCGACGCGGGCCCCGAGTAGTTCTGCAGGCTCGCCTCGTGGGGGCCGTGCCAGCCGAGGCTGAGCAGTCCGTCGCCGCCGACGGAGCCGCGGTCGAGGAAGTAGCGCAGCGATCCGCTCAGGAGGCGGCGCGAGGTGCCGGGGGTGAGCGGGGTGTGGCCGGTGACCGCGCCGAGGGCGACGGACGCCGCCGCGGCGAACCGGTAGGTCAGGGAGCGGCCGAAGTGGATCGGGGCGCCGTCGCCGCCGAAGAGGAGCCCGAAGCTCTCCAGGTGCTCGCGCAGACGGGGGCCGTGGACCTCCGACTGGCGCTTGTCGTCTGCCAGTTGGGCGTCGAGCGTCGGGTAGAGGTGCAGTGCCCAGCCGTTGTAGTGGTCGAAGGCGCGGCCGTCACCGTCGGCGTACCAGCCCTGCCCGCGATACCAAGACGCCAGGAGTTCCAGGGCCCGTTCGCGGACCCGGGCCGTCTCCGCGTCGCCGCGGCCCACCGACTCCAGGAAGCCGGCCACGGTGTAGGGGAAGAGGTACCAGTTGTTGGGTGCGGGGACGTGGCGGAGCGCGCCGCGCAGCCACTCCTCCGCACGGTCCTGTACGTCGCCGTCCAGGCGGTCCCACAGCCAGGGGCGGGTCAGGCGCAGGCCGAGCGCCACGGAAGCGGATTCGACCATGGGCTGGCCCTGGACGTGGTGGTCGAGGATGACGGGCCAGGACTCGGTGTCGTCACGGCCCGGTGTGCGGGTGCCCGCCGCGAGGCCCCGCGCGTACCGGTCGAGCCAGCCGTGCGAGTCCTTGCCCTCGGCGCCCGCCACCCGGAACGCGGCGGCGAGGAAGGTGCGGGCGTATCCCTCCAGGCCGTCCGACCGCACGCCCGACGCGGAGGGCCGTCCCGGCAGGTCGAGGAGGGCGCCGTGCGGTGTCGCCCACTGCCAGGCGGCGCCCAGGAGACCGTCGGCGGCGGCCTCCCAGTGCTCGCGTGTGTAGCCGGTGTGCGGGCTCAACTCCCGGTTCTCTTCGGGCAGTCCGGGGATGCTCATGCGAGGTAGGCCAGCCTTTCGCGTCGTACGGGATGGGCGAAGCCGTCGCCGGCGGCCCAGCGGCCGAGCTCGGCGACGGCGAGATCGGCGAGGCGGCCCCACTCGTTGCCCTGCGATCCTGCGAGATGCGGGGTGATGGTGACGTTGCCGCAGTCCCACAACGGGTGGTCGGGGGGCAGTACTTCGGGGTCGGTGACGTCGAGGACGGCCCGGATGCGGCCCGCCGTGGCGGCCTCGGTGAGGGCGTCCTGGTCGAGCACGGCGCCGCGGGCGGTGTTGATGAGTACGGCGTCGTGGCGCATCGCGGCGAGCAGGTCGTGGCCGACGAGACCGCGGGTGGCGGGCAGCAGCGGCGTGTGCACGCTGACGACGTCGCTGCTCGCGAAGAGTTCCGCGATGCCGACGGGCCGCACGCCGAGCGCCGCCGCCGCCTCGTCACTGACGTACGGGTCGTGCAGCAGCACCCGGAGGTCGTACGGCCGCAGGAGTTCGATCACCCGGCGCCCGATCAGCGAGGCGGAGAGGATGCCGACCGTGCGGCCGTAGTTGCCGATGTCCCCCGAGACGCCGAGCCAGTCGTCGCGGCGGCGGGTGGCGCCGAACTCGCGTGCCCGTTCGAGGACTTGCTTGCCGGTGAGCAGGATCATGGCGACGGTGTATTCGGCGACGGGCAGCGCGTTGGCCGCGGCGGCCGACGACACCTCGATGCCGCGCTCCCAGCACTCCTCGGTGATGTGCCCGCGTACCGACCCGGCGGTGTGCACGACGGCCCGCAGCCGGGGCGCAGCGGCGAGCGCGGCGGCGTCGAGGGGCGGGCAGCCCCAGCCGGTGACGAGGACCTCCACGTCCGCGAGCACCGAACCGGCCCGCCCGGTGGTGAAGTCGTCCAGGACGGTGTCCGGCACCAGATCGCAGACCTGGCCGAGCGCGGCCAGGGCGCCGGGGCCGAGCACGGCCGTCGCCGCGTCCGGCGCCATGGCGAGCGCGGTGTGCGGACGGTGGCTGCCGTTCATCAACACATTCCCTTTCACATGGCCCCTTCCTATGGCTCACTTGACCGAGCCCGCGGTCAGGCCCGACTTCCAGAAGCGCTGCAGCAGGATGAAGGCGAGGATCAGCGGCAGCACCGAGGCTGACGGGATACAGCTTCTCGTCCGAAAGCATCACCATGGGCAGGGCGGCGTTGCTGAGCTTGGCGTAGCCACCCATCGCCCCTGACGGGATCTGCTGGAACTCGACCTGGACGCGGTCGTGGGTCTTGTTGAACGCGTCGACCACTTCCTGGCTGCCGCGCAGCGCGGACCGGTGACTCGGTCGACCGGGCATGGGTGCCTCCCGCGGCTCTTGTTCGGGACACGGGAATCCTGATCGCGTGAACGATGCCGGTCAAGAGACCGATCAAAAGAAACTTAAGCGGTCAAACGATCGTACGGTGGGTGGCAGAGCCTCGGACCTTCAGTTCCGGAAGGAGCTCAACTCGCTGCGGGCGTCCGGCGCCTGACGCCTCCGCCTCGGCGAACCGGCGCAGCAGAAGCTGGGCCGCGACCCGTCCCACCTCGTGCTTCGGCGGGGACACCGCGGTCAGCGGGGTGCTGCCAAGGGCGGCCACCACATCGTCGTACGCCACCACCGAGCAGTCCTGCGGCACCCGCACGCCGCCGTCGATGAGCTGCGACACGAGCATCAGCGCGTCGACGTCGCCGTGCAGCACGGCGGCCGTGGCCCGGCGTTCGCGCAGCAGCGTCGCGAGGTCCAGGGGTTCACGCGAGCGGCCGGCGCCCGCGTCGCGGGCGCTGAGCACCACCGTCCAGTCCTCGATCTCCGTCCGGGAGGCGGCGATCTCGGCGAAGGCCGCGCGCAGCGCTCGGGCCGTCGGGCTGTCGTCGCGCGCGGCCAGGACGATCCGGCGATGGCCGAGCTGAATGAGGTGGTCGACGGCGAGATGGATGCCGAACCAGTGGTCCGTGCACACCGAGTCCATGGCGTGCAGCGCACTGCCGGCCCGTGGCCGCCGCTCCATCACCACCGTCGGCACACCGGCCCCGGCGAGCCAGGCGTAATCCGCCTCCTCCTCGGCCGCGGTACGCCAGCGCGGAGCGATGAGCAGCCCCCGGACCCTCTCGGCCAACACCCGCTCGACCAACGGCCGTTCGGCGCCTTCCACCTGCGGCGCGATGTGCAGCGCGACCCTCATCCCGGCCTCGTTCAAGGCGCCCCGCGCCCCGTGCATCATCTCGTACAGGTAGGTGTGCCGCTCGGGCACCATCAGCGCCACGGCCTCCCCGGACGCCACGGGTTCGGCGGTCGCCGTGCTCCGTTCCACCGGCCCGACCGAGCGCGCCACGCCATGGCCGCGCCGCAGTCGGCCCTCGCGGGACAGGTCCTCGACGTCGCGGCGCACGGTGATCACCGAGACCTCGAGATCGGCGGCGAGATCACTCAGCCGTGCCTCACCGCGCGACTCCACGACCGCGAGTATCCGCTGCCGCCTGACTTCCCTCGGCTCCCGCATGCTGCCGGCCCCCTCGCGACGTACCCGTCGGGTGTTCGTTTGAGCGTTTCCGCTGGAGGATATCGATCGTTGCCCCGTCCGCACCCGTGCGTCGCGCGTTCTGTTCATCACGCACGCGTTTCATCACGCACGCGTTTCATCACGCACGCGTTTCATCACGCACGCGTTTCATCACGCGCGCGTTCTGTTCAATACGCGGCCCCGCCCACGCCCCGATCATCGCCGCATGTCCGACTTCGCAGCCCTGGCCCTGGCGGCCTTCCTGACCGTCACGGCCGTCACGCACTTCCTGTTCCCCGGCTATTTCCGCTCCCTGGTCCCGCGGTGGCTCCCCTCCCCCGCGGCCCTCGTCACCGCCAGCGCGGTGGCCGAACTCGCCACGGCCGCCCTGCTGTTCATCCCCGCGACCCGCATGGCGGGCGGGTGGACGGCCGTCGCACTGCTGTCCGCGTTCCAGGTCTCACACCTCCACGCCGCGTTCCGCACCCGCGCGCGTACGGGATTTCTCAACAGCCCCTGGGGCGTGGCCGCCCGGCTGGCCGTGAACGCCGCCTACATCGGCTGGGCGCTCGCGGTCACTGCCGGCTGAGCGAACGCGTGATGCCCGCCGCGACCGTCGTCACCAGGACCCAGCCCGTGGCGATCAGCACATACGAGAGCCACTGATACCAGCCGTCCGGCGCGAACGCTGTCTCCTGCCCGAACCCGATGATCGGGAGCAGCAGGTCGAGGGTGTAGATGACGGGGTTGAAGTCGGGCGCCTCGTCGGACTTCAGCGGTCGCGGGTGCTCGAGGGCGAAGGCGAGCGCGCCGGTCACCAGGAGGACGAACAGCCACCCGGCGGCGCGCATCGGCCGGAAGCCGTAGCCGACGGTCACGTCCTGGAGGTGCCCCCAGATCCTGGCGTACGGGGGCAGGGTGCGGCGGTGGCGGCGGAGCTTGGCCAGTTGGACGGTACGGGCGGCGGACTCGTCCCCGACCGTGCGGTACGCGGTGGCCAACTGCTCGTAGCCCTGCGGGAGATACCCGCCCGCCTCACGCTCGAGCAGCGGCAGCCGCTGCTCGGCGGGCAGGTGCGGGGCGAGCCTCTGGTAGCTGAGCCCGTCGAGCTTGACCCGGTCGGGCCAGACCTCCGGAGGGACGTGCAGCAGGTCCAGCTGGGAGCGGCGCAGATTGACGGCGCCCTCGATCGGGGCGGCCTCCCGCAGCCACAGCTCGCCGACGACGCAGCTGCTGGCGCGCAGCGCCGACCCCTCGGGGTGGGAGAGGCGGGCGTAGGCGAGATTTATGTGGCGCGGGATTCTGGCGCCGCTGAGATTGACCGTGCCGTGGGCCCGCAGCCGCATGGCCCGCAGATCGGTGCCGACCGACAGGGTCTCGGCGTGCAGGGCGACATCGCCGGGGGCGCTCAGTTCGGCGTCGTCGAGGTTGACCTGGCCGCCGACGGTGGCGCCGTTAAGACGGATCTGGCCGTGCGCGACGAGGCCGACGGCCCATACGTCGGCGCCGATCTCGGCGTGGTTCAGCTGCAGCACCGCTTCGGCGTCCGGCGGGTCCGACGTGTCCCGCTCGGGCGGCTCACCGGGAAGGGGCGGCGTGCCCAGCTCCGCGCCGTTGGCGAAGAAGGCGCCGGTGATCTGCGCGCCCGCGAGCCGCACGGGGCCCGTGATCCGGCAGCAGGTGATGCGCAGGACCAGTTCGACCCTGAGGGTTCCCGCGGTCAGCCCCGGCAGGACCGAGTCGCTCAGGACCAGGGCTCGGACCTGGGCCCCGTACAGATTCGGCGTCTGCTCGAAGTGGCAGGACCGCAGCCGGACGGGGTGCTCGACCGTCCCGTACATGAGGTCGAGCCGCCCGGTGATCCGCGCGCCGGTCAGCTTCAGACCCGCTATCTCCCCGTCCCGCGTCGGGCCGTTGAGCAGCAGGGCCCGCAACACCTCGGCCCGCACGGTCCGTTCGGGACCCCACGAACCACCGGTCCGGGGGTCGTCCTCAGGGCTCTCACGGAAGTCGACGCCCTCACCGAGCGGGAACGCCTGCCAGACGCGGACCTCCGCCGGTGTCAAGTCCGTGATCTCCATCGTCGGGATGCTGTCGCGGGCGCGTTCGGGCTGTCAACTCCGCTCCCGGCCGCCGACGACGCATGCTAATTCGTAATGGGATCCATTTTCATATAGCCTCGATGCCGCACCACCGAGAAAGGACCCGAGAACCCATGGCCGTACCCAAGCGCAAGATGTCCCGCAGCAACACCCGCCACCGTCGCGCCCAGTGGAAGGCCAGCACCCCGCAGCTCGTGCCGGTCACCGTCGACGGCTCCGCCTACCTCGTTCCCCAGCGCCTCGCCAAGGCGTACGAGCGCGGCCTGCTGCGCCCCGAGGGCTGACGGGATGGCCGAGCGACTGCCGGTCACCGTCCTGTCCGGCTTCCTCGGCGCGGGCAAGACGACCCTCCTCAACCACGTCCTGGGCAACCGCGACGGGCTGCGCGTCGCGGTGATCGTCAATGACATGAGCGAGATCAACATCGACGCCGCCCTCGTGCGGGGCGGCGAGGCCGCGCTCTCGCGCACCGAGGAACGCCTCGTGGAGATGACCAACGGGTGCATCTGCTGCACCCTGCGCGACGATCTCCTCGAGGAGGTCGACCGCCTGGCGAGGGCCGGCCGGTTCGACTACCTCCTCATCGAGTCCAGCGGCATCTCCGAACCGATGCCGGTCGCCGCCACCTTCGAGTTCCCCCGCGACGACGGCGCCACCCTTGGTGATCTCGCCCGGCTCGACACGATGGTGACGGTCGTCGACGCCGCCAATTTCCTGCCGGAGCTGACGGGCGGCGACGGTCTGGCCGAGCGGGGGCTCGATCAGTACGAGGAGGACGAGCGCACCGTCAGCGATCTCCTGATGGACCAGATCGAGTTCGCGGACGTCATCGTCCTCAACAAGCTCGACCTGGTGGACGAGCAGGACGCCGAGCGGCTCACGGCCACCCTCGCGCGCCTCAATCCGCTCGCCCGCGTCGTGCCCGCCGTCCAGGGCCGGGTGGATCCCCAACTGGTCCTCGGCACCGGCCTGTTCGACCTGGAGCGGGCCCAGCAGGCTCCGGGGTGGGTGCGGGAGCTGAACGGGGACCATGTGCCGGAGACCGAGGAGTACGGCATTTCCAGCACCGTCTTCCGTGCCGAACTCCCCTTCCACCCCAAGCGGTTGTGGAACTTCGTCACGAAGGGACTGGACAGCGGGACCTTCGGCGACGTGCTGCGCTCCAAGGGCTTCTTCTGGCTCGCCAGCCGTCCGAACGTGACCGGATTGTGGTCACAGGCCGGGTCCGTCGCCCGCTTCGAGCCGTCCGCCGCGCGTGACGCGGAGGACTTCCAGGGGCAGGAATACGGGCAGCAACACGGGCAGGAACTGGTCTTCATCGGGACCGGGTTGCGGCCCGATGCGCTGCGCGCGGCGCTGACCGCCTGTCTCATGGCCGAGGGCGAGAGCCTTACGCCGCCCGGCCTCGACCCGTTCCCCGCCTGGGACACGTACGGCATCGATGACGCCTGCGAGCACGAGGCGCTCGCCGTCTCACACCAGTAGGCGCAGCAGCTGCGCGCAGGCCTCCGCCTCGTCCGTGTGCCGGGCGAGGGGATGATGCGCCCCGCGTTCGTACGTACCGGTCTCCCACGCCCCGCCGTCCTCGGTCCGCCGCAGGTAGACGAAGTCGGGGGGCGTGGGGGCCGGTTCGTGGACGCCCTCGATCCAGTAGTAGCCGTCGGCGACACCGGCCTCGCGCAGGGCGGCGGGCAGTCCACGGATGTCCATCGGCGTGCTAGCTGTCCGCGGGCTCGAGGTAGCTGTGCTCGAGGAGCCACTTCACGTTCAGGCGCTGCCCCTCGCCCGGGTCGAGGAACACCGCGTCAAGCTTGATCTGCCGGCCGTGGCCGGGCTGCTCGAACCAGGGGGCGATGCTGCCCTGCCAGACGACGAACGGCTTGCTCACCTCGTAGACGCGGTAGTCGCAGGCCACCGCGGCGTCACGGGTGTTGAGGTTCTGCGGGGGCAGTGCGCGCTTGGCGTACGCGTCGCCGGCCGGAGCCAGGAACGAGCCGTACTCCGAGCCGAAGCGGTCGAGCAGCTCACCCTCCTCCAGCTCCTCGGGGTGCTTGTCGACCTGGCCGTTGACCGTCTCGAAGCCGTCGTTCGGCGGGTACTTCCAGCTGCCCGAGTCCCCGGGGCCTTCCCAGTACTTCTTCAGGAACGACGACGGTGTCAGGTCACCCGTCCGCTTCCAGCCCTTGAGCAGCGGGCCGACCGGCTCCTGCCACTTCTTGGGCAGCCACTTCGGGCCGAGCCGCGCGTCCTTCTGGAACTCACCGGTGCAGGGCTCGTGCGGCTTCGACGCCACCGCGGCTTTCGGCTCCGCGGCCGCTGTCGCGGCAGGCGCCGCCGCCATGGCGGTCGCGACACCCAGTGCGGCAATAACGGTACGGATCCGGATCACAGAACTGCGGTCCACTCAGCAACTCCTCGCGTGTCCACGGGAAACGGGACGGGTACGGATTCGGGTACGAGTACGGATTCGGGTACGGGTACGGGTACGGGTACGAGTACGAGTACGGGAAACGAAAACAACTCGCACACCGTATCCGAGCAGTGGCTCTCCGTGGCCATCTTCCTCGGCGGCGAGCCGAAACCGGCCATACGCCCCTCGGCGCAGGTGATCGGTATACGGAGGTATACCGATGACCGGCCGCGACCGGCACTCGCCGATCGCCCCGCAGCCGCCGGAGCCGCCGGAGCCGCACGGCACCACGTTCCGGATGACCTCCTCGCCCGCCCTCCGCCTGTCTGGTTCGTAACCGCATCGGTGACTTCCGTGTCGTCCTCGAGTACGCCGTGCGCTCCGACGATCCCGAACTGGCGCTGCGCGGGCTCGCCGGGCCACCCGCCTGTGGACCCACTGGATCACGGCGGGTCGACTGCGGGAAGGCGAGCGCCGGCTGCGGGACGCACTGGCCTCAGTCGTACGCGACTGCCCCGAGCGGGTCGAGGCGCTGCACCGCCTGGGCTGGATCCAGATGTGCCTTGGCGAGTACGACATCTCCGAGTCGCGTGTCCTGGAGGCGCTCGCGACGGCCGAGCGGATCGGCGACGAGCGCGGCTGCGCGTACGCGATCCAGTACCGCGGCGCCCTCGCCATGGTCCGCCTCCAACTCCCCCAGGCACAACGCGACTTCGACGAGGCGCGGCGCCGCTTCCGGAAGCTGGGCGACCTGGACGGCCTGGTGATCGCCGCGTTCGAGCAGACCTTCGGCGCCGCTCTGGACGGCGACAGGGAGCACGCGTGGCGGGTGTCCGGGGAGGGCCTCGCCGTGCTGGACTCGGCGCCCGGGGAGTGCTGGACCCGCAGCTATTTGCTGCTCTACCGGCAGTTGGCGCTGTGGCAGGCGCGCAATCGCCCCGCCGACGCGGCCGCCGGGCTCATCGACGCGGCGGACGACCGTGCCGCAGAGCGCGAGCGGCTTGGCGAGGCACTGCGCCTCAAGCAGGCGGTCGACGATCAGTTGGGCACCGGGATCGCCCTGGAGCTGCTCGCCTGGTCGGCGGCCGAGTCCGGGCGCTGTGAGCACGCCGCGTGGCTGCTCGGCGCCGCCCGGACGATCTGGGACAGGATCGGCTGCTCCCTGTGCGGCATGGAGATCCTGCAGGCGGAGCAGTGGACGGCCGCCGCGGCGGCGCGTGCCGGGCTCGGCGACACGGCGTACGAGGATCTGCACGCGCGCTGGGCTTCGCTGAGCGGGGCGGCGGTGGTGGCGTACGCCGTGGAGGACAGGGACGGGCTCCCGGGGGCCGAAGGGGCCGCCGTGGCCAGGGAATCCACGGCCCCCCGAGGGCGGGCGCGGACGGCGCCGGGCGGGCTCACCCACCGGGAGCGGGAGGTGGCCGCGCTGGTCGCCGAGCGGCTGACCAACCGGGAGATCGCCGAGCGGCTCACCGTCTCGAAACGGACGGTGGACGCCCCTGTGGAGCAAATCCTGACGAAGTTGGGGCTCACTTCGCGGAGGCAGATCACGGGCCTCGAGTGAGCCCTCACCGCTGAGCCGCGGCCGGTGAGCCCTCACCGCTGAGCCGCGGCCGGTGAGCCCTCGCCGCTGAGCCTCGGCTGCGACCTCCCGGCCGTCGGCTGCCGCCCTCCCCCGCCTCACGCCGGGACGTCATCGTCGTCGGGAACCTCCAGTTCGGCGGGCAGGGCGTCCAGGACGGTGAAGCTGCGGTCGAGCCGGGTGAGGGCCATGACCCGCCAGACGCGCGGGGCGCTGCGGACGAGTCTCAGAGTCCGCCCGCCGGCGGCCGTTCGGTTCCTGATGCGCACAAGGAGCCGCAGGCCGCCGGCGTCCAGAAAGGTGACCTGACGCAGGTCCACCACCACGTCGGAGCCCGAGCGGTCGAGGAACTCCCTTAAACACGGCTCGAGTTCCTGATCCGCCCAGGCGTCCAGTTCACCGTGGAGTGTCAGAACGGTCAGCCCCTCCACCACACGATGCCGCAGCCCAAAACTCGGGTCGGATATGCCCATGGGCTACCCCCAATTTCCCTTCCCCGCATACGAAGAGTGACGGAACCGCAGTGGTACGGCGTATCCGACCGGTACCGAACGCCGCCGGGGTCCGGGGCTGCGTCGAGTATGGCACCTACATCTTGCCCGTTCAGATGCCATTCATACCTCGCCGTGACGCTGCGGGCCGCAAGTGGGGGCAACTTGGCGGCAATTCAATGACAGTAACTCTCCGTAGTTTCCTATCGGAAGTGGAGGCGGGCGCTCATGCCCGCGGCATCCCTCCGAGCCCGTGGCGGGTGCAGCGCGTCATGAGGACGTAGACCGCGGATGCCACCAACATGCCTGCGGGCAGGGCGAGATCGACGCCGCCCAGAGCGTCGGCGACCGGGCCGGTGTACGCGGTGTTCACACACAGGGCGGCCGCGGTGACACCGGCGGGGAGCGCCAGCGCACCCGACCAGTTGACGCCCGCGGTGAACCAGAAGGGGCTGCCGGGGGTCTCGTCCGTGAGCGCGATGCCGTCGTAGCGGTTGCGGCGCAGCACGATGTCCGTGGCGTAGGGGGCGCTGGTCGGTGCCATGCTCGGGCCGTACGACGACGCCACGGGACGCGTCACCGCCACCGGGACCCTGACCGGCGTACCGAACCCCTCCTACCTCTGCCTCCACCCCTCGGGCAGCACCCTGTACGCCGTCAACGAGCAGGAGCAGGGCGGCGTGACCGCGATCGCGCTCTCGCCCGCGGGTCCCGAAGTCCTCGGCTCGCGCGGCACCGGTGGCGCCGGGCCCTGCCATCTGTCCGTCCATCCGGGCGGGCGCTGGCTGCTCAGCGCCAACTATCTCTCCGGGAGCGTGGCGGTCCATCCTGTCCAACGCTCCGGCGCGCTGGGCGAGTTGACCGATGTGGTCACGCACTCCAGCCCTCCGCCCGGACCGGGGCAGGAGGGACCGCACGCCCATCAGATCGTGACGAGCCCGGACGGCGGGCACGTGCTCGCCGTCGATCTCGGCAACGACGCCGTTTACAGCTACCGCCTCGACACGAAGGCGGGCAAGCTGACGCAGGTCTCGTACGCCACGCTCCGTCCCGGCGCGGGGCCCCGGCACCTCACCTTCCACCCGTCGGGGCGGTTCGCCTATCTCGCCAACGAGGTGGACAACACCGTGGTCGTCTGCGCGTACGACCCCGCCAGTGGGCGACTGGTTCCGGGTGAGCCCCAGTCCACGGGCACGGGCGAAGGCACCAGCTATCCGGCGCAGTTGCTCGTCACGCGCGAGGGCACCTTCGCCTTCCTCGCCAATCGCGGGCACAACAGCCTGACCCGGTACGCGATCGAGGCGGGCGGCGCCCGGCTGCGGCTGCTCGACACGGTGGCCGTCGGCGGGGACTTCCCCCGGCACATCGCCTTCTCGCCGTCGCAGCGGCTGCTGTTCGCGGCGAACCAGAAGTCGAGTTCGGTGAGCGTCTTCCACGTGGGGCCGAACGGCCGACTGCGCCTGGCGGGCGAGCCGTTCGCGGCCCCGATCGCCGTGTGCGCGCTGCCGCTCTAGGGCGCGTACAGCTGGGAGGCGGAGGGTGTGCGCGCCCGCTGCCGGTCGGGCGTGGTGTAGGCGAAGTTCAGTACGGTACGGCGGACGCCGGGTCGGCTCAGTGCGGTGACACGGTGGGCGGTGGTGTCGGCCCGCAGGAGGTAGCCGTCGCCGCGCCGGTGGTGGGCGTGGGCGGCGGTGTCAGTGGCGTCCAGGGCGTCCAGGGCGTCGAGGGCGCTGGTGCGGGCGGCGTAGTGCAGCAGGCCGCCGTCGGCCGGGTCGGCGGGGGCCTCGATGAACAGCACCAGGGCCAGGGGGTAGTCGTCGGTGTGGGCGCCATGGGTGTCGCCGGGCCGGTGCAGGATGTTCAGGACGTGCCGCTCAAGGGGGTCGGCGACCTCGACCGCGGGCAGGGCGGCGACCCGGCCGAGCCAGGCCAGGAGCTCCTGGTCGCGGTACAGGTCCGGGACCAGGGTGGACTCCTCGTCGATGGTGTGCCCGCCGAGGGTGGTCATGTGGCGGGGCGAGTCGTCCATCGACGCCATGGCGAAGTCCCGGCGCACGGCGAGCTTTTCCAGCCGCTGCACCTCCCGCGTCAGGTCTTCAAGGAGACTGGGCGGGATGAGCGAGGGCAACCGGAGATAGCCGTCGGCGGCGAAGTGGTCACTGAGCGGCGGGGTGTACGGGGGTAAGGAGAGCACCGTGTGGACCTACCCCGGCGCCTGGCGGGACAACCGCACCGCACCCTCGGACACCGCGCGGCGGAGACAGCCTCTTTTTCTTCTGGACAGCAAGGAATTGAGCCCACGACCTGCATCAACTGGCCGCCTAATGGCCCCCTTTGAGGCCCGCAATCCCCCAACTCCCTCTGTCACGGTTGAATAACGCGCTGTTTTCTTGCTTGACGCACCAAAAACGCGAGGGACACACTCCCGTCATCCGCAGGCAACCGGGGCATCCGCCCCGGCCCTCACGACGGACGGAGACACCATGGCGATCTCCAGACGAGCCCTCATCACCAGTGCGGGAGCCGCCGCGACGGGTGCGGTGCTCGCTTCCGCGTCCCCCGGCCACGCCACCTCCACCTCCACCTCCACTTCTGCCTCCACCTCCCTCACCCTGCCCATCGCGAGCCGCAACAGCGTCTACACCCGCTCCGGCGCGGGCCCGCTGTACTGGAACATCTACGGCTGGGCGTTCCCGCACAACGCCCCCATCCCCGAGGCCGAGTGGCAGGCCAACATCGACTGGCTCGCGAAGGACTTCGCCCCGCACGGCTACCAAATGGCCTGCACGGACGGCTGGATCGAGAACTCCTCGCGCACCGACGCGCACGGCTACATCACCAGCTACAACGACGACTGGCAGCACGACTGGGCGTACTGGGCCGCCTACTTGAAGTCCCGTCAGATGACGCTCGGCGTCTACTACAACCCGCTGTGGGTGCACCGGGCCGCGGTCACCGACACCTCGAAGACGGTGGCCGGGCGCCCCGACATCAAGATCGCCGACATTGTCACCCCGGGCGACTTCTTCGCCGGCGGCATCGGCGGCGACACCCTGTACTGGGTGGATGTGACCAAGGACGGCGCCAAGGAGTACGTACAGGGGTACGTCGAGTACTTCAAGCGCCTCGAGGTGCCGTATCTGCGGATCGACTTCCTGTCCTGGTACGAGAACGGCCAGGACGCGGGCCTCGGGACCGTCGGCGTCGCCCACGGCAGGGAGAACTACGAGACCGCGCTGCGCTGGATGCACGAGGCGGCGGGCGAGGAGATCGAACTCTCCCTCGTCATGCCGCACCTCTTCGACCACGCGGCGGCCGAGGTCAAGTACGGCGATCTCGTGCGCATCAACTCCGATGCGGACAAGGGAGGTTGGGAGCGGCTGAGCGGGGGCCGCCAGGAGTGGCAGAACGCGTGGTCGCAGTGGCACAACCCGTTCCTGGGGTTCACCGGTTTCGCCGACCGGTCCGGACGCGGGCAGCTCATCCTCGACGGCGACTTCCTGATGGCGAACACCTTCGCCGATGACGACGAGCGCCGGACCATGGTCAGCCTGATGACCGTCGCCGGATCGCCGCTCGCCATTTCCGACCTGCACAGCAACATCGCCGGACACGGCTGGGTGTACACCAACCCCGAGGTGCTCGACCTCCACCGGCAGGGCCTGGTGGGCAAGCCCTACTTCCACAACGGCACCTCGTACGCCGAAGACCCAACGAGCCGCGACAGCGAGCGTTGGGCGGGTCAACTGCCCGACGGCAGCTGGGCGGTGGCCCTGTTCAACCGCTCCGACGCCCCCGCAACCCGCTCCCTGGAGCTGTCCGCGCTCGGCATCACCGGCTCGGCCCGTGTGCGTGACCTCTGGCAGCACAAGGACCTCGGCCGGCTGAGCAAGGTCGGTGCCGAACTGCCCGCGCACGGCACCCTGTTGGTCAAGGTCACGCCCGACGACCGCACCCGCTATCAGGCCGCGTTCGCCGCGTGGGGCGGTGGCGCCGGGTTCGGCAACACCGTCGCGGGACACCAGGCGATGGGGTACGCGACCATCGGCGCGGACGGCGCTTCGGTCACCTTCGCCGTCCGGGCCCGGCGCGCCGGAACGTACCGGATCGGTCTGCGGTACGCCGCCGAGAGCGCCGCCTCCCTCACCCTCGGCGCGGAGCGGCCCGACCACACACCGGCGGGCGCGGCGCGGACCATCGACTTCCCTGCCACCAACGGGACTTGGGCCTCGCTCAACGGCAGCATCGAGCTCGCCGCGGGCGAGAACCTGCTGACCGTCGCGCGGGGCCCCGGCGACTCGGGGACGATCTTCCTCAACAGCGTCACGGCGCGCTGATCTCCCCGCTACATTCGAACGCACGGCATACGGAGGTACGGGCGATGAGCCCAGCACGGATCCCCTTCTCGGATCTCATCGGCGAGCAGACCCGCGCGGAGATCTTCGCGACGGTGCTCACCGCCGGGCCCATCTCCCGTACCGGCCTGGCCCAGCGCCTCGGCCTCGCCGCGTCCAGCGTGACCCGCATGCTGCCGCCGCTGCTCGAGCACGACTACCTGCGCGAGACCGACGCCGCCCCGCAGGGCCGCGGCCGTCCCCAGCGGATGCTCCAGGTCAACCCGGACAAGCACCTCGTCGTCGGCATCAAGATCGGGCCCGCGCAGGTGTCCGCCGTGGTCACCGACATGGCGGCCCGCGTGCTTGCCCGCGCCGAGCGGCCGATCGCCGACTGCACACCGCGGACCGCGCTGACCGCGGCGGCGGAGCTGACCACCGAGCTCCTCGCCCAGGCGCCCCCGGCCGCCGAGGGCCCCGAAGCCGCCGACCGGGTGCTCGGGATCGGGGTCGGGGTCAGCGGGCACGTGGACTCCACCGCGGGGATCTGCCGCTACTCCGCGCTCCTCGACTGGCAGAAGGTCGATGTCGCGGGCCCGCTGTCCCAGGCGACCGGGCTGCCGGTCGTGGTGAACAATGACGTCAACACCCTTGTGGTGGCCGAGCGTTGGTTCGGCGAGGGGCGCGACGTCGACTCCTTCGCCGTCGTCACCGTCGGTCCGGGCATCGGCTGCGGACTGCTGCTCGACGGCACGCTGTACGCCGGTGCCAGCGGCATGGCGGGCGAGCTCGGTCATCTGCCGCTCGACCCGAACGGGCCGATGTGCAGCTGCGGGCGGCGCGGCTGCCTCGAAGCCCTGGCCGCTGACCGTGCCGTCCTGCGCCACATCCAGGACGCGGGCCCGGCCGACTGCCCCGACATCGGCGCGGCCGTCCATCTTGCCCGGCACGGCAGCGCAGGCGGCCGGGCGGTGGCGGCCGCGGCGTTCGCCGAGGCGGGCACCGCGCTCGGCCGTGGGCTTGCCGGGGTCTGCAACCTCCTCAACCTCCAGAAGATCATCATCGCGGGCGAGGGCGCGGCGGCGTACGACCTGTTCGGCCCCGCCATGACCGCGGCCCTCGACGCCCACGCCTTCTCCGACGCCGCCCGTGACTGCGCGATCCACGTCGATCCGGCCCATCACGACCTGTGGGCCCGGGGCGCCGCCTGCCTCGTCATCCGTGACGCGGTCCGGGCGCCCATCTCGTAACCCCTCTCAGGTCCGCACCCCTTCACCTCCCTTCACCCCTCCTGCTCTCTCCTCACGCTAGGAGCCGTCATGCGCATGTCCGCGCGCCGAGCAGCCATCGCGCTCGGCACCGCCACCGTCCTGCTCGCCGCGAGCGCCTGTTCCTCCGGCGAAGACTCGGTCGACGAGAAGAAGCCCGTCGGGGCCGCCAAGGGCACCATCACCTGGTACGCGATGGACTTCGGCACCGACAATCTGCCGCAGAAGCTCGTCGACGCCTTCGAGAAGTCGCACCCCGACATCCGGGTCGAACTCAAGCCCGCCCCGTCCAACTCCGACACCGTGCGGGCCACGCTGACCACCGAGATCTCCGGCGGGTCCTCCGACATCGACGTCTACAACGGTGACGTGGTGTGGCCCGCGCAGTTCGGCGACGCCGAACTCGCCCTGCCGCTCGACGACTACGTACCCAAGAGCTACTGGAAGTCGTTCGCCGAGGGGCGCGCCGACGGCACCGTGCACGACGGCAGGCATCTGGCGGCCCCGCTCTTCACCGACGAGGGCTTTCTCTTCTACCGCAAGGACCTCCTCGCCCGGCACAAGCTGCCGGTCCCCAAGACCTGGGAGGAGCTGGCCGCGACCGCCGCCGAGCTCCAGAAGTCGGGGGACGTGAAGTACGGCTACTCCGCCCAGTGGGCCAACTACGAAGGCCTCACGGCGGATTGGGCCGAGCTGTCCGCGTCGGCGGGCGGCAGCAGCGTCAGTTCGGACGGCAAGAAGTCGACCATCGACTCGGCGGCCAACCGCAAGGCGCTCACGTACATGAGGAAGCTCGTCGACGACGGGGTCGCCCCCAAGGCGATGCTCTCCTTCCAGGAGGCGCAGTCCCTGCAGGCCTTCACCAGTGGGCAGGCCGCCTTCCACCGCAACTGGGGGTACGCCTGGGGCGAGTCGGAGAATCCGAAGGTCTCCAAGGTCAAGGGCAAGGTGGGCATGGTCGCCCTGCCCACCTTCAAGGGCCGCCCTTCGCCCGGCGCGTCGAACATCGGCGGCTGGAACATGATGGTCAACCCGCACTCGAAGAAGCTGGGCGCGAGCCTGGAGTTCATCAAGTGGATGACGGGCACCGAGGGCCAGACCATCCTCGCGGAGAACTCGATGATCCCGGTGTCGGCGAAGGTACTCGGCGACAAGGAACTCACCGCGGGGCAGCCCGTGTTGAAGGCGGCGGCCACCACCCGGCTGGTGTCCCGGCCCGCGAACACCCCGAAGTACGCCCGCGTCAGCAAGGCCGTCTACAGCAGCCTGAACGCCGCCCTGTCCGGTTCCACCTCCGTCCCGGCCGCACTGAAGAAGGCCGACGGCGAGATCGGTGACGCGCTGGCGGGCAGCGGGCTGTGACGAGCACAAGCGCGCCCCCGGCCGCCGCACCCGTGAAGGTCGGTGCGCTCACCACACCCCCGCCGCGCAAGGGCCGTTCGGCCCGTGACCGGCGGCTGTCCCGACTGGGCTGGGGCTTCGCGTCGCCTGCCCTGTTCGTCGTCCTCGCCGTCACCGTCTTTCCCATCGTCTTCTCGCTCGCGATGAGCTTCTCGGAGGTGAAGGTCTCCGGCTCCGGCTTCCGGCTCGGGGCGTTCACCGGCGACAACTACGCCGAACTGCTCACCTCCGAACGGTGGCGCCAGGCCCTGCTGTTCACCGTTCTCTACACGCTCGGCACCGTCTTCGTGGAGGTCGTGCTCGGCACGCTCATCGCGCTGGTCCTCGAGCGGCTCAGCGGCGGGCGTGGCTGGATGATGGCGCTGCTTCTGCTGCCCTGGGCGATGATCACCGTGGTCTCCGCCCAGTTGTGGGCCTACGTCTACAACGGCGTGTACGGCGCGTTCTCCGTCGCGTACGAAGCCGTGACGGGCAGCGAGATGAACGTCCTCGGGACGTCCGTCCCGGCGATCGCGGCGATGAGCGTCGCCGACATCTGGAAGACCACGCCGTTCGTGGCGATCATCGTCCTCGCGGGGCTCGTGATGCTGCCCGACGACGTCACCGAGGCGGCCCGCGTGGACGGCGCGGGCGCGTGGACCGTGTGGTGGCGGATCCGGCTTCCGCTCCTTCGCCCCACCCTGGCCATCGCGGTCCTGTTCCGCATCCTGCAGGCGTTCGGCATCTTCGACCTGCCGTTCGTGCTGACCGGCGGCGGTCCCGGCAACTCCACCGAATCCCTGGCCCTGTTGGGATGGCAGGTCATGTTCCAGAACCTCAGCTTCGGTCCTGGCGCCGCGGTCGCCGCCTCGACGGCGGGGCTCGTCCTCGTCGGCTGTCTGGTGTTCCTCAAGGCGTTCCGTACGCAGGTGGGCGAGAGCGAGGACAACCGATGAGGCGGTTTCAGGTCACCTGGGTGCACGGCGCGGCCCTGCTCATCGCGCTGTTCGTCGCCGCACCGCTGTACTGGATGTTCGCCGGGTCGGTGAAGTCGCGCGGCGAGATCGCGGCGAACCCGCCCACCCTGTGGCCGCGGAAGCCGACGGGCGACAACTACGACGAGGCCTTCGACCGCTACAACTTCGGTACGTACATGGTGAATTCGGTGGTGGTGGCCGTACTCGCCACCATCGTCGTCCTGGCCCTCGCCGTGTTCGCCGGCTACGCGCTGGCCCGGCTTCCGGTCCGGGGCAAGGCGCCGATCATGGTGACGCTCCTGATGATCTCGCTGTTCCCGGCCATCGCGCTCGCCGCACCGCTGTATCTGCTGATGCGCGAGATCGGCTGGCTCAACAGCTATCAGGGCCTGATCCTCGTGTACGTCGCGCTGAACGTGCCGTTCGCGATCTGGATTCTGCGCAACTACTTCCTGGGCATTCCCAAGGAGATGGAGGAGGTGGCGTGGATGGACGGCGCGTCGCCGGTGCGCACGGTCGTGTCGGTGATCCTGCCGCAGGCCAGGCCCGGCATGTTCACCGCGGGCGTGTTCACGTTCACCGCGTGCTGGACGGAGTTCCTCATCGCCGTCACGCTGAACAGCGCCGACTCCTTCCGGACGATTCCGGTCGGCATGGCGCTCTTCGGCGACCAGTACGACGTCCCGTACGGCACGATCTTCGCTGCCGCGTCCGTGTCCGTCCTGCCCGTCGCCCTGCTGGTCCTGGTCTTCCGGCGAGCCGTCGTCTCCGGGCTGACCTCCGGCGCCGTCAAGGGCTGAGCCGCTTCAGCCGCGCCGCATACATACGAGGGAAAGGCTGTACCCGTTCCATGACTTCGTTCCGCCCCGCGCCCGCCTGGCTCTCCGACGCCGTCTTCTACCAGATCTATCCGCAGTCCTTCGCCGACTCCGACGGCGACGGGATCGGTGACTTCAACGGCATCACCGGGCATCTCGACCACCTGGCCTGGCTCGGGGTCGACACCGTCTGGATCAATCCCTGCTTCGCCTCGCCGTTCCGCGACGCCGGATACGACGTGGCGGACTATCTCTCCGTCGCGCCCCGTTACGGCACGAACGACGACCTGGCCAAGCTGGTGGACGAGGCGGGCCGGCGCGGCATCCGGGTCCTCCTCGACCTGGTGGCCGGTCACACCTCCGACCGGCATCCGTGGTTCACCGCGTCCGCCGACGACCCGGACGACCACCGTTACATCTGGGCGCCCGACGGCTGCCCGGACGGCTTCGTACGCTCGCCGGGCTCCCGCCCCGGCGCGTATCTGCCGAACTTCTTCGACTCCCAGCCCGCCCTCAACTTCGGCTACGCCCGCCTCGATCCGGCCGAGCCGTGGCGGCAGCGGGTCGACGCCGAGGGACCGCGCGCCAACCGCGCCGCACTGCGCGACGTCATGCACCACTGGCTGCGACTCGGCCTCGCCGGGTTCCGGGTCGACATGGCGCACTCGCTGGTCAAGGACGACCCGGACCGCAGCGCCACGGCGGCGGTCTGGACCGAACTGCGCGGCTGGCTGGACGCCGCACATCCGGATGCGGTGCTCCTGTCGGAGTGGGGTGATCCCGCGGTGTCCGTCCCCGCCGGGTTCCACGCCGACTTCTTCCTCCAGTTCGGCGGCCCCACCGACGGCCGGCCGCTGCGCTCCCTGTGGAACAACCGCGCGGGCACCGACTCCGAGGTGTGGGATCCCGTCGCCCCGTTCTTCGACCCGAGCGGCCAGGGCTCCCCCGATACGTTCGTCGAGGCGTGGCGGGCGGCCCGCGCGGCCGTCGGCGACGCCGGGCACATCTCGCTGCCCACCTCCAACCACGACTTCTCACGCCTCAACTGCGGTCCGCGCACCGCCGAACAGCTCCCCGCCGCCTTCGCCTTCCAGCTCACCTGGCCCACGCTCCCGGCGATCTACTACGGCGACGAGATCGGCATGCGCTACATCCCCGGCCTGCCCGACACCGAGGGCAGCGTGCTCGGCCCGCACTACAACCGGGCGGGATCACGCACCCCCATGCAGTGGGACGACGGCCCCGGCGCGGGCTTCTCCACCGCCCCGGAAGACCGCCTCTACCTCCCGCTGGACCCGGACCCACAGCGGCCCACCGTCGCGGCCCAGCGCGCCGACGACACCTCGCTGCTGCATCTCGTACGCCGCCTGATCGCGCTGCGCAAGGCCTCCCCCGAGCTGGGCCCGGACGGCTCGGTGGAGGTGCTGCACAGCGGCTATCCGTTCGTGTACGTCAGGGGCGGGCGCTTTCTCGTCGTGGTCAATCCGCGCAGCGCGCCTGCGGCGTTCACCACCGATGTCGTGGCCGGTGCGGCTCCGCGCGCCCTGGAGGCGGCGGGCGTGGAGGCGGAGGGCGGCGCGGTCACGGCGCGGGGATTCGGGTACGGGGTCTTCGATCTCGGACCCCGCTGATTCCCTGGCCGCACCACGGGCTGCGGCCTACCGCGCACCACGTACCGCCTACGGCTTGGTGAAGTCGACGTCCCGGGCCCTCGCGACGATCTCGACCTCGTCGCCGAGGGCCCATTCGGCGACCCGCGACACCATCGCCGCCGGGACCGCGTCGCTGATTCCCTCGGCGGCGGGAATGTCGTACGTCGCGTGCGCGTCGTGCGGCAGGACGACGCGGAAGTCCCGTTCCAGAGCGGTCCGCGCGGTCGAGAGAACGCACATCTCGGACTGCACCCCGCAGATGGCGAGGTCGTGCACGCCCGCATCGGCGAGCAGCTCCCCGAGCCCGGTCTCCTCGAATCCGTCGTCGACGGTCTTGCGGAGGATCGCCTCTCCCCTGTCGGCGTCCACAGGGAGGTGGATCTGCCAGCCGGGCGTGCCGGGCTCGTCGACGGCTCCCGGTTCGCCGTCGTTCTGGAGCTGGATGACGAGGGCGCCGGCGGCGCGGGCCCGCGTGATGAGGTCGATCGTACGGTCCAGGACGCGGGCCGCGTCCGGTACGGCGCCGTCGCCGGAGACGAAGGCGGACTGCATGTCGACGACCAGCAGGGCCTGAACGGGCTTCGTGGTCCTGGCTATGGGCTGTTCCATGGGCTGCCCATTGTTGTCACTCACGGTCCACCATCTTGCCGTTCGCCATGACCAGTTGTACGTCTCCCAGGGCCGCCACGTCCTTGAGCGGATCGCCGCGCACCGCGATCAGGTCGGCGCGGTAGCCGGTGGCCAGGCGTCCGACGTGGTCGGCGATGCCCAGGGCGTCGGCGGCCTCCGTGGTGGCCATGTCGATGACGCGGTCCGGTTCGATGCCCAGGTGCTGGTAGAAGCCGAGGCTCTGGGCCAGGCCGTCGCAGCCCGCGCGCTGGACTCCCGCGTCCGTTCCGGCGATCAGGCGGGCGCCGTGTTCCGCCATGGTCCGCACCTGGTCGAACATCGCCTTGGCCCGTTCGGCGCCGAAGAACATGGGCAGCATCCGCCAGTTGGGGCTGATGGTGGGGCAGATCCGGATGCCCTTGGCGACGATGGCGTCCAGGACGTCCTCGCGCAGGTCGAGGCCCTTGCGGGTCATCCAGGTGCAGTGCTCGATGGTGTCGACGCCTGCCATCACGGCGGCCACGATCCCCGCGGTGCCATGTCCGTGCGCGGCGACCGGCAGCCCCGCCCGGTGCGCCTCGCGGACGACGGCGCGGATCTCGGGGGCGCCGAACTGGGTCTGCCAGGTGGCGGGGCCGCCGTGGGTGAGGCCACCGCCGGTGGCCATCACCTTGATGACGTCGGCGCCCAGTTCGGCGTTGCGGCGCACCAGGGCGCGGATCTCGTCCTCGCCGTCGACCTCGCCGCCGAGGAACCAGCAGTGGCCGCCCTTGGTGGTCAGCGGTGTGGTGGCGGCGACGATGCGGGGTCCGGGCACGGTGCCCCCGGCGATCGCCTCGCGCAGCCGCAGGGTGAGGCGGCCCCGGTCGCCGAGGTCGCGCACGGTGGTCACTCCGCTGTCCAGGAACTGGCGCGCCCGCTCCTCCATGGCGAGCATCAACGTGCGGTCGTCGTGGGCGTCCAGGACGGCCACGGGGTCCTTGCTCGCGTCGAAGACCAGGTGGACATGGGCGTCGATGAGGCCGGGCAGCACCGTGGCGCCGGGCAGCGCAAGGCGCCGCGCCCCGTCGCGCGCCATCGGCTCGACGGCGCCGCGGGGCCCCGCGGCGACGATGGCCGCGCCGTCCGTCAGAACGGCGCCGTCCTTGACGTACTGGCCGCGCGGCCCGGTCAGAACCCGCCCTGCCGTGATCAACGTCTGGCTCATCTCGACCTTTCCCACAAGGAGTTGGCGGATCCGGCGGTCATTGCCGGGTTCCATCGTCCGTCATGGGAGGGCGGAACGGGATGTTCTGGCGGCCGTCACCCTGTGGACGCCGCCTACGCGCGCTGTCCGGCAGGGGCGCATAGCCTGGGGCGGAGCGCCCCGCTCAGGACGGAGGTCAGGGTCTGATGAGCACGGAAGTCACGGTCCTCCTCATGGCCGCCGGGGTCCTGGCCGCCGCCACGCTGGCGGTCGCGATCGCCCTGCTCGTACGGCTTGTCAGGGCGCGCCGCAGGCTGCGCGGGGCGGGGTTGCCGGTGGAACGGCGGTGGGTGTTCTGGGGTGCTGTCGCCTATCTCGTACTGCCCGCGGACCTGCTGCCCGATCCGGTGTTCCTCGACGACATCGGAGTGCTCGTGCTCGCACTGCGCTCGATGCGAAAGGAGCTGTCGGCGGGCTCAGGACTCGGGAGTCGCGGGGCGCAGTAGCGGGCGGCGCACATGCCGGGCCTTGGTCAGCAGGATGTGCATGCGCTCGGTCACCTGGGAGACGTCCTCGACGGGCTCGTCGAACGGCAGCCGCACATCGGCCTGGCTGCGCGCCCGCTCCAGGCGCAGGGTGAGGCCGTACCGGTCGATGGCGAGCGGGCGTACGCGGACCACTCCGTACAGGCTGTCGGCGCGCACGAGCCGGGTCAGCTGCTCGACGGCGTCCTCGTGCGCGTCGGCGAGGTGGGTGAGCAGCCGCGCCTCGGCCTCGGCGAGCGGGTCGGGGGCCGTCAGGGCGAGTTCGTCGAGGCCGATGCCGATCCGCTCGCCGGTGGCGTCGTGCAGCACGGCGCAGGTCGGCGCGAAGACGAAACGCTCGCCGTCGGGCACGAGCGACCCCGAGAGCCACAGCCGGGCCCTGATCCGGTCCCTGACCGGCACCGGAGAGACATCGGCGAGTTCCAGCAGGGTGGACGGCTCGCCGCGCGGCGCGCAGATCATCGCGGTGGCCAGTGCGCTGTCCCGCGGCGGGACCAGCAGGACCGTGCCGTCCGCGCCGACGCTGTGCGCGCCGACGAGTTCGTCCCTGCCGATCTCCGTGGTCACCGCGCAGGACCACGCGGTGGCGAGCACGGAACGCGCGCGTGCCGCTGCTGTGGGCAGGGTCGTGCTGATGTGACGGACACCCATTCGTCAACCTCCATTAGGTAAGCCTTGCCTAACTTAACCGAGATCAAGAGTGGGTGCTACCAGGCGGGGCCGACTTCTGCCTCCTATGCCTGTTCGAAGGGCTCCCTCCGGTGCACCCTGTGGGGGCGACTCCCGCGATCGCTTGACCGCGATCTCCCTTACCGCACAGGAGAGTTCACCCCATGCGTCTCATGCGCATCGGCGAGCCCGGCCGCGAACGGCCCGTCCTCGCCTCGTCCGGCGGCCGGCACCATGATCTCTCGTCCGTCACCCGCGACATCGACGGCGCCTTCCTCGCCGCCCTGTCCGACGACCCGTCGCTCGTCCCCGACGCCTCCGGCCTGCCCGAGACGGACATCACCGGGCAGCGCGTCGGCGCCCCCATAGCCCGCCCGTCCGCCGTGCTCTGCGTCGGGCAGAACTACGCCGCCCACGCCGCCGAATCAGGCTCCGAGCCGCCGGAGGAGCCGATCCTCTTCTACAAGGCGCCGAACACCGTCATCGGCCCGTACGACGACGTCCTCATCCCGCGCGGCTCGAAGAAGACCGACTGGGAGGTGGAACTCGCCGTCGTCATCGGGCGTCGGACCTCCTACCTCGACTCACCCGCCGACGCGCTCGCCCATGTCGCGGGCTACGCCGTCAGCAACGACGTCTCCGAACGCGCCTTCCAGCTGGAGCAGTCGGGCGGCCAGTGGTCCAAGGGCAAGAGCTGCGCGACGTTCAACCCGCTGGGGCCCGTCCTGGTGACCGCCGATGAGGTCGGCGACCCTCAAGACCTGCGTCTGCGGTCGTACGTGAACGGGGACGTCCGGCAGGACTCCGTGTCCGCCGACATGATCTTCGGCGTCGCGGAGCTCGTGCACCACCTGTCGCAGTACCTCGTCCTCGAACCCGGCGATGTCATCAACACCGGTACGCCGCAAGGCGTCGCCCTCTCCGGGCGCTTCCCCTACCTGGCCCCCGGCGACGTGATGGAGATGGAGATCTCGGGCCTCGGGACACAGCGCAGCCGCTGTACTCCTGCGTGACCTCCGCCAGGTCGATCTCGTCGGCGAGGGCGGACGGCACACGGCTGGCGGCCTCGGGGGCACCGGGGCACCGGGGCACCGGGCGCTTCGGCCGGCTCGTCCAAGGCGGCGGGCCCGTCCGGCACGGAGCCCGCCGCCGTACCCGCTCAGTGCCCTCGAGCGATCCACTCCTCCAGATGCGGCGCCTCGGCGCCGATCGTGGTGCTGTCGCCGTGACCGGTCCGCACCACCGTCTGCGGCGGCAGCGCAAGGAGACGGTCCCTGATCGAGTCGACGATCGTCGGAAAGTCGCTGAACGAACGGCCCGTCGCTCCCGGCCCGCCCGCGAAGAGCGTGTCGCCGGTGAAGACGGTGCCAAGCTCCGGCGCGTACAGGCTGACCGCGCCCAGGCAGTGGCCCGGCGTGTGCAGGACCCGCAGGGCCGTGCCCGCCACGGTCAGTTCCTGCCCGTCGGCCAGCTCGCCGTCGGGGGCGCGGTCGGGGTGGGTCTGCTTCCACAGCTCCGCGTCGGCGGGGTGCAGCAGGATCGGCGCGCCGGTGCGGGCGGCGAGCGCGGGGGCCGCGTCGATGTGGTCGTCGTGCGCGTGCGTACAGACGATCGCGACGACGCGGCGGTCCCCGACGGCTGCCGCGATGGCGTCCGCGTCGTGCGCGGCGTCGATGACGACGACCTCGCTGTCGTCACCCACGATCCATACGTTGTTGTCGACGTCCCAGGTGCCGCCGTCGAGGGAGAAGGTCCCGGACGTGACGAGGTGGTCGATGCGGGCGGCCGCCATCAGAAGACCACCACCGAACGCAGGACGTCCCCGTGGTGCATCCGCTCGAAGGCCTTCTCCACGTCCTCCAGGGCGATCGTCTCGGAGACGAACGCGTCCAGGTCGAGCCGCCCCTGCCGGTAGAGGTCGATGAGCATCGGGAAGTCGCGTGAGGGCAGACAGTCCCCGTACCACGACGACTTGAGCGCGCCGCCGCGGCCGAAGACGTCGAGCAGCGGCAGGTCGATGCGCATCTCCGGTGTCGGCACGCCGACCAGGACGACCGTGCCCGCCAAGTCGCGGGCGTAGAAGGCCTGTTCGTACGTCTCCGGGCGGCCGACCGCCTCGATGACGACGTCGGCTCCGTTGCCGCCGGTCAGCTCGCGGATCGCCTCGATCGGGTCCGCCGTGCGGGAGTTGACGGTGTGCGTGGCGCCCAGGCTCTTGGCGGTCTGCAGCTTCTTGTCGTCGATGTCGACCGCGATGATCTTCGCGGCGCCCGCGAGCCGCGCGCCCACGACGGCCGCGTTGCCGACACCGCCGCAGCCGATGACGGCGACCGAGTCTCCCCGGCCGACCTCTCCGGTGTTGATGGCGGCGCCGAGCCCGGCCATCACGCCACAGCCGAGGAGTCCCGCCGCGGCGGGCGATGCGGCCGGGTCGACCTTGGTGCACTGGCCCGCGGCGACGAGCGTCTTCTCGGCGAAGGCGCCGATACCGAGGGCGGGCGAGAGTTCGGTGCCGTCGGTGAGGGTCATCTTCTGCTTGGCGTTGTGCGTGTCGAAGCAGTACTGGGGGCGCCCACGCAGGCAGGCGCGGCACTGACCGCACACCGCACGCCAGTTGAGGATCACGAAGTCGCCCGGCGCGACCTCGGTGACGCCGTCGCCGACCGACTCGACGACGCCCGCGGCCTCATGGCCGAGGAGGAAGGGGAAGTCGTCGTTGATGCCGCCCTCGCGGTAGTGCAGGTCGGTATGACAGACGCCGCACGCCTGCACCTTCACCACGGCTTCTCCGGGGCCCGGGTCCGGCACGACGATCGTCTCGATCCTTACCGGCTCGCCCTTCGCGCGGGCGATCACGCCCTGTACCTGCTGCGCCATGAGGTCAGCCCTTCTTTCTTCGGCATCACATGTTCCTCCGGCATCCTCACATCCTGGGCACCTCCTCGACGACCCGCTCGCACAGGTTGCGACGGCCGATTCCGATCTCCTGGGCGCGCCGCCGCCTAGGGTGGGCGGGTGCGTGATCTCGCTGCTCAGGCCCTGCTTCCGGTCAATGCGACGCTCGGTGCGGCGCTGCTCGTGCTGCTGCTTGTCGCGGCCGCGACGGCTGCCGTGTTCCGGCTGTCCCCCGACGGCTCGTACGGCAGGGCGCGCGAGATCGTGGTGGCCGGGGTGCGGGCGGCCGCGCAACTGGGCGCGGTGTCCCTGGTGATCGGCTGGGTGATCCACCACCTGGCGGCGCTCTTCGCCTTCCTGCTCCTGATGTTCGCCGTCGCCGCGCGCACCGCGGGGCGACGCATCACCGAGAACGGCAGCTGGTGGTGGGCGGCGCTGCCGATCGCGGGTCCCGTCGTCCCGGTGGTGACCGGCCTCACGCTGGCCGGACTGCTCCCGGTGCGGGGCATCGCCATGATCCCGGTGACCGGCATCCTCATCGGCGGTGCGCTGACGGCGACCGTCCTTGCCGGCCGCCGGGCCCTGGACGAACTCCACGCCCGCAAGGGCGAGTTCGAGGCGGGCCTGGCCCTCGGTCTGCTCCCCCGGGACGCCCGCCTGGAGGTGATCCGCCCCGCCGCGTCGGACGCCCTGCTCCCCGGACTCGACCAGACCCGCACGGTGGGCCTGGTCACGCTGCCGGGAGCGTTCGTCGGCATGCTCCTGGGCGGCGCGTCCCCCGCCCTCGCGGGCGCGGTGCAACTGTTCGTACTGATCGCCCTGATGGCGGTCCAGGCGATCGCGGTCGCGGTGACCGTCGAGCTGGTCGCCTACGACCGCCTGAACCGCACGAAGCCGGCGTGAACGGCGACGCTCCCTGAGCGGGTAACGCTCCCTGAGCGGGTAACGCTCCCTGAGCGGGTAACGCTCCTTGAGCCGGCGCGGACTTCGTCAGCGGGATCGTCGGCGGCTTCGGGCGGAGGTGCGGCGGTCGGCCCTGGCCTGGGCCGCGGCACGGGTGGGGG
>NZ_SRIC01000075.1 GCF_004684775.1 Streptomyces sp. MZ04
CCCGACGAGCCCCCCGCCCTCCACCTCTCCTCCGTCACCTTCGCCTACGGCCCCGGCGCCGAACCCGTCGTGCGCGATCTCTCGCTCACCGTCCCCCGCGGCGGTCATCTGGCCGTTGTCGGGCCCAGTGGGATCGGGAAGTCGACGCTGGCCGGGCTCGTTGCCGGGATGCTGACGCCGGGGGAGGGGAGTGTTTGGGTGGATGGGCGGTCGGTGCGGGGGCAAGAGGCCGTTGCTCGGCGTGTGTTGATACCTCAAGAGGCGTACGTCTTCACCGGCTCCGTGCGGGAGAACCTGGCGTATCTGCGCGCGGACGCCGTGCCGGACGCCGAGCTCGCGGCGGCCACGCGGGCCGTCGGGTCCGACGCGCTCATCGAACGGCTCGGCGGGCTCGCGGCGTCGGTCGACCCGGCCGTGCTGTCCGCGGGCGAGCGCCAGCTCATGGCGCTGACCCGTGCTCATCTCTCGTACGCGCCGCTCGCCCTCCTCGACGAGGCCACCTGCCATCTCGACCCGGTGGCCGAGGCGCGCGCCGAGCGGGCGTTCGCGGCCCGCCCCGGCGGCACCCTCGTCGTCATCGCCCACCGCATCAGTTCGGCGCGGCGCGCGGACCGGATCCTGGTGATGGACGGGCCGCGCACCCTGTGCGGCAGCCATGCGGAACTCGTCGAGCGCTCGGAGCTCTACCGCGATCTTGCCGGGAACTGGGGTCCTGCGAACGGGATCAACGGGACTTCAGACCCAGCCCTCACCGCGCGAGATCCGGATCGCGTCGATCCTGTTGCGGGCCCCCGTCTTGCGGGTGATGGCGGCCATGTAGTTGCGCACCGTCCCGTTGGACAGATGCAGGCGGTGCGCTATCTCGGCGACGGGAGCGCCCCCGGCGGCGAGTGAGAGGACCATCAACTCCCGGTGCGTGAGCGGCATCTGAGCTGCCCTCAGGAAACCGTGGCCCAGTGAGTCGTCCACGAAACCCCGGCCCGCCGCCACCGTTCTTATCCCGGCGAGCAGCCGTTCGGGGCCGCTGCCCTTGTCCACGTAGCCGACCGCTCCGGCGTCCATGCTGCGGCGCAGCAGACCCGGCCGGTCTCCGCTGGCCAGGACGAGCACCGGGCAGCCCGGACCGCCGTTCACCGGCCGGGACAGCTCCTCGAAGGCGTCGGACGCGTACTCCGTCTCGCTGTCGGGGTCGACCACGCAGAGGTCGGGCCGCACCGAGCCGGTGCGCTCACGGGCGCTGTTCCACGGCGCATGGAACACCTCCAGGTCCGGCTCACGGGCGAGACGTTCCGCCAGGGCCGATCGCAGCAGACGAGCATCGTGCACGAGAAGTACCCGGATCACGTTCCGCCCCTCCAGCTTTGCCACGGTTCCGGCTGCTTCGTTCAGCACGTAAGCCATTCATAGTGGCGCCGGGGTCCGCACGGACGCGGAGAACTGGCCAAGCACGACGGGCGGGGGCTCGGGGGCGCATTTGCCAGGTGACAGTGCGCCCCCTGTGCCCCTTACGCGGGGCTCGAGGGCCCTTGCGCGGGGGCCTTCGGAGGGTGCGGTCTACGCCGCTTCCGGCGCCGTCAGGTCGATGAGACGGCACACCATCTCGATGTCGATCTTGACCTGGGCGATCGACGCCCGCCCCGACAGCCAGGTGATCAGGGCCGAGTGCCAGGTGTGCTCGATGACCCGGACCGCCGAGAGCTGCTCGGGGGTCGGGGCGTCCTCCAGGCCCATCGCGTCCAGGATGATCGCCGTGGTCAGCCGGGAGACCGTGTCCACCTCGGGGCTCACCGAACGGTCGGCGAAGGTCAGCGCACGCACCATCGCGTCGGCGAGGTGCGGCTCGCGCTGCAGGGCGCGGAAGGCCCGCATCAGCGTCTCGGCGACCCGCTCGGCCGGGGTCTCGCCGGCGGGCGGACGCTTCCGGATCGTCGTGTGCATGTGCTGCAGCTGGTCCTGCATGGTGGCGACCAGGAGATGCACCTTGGAGGGGAAGTAGCGGTACAGCGTGCCGAGCGCGACGCTGGAGGACTCGGCGACCTCGCGCATCTGCACCGCGTCGAAACCGCCCCTGCTGGCGAGCTGGGCGCTGGCGTGCAGGATGCGGCGGCGGCGCGCCTCCTGCCGTTCGGTCAGGGGCGGCGACGCCGGATCAGCCGCCGTGACGTCCACTGCTCTGGCTTCCGCTGTCATATGTCCCGTTGTTCCGTCGTCCCGTTCCAGCGAGGTCGCCGGTCAGCATGGCAGGACGTCCGCCGTGGCGCGAATCACCTGATCCGGGCCTTACAGCTCGGCTACCTGCCGGTAGATTCAGAGCTCGTTCAGCGATCATTCAACGATCAAGTCTGAAACTTGTTCTAGATTACCGTCCCGGCGTAACCTCGCGGACAACCGCAGGGAGAAGGGGGCCGAGAGTGACCGCTGAGGCCATGGAGGCGGGCCCCAGAGAGGGCTCCGACATCGACGGCGACCGTCCGTTGCGCATCGCTCTCCTCACGTACAAAGGGAACCCGTTCTGCGGGGGACAAGGCGTCTACGTACGTCATCTCTCGCGCGAGCTCGCCCGCCTCGGCCACAGTGTCGAAGTGATCGGCGCGCAGCCCTATCCCGTCCTTGACGAGGGCGAGGGCCTGGAGGGCCTCAGGCTCACCGAGCTGCCCAGCCTCGACCTCTACCGCTCGCCCGACCCCTTCCGCACGCCGAAGCGCGACGAGTACCGCGACTGGGTCGACGCGCTCGAAGTGGCGACGATGTGGACCGGCGGCTTCCCCGAGCCCGCCACCTTCAGCCTGCGTGCCCGCCGCCATCTGCGCGCCAGGCGGGGCGAGTTCGACGTCGTACACGACAACCAGACCCTCGGCTACGGCCTGTTGGGCGACCTGGGCGCACCGCTCGTCTCGACGATCCATCACCCCATCACCGTGGACCGCCAGTTGGAGCTGGACGCGGCGCCCGACTGGAAGCGCCGCGCGTCCGTGCGCCGCTGGTACGCGTTCACCCGCATGCAGAAGCGCGTCGCCCGTCGGCTGCCCTCCGTGCTCACCGTCTCCGGCACCTCGCGCCAGGAGATCGTCGACCACCTCGGCGTACGCCAGGACCGCATCAGCGTCGTCCACATCGGCGCCGACACGAACCTCTTCTCGCCGGACCCTTCCGTCCCCGAGGTGCCGGGCCGCATCGTGACGACGTCCAGCGCGGACGTCCCGCTCAAGGGCCTGATCCACCTCATCGAGGCGCTGGCCAAGGTCCGCACCGAGAACTCCGCAGCCCACCTCGTCGTCGTCGGCAAGCGCGCCGAGGACGGCCCGGTGGCCCAGGCGATCGAGCGGCACGGCCTCGAAGGCGCCGTCGAGTTCGTCAAGGGCATCACCGACGCCGAACTGGTCGACCTGGTCCGCTCGGCGCAGGTCGCGTGCGTGCCTTCTCTCTACGAGGGCTTCTCGCTCCCGGCGGCGGAGGCGATGGCGACCGCGACGCCGCTGCTCGCGACGACCGGCGGCGCGATCCCGGAGGTCGCGGGCCGGGACGGCGAGACGTGCCTCGCGGTGCCGCCGGGCGACCCCGGCGCCCTTGCCGACGGCCTGACCCGGCTGCTCGGCGACCGCGAACTGCGCGTCCGCCTGGGCGCGGCGGGCCGCGAGCGGGTGCTCGCCAACTTCACCTGGGCCCGCGCCGCCCAGGGCACCGCAGAGCTGTACCGCGCGGCGATCGCCCGCAACGCGGGTTTGCCATCCGGCCGCCGCCCCGCGGCCACCCCGACATACTCCGGGAGCCATCGCTGATGCTGACCGTCGACTTCACCCGCTTCCCGCTCGCCGCGGGCGACCGCGTACTCGATCTGGGCTGCGGCGCGGGCCGGCACGCCTTCGAGTGCTACCGGCGCGGCGCCCAGGTGGTGGCACTCGACCAGAACGGCGAGGAGATCCGCGAGGTCGCCAAGTGGTTCGCCGCGATGAAGGAGGCGGGCGAGGCACCGGCGGGCGCGACCGCCACCGCCATGGAGGGCGACGCGCTCAACCTCCCCTTCCCCGACGAGTCGTTCGACGTCGTGATCATCTCCGAGGTGATGGAGCACATCCCCGACGACAAGGGCGTACTGGCGGAGATGGTCCGGGTCCTGAAGCCCGGCGGCCGCATCGCCGTCACCGTCCCGCGCTACGGCCCCGAAAAGGTCTGCTGGGCGCTGTCGGACGCGTACCACGAGGTCGAGGGCGGCCACATCCGCATCTACAAGGCGGACGAACTGCTCGGCAGGATGCGGGAAGCGGGCCTCAAGCCGTACGGCACGCATCACGCGCACGCCCTGCACTCGCCGTACTGGTGGCTCAAGTGCGCCTTCGGCGTGGACAACGACAAGGCGCTGCCGGTGCGGGCGTACCACAAGCTCCTGGTCTGGGACATCATGAAGAAGCCCCTTGCCACGAAGGTGGCGGAGCAGCTGCTCAACCCGATCGTCGGCAAGAGCTTCGTGGCGTACGCGACCAAGCCGCACCTGCCGAAGACCGACGCGAAGACCGACGCGAAGACCGACGCGAAGACCGACGCGAAGACCGACGCGAAGACCGACGCGTGACGAGCCCGGAGCGGAAGGAGCACCTCGTCCTGCCCGGAGTCCTGACGGCCGATCAGGCCGCGCACACGGTACGCGGGATACTCGCCGTCCAGCGCGAGGACGGCGCGATCCCCTGGTTCCGCGGCCACCACCTGGACCCGTGGGACCACACCGAGGCCGCGATGGCGCTGGACGCGGCGGGCGAGCACGCGGCGGCGGCCCGCGCCTACGAGTGGCTGGCCCGGCACCAGAACCCGGACGGCTCCTGGTACGCGGCGTACGCCGACGGCGACCCGCACGACGTGACGGACCGGGGCCGCGAGACGAACTTCTGCGCGTACCTGTCGGTCGGCGTCTGGCACCACTACCTCTCGACGGGCGACGACACGTTCCTGGACCGCATGTGGCCCGCGGTGGTGGCGTCGGTGGAGTTCGTCCTCGCCCTCCAGCAGCCGGGCGGCGAGATCGGCTGGAAGCGCGAGCCGGACGGCACCCCGGTGAACGAGGCGCTCCTGACCGGCAGTTCATCGATCCACCAGGCGCTGCGCTGCGCCCTGGCGATCGCGGACGAGCGCGAAGAACCCCAACCCGACTGGGAGTTGGCGACGGGCGCACTCGCCCACGCGATCCACAGCCACCCCGAGCGGTTCCTGGACAAGGACCGCTACTCGATGGACTGGTACTACCCGATCCTGGGTGGCGCGCTGACGGGAGCGCGGGCCAAGTCCCGCATGGAGGCGGACTGGGACCGCTTCGTCGTCCCCGGCCTCGGCGTCCGCTGCGTCGTCCCCAACAACTGGGTGACGGGCGGCGAGAGTGCCGAACTGGCCCTCTCCCTCTGGGCGTTGGGCGAGTCGGACCGCGCCCTGGAGATCCTCAAGTCGATCCAGCACCTGCGCGACCCCGAGTCCGGCCTCTACTGGACGGGCTACGTCTTCGACGACAAGGCGATCTGGCCCCGCGAGCTGACGTCATGGACGGCGGGCTCGATCCTGCTCGCCGTGGCGGCGCTGGGCGGCGACGAGGCCACCTGCGCGGTGTTCTCGGGCGACCGGCTGCCGGTGGGTCTTGCCCCGGAGTGCTGCGGGGCTCCGGCCGGGGGTCAGTAGCGGCGCAGACGCCCCGCGATGGCGTGGCCTACGAGCACGTACACGAAGGCTGCGAGCCCATAGCCCGAGACGACCCGCGCCCAGGCCTCGTCGAACGTGAACAGGTCGTGAGACCAGCCCGCGAGCCAGCGGGCCACGTCGTGGACGAACCGGACGAGGTCGTTGGCGCGGTTGGCGTCGAGCAGATACATCAGGATCCAGAGCCCGAGGACGACGCCCATCACATCGGCGACGACGGCGATGATCTTCGCTGCTTGGCCGGTGGCTTGGGCGCGCCGGCCTGACATGTGTCGGGTGGACATGGGGGACGGGTACCGGGCGCGGGCCGCTTGAAACACGGTCTGCTTGAAACCCGTACGGGCCCGCTCGGGTGGCGGCCCCCGCCGGCGGGGGTGAGGCTGCCGGGAGAGCCGTCGCCCCTCCGGGAGGTCCCGTGTCCCCGTCGCCCACCGCTCTGCGCAGGTCCCTCGTCGTACGCAGGTCCCTTGTCGTACCGACCCTGTGCTGCGCGCTGCTCGCGGGCACGACGGCGTGCGGCGGCGACGAGGACGCGTCGGCGGCACCCTCCGGTACGAGCTCGGCGGAGCGGCAGAAGTTCGCGAAGACGCGGTTCGTCGCGAACGCGGGGATCGCGGCGGGGGCGACGTACCAGTGGATCGTGAAGCCGTATCGCGCGGGGAAGTTCAAGAGCGGCGCCGATGGCCGGAAGGTGGCGCTGGTCAAGGCGGGCCTTGCCGGGACGCTCGCCTACAACCGCCTGAAGGCGGCGACGAAGAACGCGCAGGGGGATCCGACCCTTGCACGTGCGGTGGCGCCGCTGACGGCGGGGATCGACGCGCTGAAGGGCCTCCCGTCGAAGCTCCGCAAGGGCGACTCGACGGACTCGGTGGTCAGCTCCTTCGACGGGGTCATCAACTCGGTGAAGGACGCAGGGAAGGGTGCCGGCGTCGAGGTCACCAATCGGGTGCCGTCGGCGGCGGAGCTGGCGCGGGGGTGAGGCGGGGGTTCGTGCGCGGGAGGCGGTTGACTCGCGAGGGGGCAGCGGATCATGTTCCGCTGCCCCCAATCACTCATCCCTGGGGGCACTTCTTTGACGAGCCCTCATAGCCCGTCACGCTGTTCGAAGACACCCAACCCTTGGTCTGGGTGCCGTTGATGCGCCCGTAGTACCACGTGTTGCCGTTGAAATTGTTCACATAGCACCAGACGAAGAACCTCTGGCCCTTAGCGAAGACTCCTTTCGAATCGCAGTCCGCATAGGGGTCCCTCCGGAGAGTTGTGTTCTTGTTGAAGTAGAAGGAGGCGCTGGAGTTATTTGCTACAACTTCCGGGAAACCGCACGGTGCAGCAGCATTGGCGCTGGTTGCACTGAAACCCATGAGGGATATCCCCAGGGTCGCACCAACCGTCAGTAGTGACGCAGCGCGCCTCTTGAATCCCATATGACCTCTCCCGGTAAAATGTCTGACTCGTACACGACAAGTGCAATGGCTTCGTGATCATACGTCCAGGAGGGCGTACTGAGCCCGCTGTATGGCTTAAAGGTGACCTATGGGCAGTCCTGTTGGGATGCTCCTGCGGATATCGCCATGCGGGGTCGGATCGTCTTCTGGGCGGGTAATGGGCGTCGCCGCAAGGGCATTGCCAAGCTGCATGGCGTGTCGCCGGCGACGCTGGATCGCTGGAAGGGCGCGCTTGGTAAGTGCACTTGCGCGCATGACGCCGCCGGATGGAGCAAGGCCTTCGCACTCGTCCGTACGGGAGGTGGCGAAGTGTCTGAAGCGGGTGGAGAACGCCACGGCGCCCTGGCAGTACATCTCCCGGATCTGGCGAGAGGGGATCCTGAAGCTGCACTGCAGCCCTTCAGGACTTCGAAGGATCCCGCCTTCGCGAAAAAGGTGGCTCAAAATGACATGGACAGGATCGCGAGACACTAGCCATTGAGCTCGGCAAGCACCCGCAACGTATGCGGATCAGGCGCCAGCACCAACAGATCCGTCACCGGGCCCTTGCGCCACAACTCAAGCCGCTCGGCGATCCGCTCCCGAGGTCCCACCAGTGAGATCTCATCGGCAAATGCGTCCGGCACCGCAAGGACCGCCTCCTCCCGTCGCCCCGCGAGAAACAGCTCCTGAATCCTCCGCGCCTCGCTCTCGTACCCCATCCGCGCCATCAGATCTGCATGGAAGTTCCGCGCGGAGTGCCCCATCCCTCCGATGTAAAACCCCAGCATCGCCTTGACCGGAAGCAAGCCCTCCGTCACGTCGTCGCACACCTTGGCCCGCGCCATCGGTGCGACCATGAATCCGTCCGGCGCCTCCGCCAGCGACGCCTCGTACACATCCGTCCGCATCGGCGACCAGTACAGCGGCAGCCACCCGTCCGCGATCCGTGTCGTCTGGGCGATGTTCTTCGGCCCCTCCGCGCCAAGGAGCACCGGCAGTTCGGCCCGCAGGGGATGCGTGATCGGCTTGAGAGCCTTGCCGAGACCGGTCCCGTCATCTCCCCGGTAGGGGTGCGCGTGGAAGCGGCCGTCCAGGGCCACCGGCCCCTCCCGCCGCAGGACTTGGCGGATGACGTCCACGTACTCCCGCGTCGCCGTCAGCGGCGACTTCGGGAACGGCCGCCCGTACCACCCCTCCACCACCTGCGGACCGGAGAGCCCGAGCCCGAGCATCATCCGGCCGCCGGAGAGGTGGTCGAGGGTCAGTGCGTGCATCGCGGTCGTGACCGGCGACCGCGCCGCCATCTGCACAACAGCCGTACCCAGTTTGATCCGTGAGGTCTGCGCCGCGATCCACGTCAGCGGCGTGAACGCGTCCGAGCCCCAGGCCTCGGCTGTCCACACGGAGTCGTATCCGAGCCGCTCGGCCTCCTGGGCGAGCGCGACATGATCCGGGTCGGGGCCGCGCCCCCAGTAGCCGAGTGCTAGTCCGAGCCGCATATCCCGATCCTCTCTGACACCTGACGAACCGTCAGCCCTCCGCCGGGTGGTGGCGACTGTACGACAACGGCCCCCCGCCCGGAAGGGCGAGGGGCCGTTGCGCTGCAACGTGCGTGGACTCAGCCGCGCTGGATGCCCGTGGTGTCCTGTAGCACGCCACGACGGCCGTCCTGCGTCTGGGCAACCAGGCCGGGACCGCGCTGCTCGACTGCCAAGTACCAGGTGCCGGGCGCCAGTTCGGCGATCGGCGTCGGCGAGCCGTCCTCCGCGTACAGTGGACGCGGAGCCGGCACGGCGAACCAGTACGGCGAGAAGTCACCGGCGGGCTGCGCCTGTGCGGGCGGCGTCTGCTGCTGAGGCTGACCCGGCTGGGCGCCGTAGGGCTGCTGACCCTGCTGCGGCTGGGCGCCGTACGGCTGACCCTGCTGCGGCTGGCCCTGAGCACCGGGGTAGCCGTAACCACCCTGCGGCTGGCCGCCGTAGGGCTGGGGTGCGGCGGGGCGCGGGGCGCCCATCAGCGGGGCCTTGAGGGCCGGGACCAGGGCGGTCGCGACCGCCGCGGCGGCAAGAACCAGGGCGGCGATCAGGCCGAGGATGAGGCCGATGCCGGCGTCGGGCCCGCCGCTGCCGCTGCCCAGGAAGAAGCCGTAGGACTGGTCGGCGTCGAAGATGGCGCCGATCGAGCTCCATGCGGCAGCGATCGCGAAGCCGACACCGAGCTGTCCAAGGTCGAGGCCCGCGACCTTGCGCGGCTGCGGCAATGCACGGCCCACGACGATGAGGGCGGCAGCGAAGAGGCCGAGCAGGTACACGCTCAGCAGCAGGTTGCCGTTCTCCCAGGCGTTGGGAAGCTTGTCGCTGTCGCCGCCGTCGGCGTCAAGCGTGTCGAGGAACGAGGCGATAAAGAGCAACGCCGCTGCTCCGATCACCACGCCGTCGCCTCGAGTGAGGGAGCGGAAATTCACTTCAGGTCCTTCGTCAGTCGTCTCGTCATTGGAGGCGTCGCTGTCGTCGTAGTCGCGGTCGTGTCGCGGTGCGCGAAGCGCGGGGGTGGCCCCTCATCGTACGGAGGACATTATCGTCTGGACGGGTGGGGTGTCTGCTCGGGATAAAGACCTTCACGAGATGAAGATCTTCCAGTTGCCGCGCTGTGACGTGACTCTCTGTCGCGCCGGGTTCAGAGCGCCACCAGATCGATGACGTTGATGACCACGTGCCGGTTGGATACGACGTAGGTGATGAAGCCCCCGTTGAACGCAGCCGACCAGCTGTTGTCCCGGTTGCTCATCGCGGGCGGACCGAACGGATTGAGGATGAGCCGCTTCTCTAAGTCTTCCAGTGACGCGCGCTGCGGACCGGCCAGCCCCGCCTTGCGTTGCGCTGCCCGGTCCGCGTACCTGATCGAGTAGGAGCTCACCTGCGCCTCCCTGCGTTGACGGGGTTGTTGTCAGCGTCGTAGGCGTTGCCCTCCGCGTCGCGGAAGACCAACCCGTCGGTGTCGCCTTCCGCCATGCGCTTGACGGTGTGCTCCACCTCATCCAGATAGCCAGGCGTGGCGCAGGCGCAGGCGAAGGGGAACCACTTGTCGAGTACGCCGTCCAGCGCCGTGTGATCGAAGTCCGCTGCCGCGCTGAGCCAGTCCTGTTCGAACCCTTGCAGCCAGTCGGGTCGCCGCTGGAGCGCCGCGCGCATGGCTTCTGGAGTTCTCTCGCAGGCGTGCGGGTCGACTTCGTGGACCATGAGCGCGGGCCTCCGGCAGGTGGTGGGGGCGTGGACAGAGGGAAGTCCACCGTACGGGGCGGCGTGTGCGGGCCACAGGAGGAAGGGAGCCTTGCGCCTCGCCTGAACGACTGTGACCGTCCCTGGAGAAACGATCACCGGATCTGACCCGGCTTGGACACGGGGCGCAGTCCGGCAGGCGGAACGTCGCCTGGACGATGGGCAGTCCGTCCCGGCTCGCGGTCTGCCGCTAGTAGCGGCCTTCTTGCCGTTGGGGCAGGTGAACCGGTCGGTGTCGCAGACCTCGGTGAAGTGGGCTTTGTAGCCGCGTCATGCCATCCCGCGTTTGATGCTGTAGCCAGCGTTGGGCGTCGTAGGGGCTGCCGATCGACGCCGAACCGGGCGGCAGCTCATGAGTATCCCGCCAGGTGGTCTTGTCGCGGTCCTGGCGCCGGCACTGCTGCACCCAGACCTGCCGCAGCACCCGCAGGGCGGGAACCTCCCGGAGCCAGCCGGGCGCGCGATCGGCGTAGACCGCGTCCAGCAGCCGGTAGCCGTCGTCTCCCACGGTGGGCGCGAGTGTGGCGCTGCTTCCCGCCCGGGCCAAGCAACTGATGCGGTCCCGGTGACCAGCCAGCTGCGGAACTCGCTCAGCACCGAGGCATTGAACCCGGCATCAGTCAGCTCCAGTGACAGGCAGTACTTCCAGTCCAGTCTTCCGCGCACGGCGTCAGCGGCCACAGAGGCATCAGGGATCACTTCGCCGGATCCCTGCACCTCATTTCCACTCTCACGGTCCCGCAGAGACGTGAACGAGTCAGGCCGACATGCGAATTGGCCAGCGGGGTCGATACAAGGGGAGCTTCATCGCAGCACTTCGCCCCGCCGATCAAGCGACCGACAGGGCGAAGTAGAAGGGCCCACTCAACGAGATTAGCCAAGAGGTTCGTAAGCTGACGGAGACTCATGAACGATCGAGGCTAAGGAGCGAAGCGACCCATCAGGAGGTCCAGATGGGTCGCTTCGTGTGGCTGAGCGAGCGCAGGTGTTTGTGGCCTGCGACCGAATCAGCTCTTTGTGAACTTGTAGCAGACCCCGATCGGCTTGTAGGCCTTCTTGTTCTTGGCGACGAGCTTGTGCTTGTACGGGTTGTAGACGTTGTACACGTCGAACATCTTCCCTGAGTACCTCGTGTAGGCCTTGAGGACGCCGTACTTGCCTCGGGGGACTTCCTTGGATCCGCTTACTGTGATGCTGCGGGACTTCGTAACATCCCAACCGACCGCCGCGGTAAGGGCCTTGTAGTTGATGCTGAGACTCTTGGAGAAGGTGCTGCTCAGAGACCTGGTCTCATCTATGCGCAGGGTCATTGGCCCTCGGCCGGATGCCTCCGCAATCACTTTCTTGCCGCATTTTCCACCGATGGACTTGACGTGCTTCGGCCTGTACCAGTAGCTGTAGCTCAACCCAGCTGCCTGAACCTCTGAGGCGCGGCTGTGGCCAACTGGCGCATCGGGCACTGCTTGCGCTGTGCTGCTCGCGCCTGCAAGGCACGCGGTCATGGCGGCGAGTATGACGCCACCTCGCTGAATGATCTGGGTCTTCACGCATCCCCCTACGCCCGGTTCGTCGGGCTTCAATCGCTTCGGTCGAGAGGAGCCAATCACATGCGTGTATGTGGCAGCATTGAAGTTGAGGTGGATCTGAGCATGCCATTTGGTGGCCGTAGACGGATACGCACGCTGGGGAGTGGCTGGGCAGGGACGAGTCGGTAGCAGTGCGCCTATGGCGTGCCTGGTTCGCTGGCGGCTACGAGTTCAGGAAGGTTGTGATGCCGTCCGAGATCCCCTGCGCCGCCTTCTGCCGCCACGCGCCGCTGGTCAGCAGTGCCTCGTCCTTGGCGTCCCGCATATTGCCGCACTCGATGAACACCTTGGGAACCTTCGAGAGGTTGAGGCCGCCCAGATCCTTGCGTACGTCGAGTCCCGTGCCGTCGCCGATGTAGTTGGAGGGGGCGCTGCCCGTCGCGCTCACGAACTTGCCCGCGATGCGTTCGCCCAGGTCGCGGGAGGGGGCGACGATCGCTGTGGTGTCCGCGGCGCCCGACTTCACCGATGCGGGGAGGATCACATGGAAGCCGCGGTTGCCCGCCGCCGAGCCGTCGGCGTGGACGGAGACGACGGCGTCCGCTTCCGCTTCGTTGCCGATGCGGGCTCGCTCGTCGACGCACGGGCCCCAGGGGCGGTCGGCGTCCTGGGTGAACTTGACGGTGGCGCCCTGCTTCTCGAGGAGAGTGCGCAGGCGGTGCGAGACGTCGAGGGTGAACTGAGCCTCGGTGTAACCGTTGTTGGTCGACGTGCCCGTCGTGTCGCATTCCTTGCGGTTCGTCCCGATGTTCACCAGGCGGTTGATCTCCGCCGTGTGCTTGGCGTTTCCCGGATTGTGGCCGGGGTCGATCACGACGACCTTGCCCTTGAGGGGGCCGGACGCGGCGGGACGGCCGCTCGTCTTGGACGGCTTCGCCGGCTTTGAGGTGCTCGGGTCGCCGCCCTCCTTGCCGTCGTCCTTGTCACCCGCGCCGTCCTTCTCGGACGTTGACGGGGAGGGCTCGGTGGAGGACGAGCCCTGCGCCGACTGGCTCGACGCGGGGAGGGTTCTCGGCGGCTCGCTGCCGCCGGGCCCGCTCGTGGCCTCGTAAATGAGCCACCCCGCAAGGCACGTCGGCACCAGCGCGGCGAGCGTCACGGTGAGCGGGCCGCCGCTGAAACGGCGGGGCGGGCGTGGGGGATGACTGTCCGGACCTACGTACGACACGACTGTGACTCTAACGGTGGGGTCAGATCCCCGCTCCCGTTCGTCGCAGGACGCGCAGCGAGTCCGTTGCCGAGACCTCGGTGAACGCGCCGGACTCCAGTGCCCTGAGGTAGACGCGGTACGGGGCCTGGCCGGTCATGATGTCCACCGGGTCCGGGAAGACGTCGTGGATCAGGAGGAGGCCGCCCTGCGCGACGTGCGGCGCCCATCCCTCGTAGTCGGCCGTGGCGTGCTCGTCCGTGTGGCCGCCGTCGATGAAGACCAGGCCGAGCGGCCCGCCCCACGCCTTCGCCACCTGCGGCGAGCGCCCCACCATCGCGATCACGTGCTCCTCCAGGCCCGCGCGGTGCAGCGTGCGGCGGAAGGTCGGGAGCGTGTCCATCCGCCCCACCTCAGGGTCGACCGTCTCCGGGTCGTGGTACTCCCAGCCCGGCTGCTGCTCCTCGCTGCCGCGGTGGTGGTCGACCGTGATCGCCGTGACGCCCGCCTCGCGTGCGGCGTCCGCGAGCAGGATCGTGGAGCGTCCGCAGTACGTGCCGACCTCCAGGAGCGGAAGGCCGAGCTCCGCGGCCTCGGTCGCCGCGGCGTACAGGGCGAGGCCCTCGTCGGCCGGCATGAAGCCCTTGGCCGCCTCGAAGGCGGCCAGGATCTCCGGCTTGGGCTGCGCGGCGGCGGCCATGGGGTTCCTCCCGGTCGTAAGGATCGTCAGGTCGTAAAGGTCGTCAGGTCGTGAAGATCGAAAATGCGGTGGGGTTCCTCTGGGGGCCGCCCTATGCTGCCGCATGGCCCGGCCGTTCAGGGAGGCGGGGCCGTCCACCAGGCCATGCGGAAGGCAGCAGCGCCCATGAATCTCGTCCCGGCCGATCCGACGGTGCTGCACCCGTTCCCGGACCAGCCCCGTGTCGTGCTCCTGAAGCCGCTGGTGAAGTCTGAGTTGATCGAGGTCGGGGAGTACTCGTACTACGACGACCCGGAGCACGCCACCGAGTTCGAGACGCGCAACGTCCTCTATCACTACGGGCCCGAGAAGCTCCGCATCGGGAAGTTCTGTGCGTTCGGGACGGGGGTGCGGTTCATCATGAACGGCGCCAACCACCGGATGGACGGGCCGTCCACCTTCCCCTTCCCCATCATGGGCGGCGCCTGGGCCGAGCACTTCGATCTGATCAGCGGGCTGCCGGGGCGGGGTGACACCGTCGTCGGGCATGACGTCTGGTTCGGGTACGACGTGATGGTGATGCCGGGTGTGCGGATCGGGCACGGTGCGGTGATCGCTTCCGGGTCCGTCGTCGTGGACGACGTTCCCGATTACGGGGTCGTCGGGGGCAATCCCGCCAAGCTGATCCGTACGCGGTACAGCGAGTCCGAAGTGGAGCGGCTGCTTGCGGTGGCGTGGTGGGACTGGCCCGCGGAGCACCTCACGGAGCATGTCCGGACCGTCATGTCCGGCACGATCGACGACTTGGAGAAGGCCGCCCCGCAGGGCTGATCACCGGTTCAGCCCGCGGGGTCCGCCCTACGCAGGCACGTCGCTGCTGCCCGGCAGCAGAAGGTCGACCTCCACCGCAGCCCGGTCATCCCCCTGATACGCCGCCGCCGAAGCCAGCGGCGCATGCCCCGCCGCCGTCGCCGCGAGGACGTAGGAGCCGTCGGAAGGGACGGAGAGCGCGTAGCGGCCGGTCTCGTCCGTCAGGGCCGCGCCCGCCTGCCGCCCCCGGCGGTCGATCAGCGTGACCTTGGCGCGCGCGACCGGCGCCCCGGCGGGGCTCAGGACCCGGCCGTGGAAGCCGGCCAGCGCCTCCTCCGCGGCCCGCAGATTCGCGTCCTCCTCGCTGCTCGCCCGCAGCTGCGGCTTGGCGGAAGAGCGGCGGGCGGAGGGGAGGAAGAGGGCGAGCAGCAGGCCGAGGGCGACCGCGCCCGTGGCGATGAGGAACGACGTGCGGAAGCCGTCCATCGTCGGGATGGCCACACCGCCCACGTGGTTCGCCGTGTTGGCCAGGACCATGCCGATGACGGCGCTCGACACCGACGTACCGATCGAGCGCATCAGGGTGTTGAGGCCGTTCGCCGCGCCCGTCTCCGACGGGTCGACCGCGCCGATGATCAGCGCCGGGAGCGAGGAGTACGCGAGGCCGATGCCCGCGCCGACGACCACCGAGATGAGAATCGTCTGCCAGGCCGCGCTCATCAGGCCGAGGCCCGCCCCGTAGCCGATCGCGATGATCAGCATGCCGAGGATGAGGGTCACCTTCGGGCCGTACTTCGCCGACAGGCGGGCGTAGACCGGGGCCGTGAACATCATCGTCAGGCCGAGCGGCGCCACGCACAGGCCCGCGACGACCATGGACTGGCCGAGGCCGTAGCCGGTCGAGGTCGGGAGCTGGAGCAGCTGCGGGAGGACGAGAGAGATCGCGTAGAAGGCGACACCGACCATGATCGACGCCAGGTTGGTCAGGAGCACCTCGCGCCGGGCCGTCGTGCGCAGGTCCACCAGCGGGGCCTTCAGGCGCAGTTCCATCACGCCCCACAGGACCAGGACGACCGCCGCAGCCGCGAACAGGCCGAGCGTCGTGCCCGAGGACCAGCCCCAGTCGCTGCCCTTGGTGATGGGGAGCAGGAAGAGGACGAGGCCCGCGGAGAGGCCGATCGCGCCGAGCACGTCGAAGGTGCCCTCCGCCTTCACGGAGCTCTCGGGCACGAAGAGGACGGTGAGGAGCATGGAGACGACGCCGAGTCCCGCGGCGCCGAAGAACAGGGCGTGCCAGTCGGTGTGCTGCGCGGTCAGCGCGGCCAGCGGCAGGGCGAGGCCGCCGCCGACGCCGATGGAGGAGCTCATCAGGGCCATCGCGGAGCCGAGCTTCTCGCGGGGCAGCTCGTCGCGCATCAGGCCGATGCCGAGCGGGATGGCGCCCATCGCGAAGCCCTGGAGGGCACGGCCGATGATCATGATGATGAGGTCGTCGGTGAAACCGCTGATCAGGGAGCCCACGACCATCACGGCCAGGCTCGTCAGGAGCATGCGGCGCTTGCCGTAGAGGTCACCGAGGCGGCCCATGATCGGGGTCGAGACGGCGCCGGCGAGCAGGGTCGATGTCAGGACCCAGGTGGCGTTCGACGGGGTGGTGCTCAGCAGGGCGGGCAGGTCCTTGATGACCGGCACCAGGAGCGTCTGCATCACCGCGACGACGATGCCTGCGAAGGCGAGTACGGGGACGACTCCGCGGGTGCCGCGTTGTGGGGTCGTCGTCGACTGCGTCATTACGTGGGGCCTCCGGGGGCGGTGCAAATACTGGCAGGGGTACGTGCAGAACGAACCTGTTTCCTGGGGCGACTATTCCGATGCATGTCGTACGAGGGGAAGTCTTGACCCGCTGTTGACCGGCCGATTGAGCGGGGCCCTCGGGTGCCGGTCAAGCGGGCCCGTATCTGACCTTCCGTCAGATTGAACCTTCCGTTGGATTGAAACGTGTTCTAGTCTGACGCCGTCCCGGAAGCTGCTACCGGCGAGGATGCGCATGGGGATCGGAATCACGCAGGAACAGCGGGAGTTGGCGGACGCGGCGCGCGGCTGGATCGCCCGCGCCGTACCGCCCGAGGAGATACGCAAGCTGCTCGACGCGCCGTCTGGAGCAGGGGGCAGGCCCGCCTACTGGGACGGCCTCGCGGAGCAAGGGCTGCTCGCCGTGCATCTGCCCGAGGAGTGCGGGGGCGGGGGCGGCGGGCTCGTCGACCTCGCCGTCGTCCTGGAGGAGGCGGGCCGTGCCGCGCTGCCGGGGCCGTACCTCGCCAGCGCCCTCGCGTCGGTCGTGCTGCACCGGGCGGGCGCCCGGGAGCAGGCCGCCGAGCTGGCGTCCGGCGCGCGGATCGGCGCCGTCGCACCGGGCCCCGGCACGCTGACCGCGGTGTCCGTGCCCGACGGCTACGTACTGGACGGGACCGCGCCGCCGGTGCTCGGCGGAGCCGACGCCGACCTGCTGATCCTGGCCGCCGAATCGGCGCGCGGAACGCTGTGGCTCGCCGTCGACGCGGCCGCGCTGAACGTACGTACCCAGGAAAGCACCGATCCGACGCGGCCCACCGCCGAGGTGACCGCGGACGGCATCGAGGTCCCCGCGGGGCGGGTGCTCGACGTCGATTCGGCGCTCGTGCGGGACCTGGCGTGTGTCGTGTACGCGGCCGACGCGTGCGGCGTCGCGGCGTGGGCCCTGGAGACCGCCGCCGGGTACGCCAAGGTGCGCGAGCAGTTCGGGCGGCCGATCGGGCGGTTCCAGGCCGTCAAGCATCTCTGCGCCGACATGCTGGTGCGGGTCGAGCAGGCGCGGGCCCTGGTGTGGGACGCGGCGCGAGCCGCGGGCGAGCCGGAGGAGGACGTGCGGGGGCTCGTCTCCGCGCTCGCCGCAGGGACGGCCCTGGACGCCGCCTACTCCTGCGCCAAGGACTGCGTCCAGATCCTCGGCGGCATCGGCTTCACCTGGGAGCACGACGCCCATCTGTATCTGCGCCGCGCGGTCGTGGCCCGGCAGCTCATCGGCACCGGCGACGCCCACCGGCTGCGGGCGGTGCGGCTCGCGGAGGGCGGTGTGCGACGGGAGCTGCGGACCGAGCTGCCTGCTGAGGCGGCGGCGTACCGGGAGCGGGCGCGCGAGGCCGTCGCCCCGGCGCGCGGACTCGACCCGGCGGCCGCCCGCAAGGCCCTCGCACCGACCGGCTACGCGGCGCCGCACCTGCCCGAGCCGCACGGCCTGGGCGCTGGCCCGGTGCAACAGCTCGCCGTCCAGCAGGAGTTGGCCGAGGCCGGGGTCGGGCTCAGTGAGCTCGGCATCGCCACCTGGGTGGTGCCCTCGCTCATCGCGTACGGCACCCCGGAGCAGCGGGAGCGGTATCTGCCGCCCACGCTGCGCGGCGAGCTGCTCTGGTGCCAGCTGTTCAGCGAGCCGGAGGCGGGCTCGGACCTGGCCGCGCTGCGGACGCGGGCCGAGCGCGTCGAGGACGGCTGGCTGATCAACGGCCAGAAGGTGTGGACGAGCGCCGCGCAGTGGGCGGACTTCGGGATCCTCCTGGCCCGCACGGACCCGGACGCCCCCAAGCACAAGGGCCTGACGTACTTCCTCATCGACATGAAGCGGGCGTCGGGCATCGACATCCGCCCCCTGAAGGAGATCACCGGGGACTCCCTCTTCAACGAGGTCTACTTCGACGACGTCCTGCTGCCCGCCGACGCGGTCGTCGGCGAGGTGAACGACGGATGGCGCGTCGCGCGGCACACGCTGGGCAGCGAACGCGTCCACATGGCCGACCAGTTGACCTTCGACACGGGGCTCGAAGCGCTCATCGTGCGCGCCGGTGAGCTCGACGGGGCGCAGCGCGCGCGGATCGGCGCGCTCGCCGCCGAGGCGCACGCCCTCGCCTGTATCGGCCTGCGCACCACGATGCGGCAGGTGGCGGGCGCGGAACCGGGGGCCGGTGCCTCCGTCCGCAAGCTGGTGCAGACCCCGCACCAGCAGAAGGTGGCCGAGCTCGCACTCGAACTCCTGGGCCCTGCGGGTGCGTTGCGGGAGGGGGCCGGGGAGCGGGCGCTGCACGGCTTCCTGATGTCGCGCTGCCTGACCATCGCGGGCGGGACCACGCAGGTGCAGCTGAACGTCGTCGCCGAGCGGATCCTCGGCCTACCGCGTGACTGAGAGGGAGACATGAAGGCGTACATCGTCGGCGTAGGCATGACCAAGTTCGAGAAGCCCGAGACGCGGGACTGGCAGTACTGGGACATGGCGAAGGAGGCCGGCACCAAGGCCCTCGACGACGCCGGGATCTCGTACGAGGACGTGGAGCAGGTCCCCGTCGGGTACTGCTTCCAGGCCTCGACGGCCGGGCAGCGGGCCGCGTACGAACTGGGCCTGACCGGCGTCCCCGTCTACAACGTGAACAACAACTGCGCGACGGCGTCGACGGCGCTGATGATGGCGCGGCAGTTCGTCGAGGGCGGCATCAACGACTGCGTCCTTGCGCTCGGCTTCGAGAAGATGGCGCGCGGAGCACTGGGGGGAGGGAGTGACGGGGGTGCCCGCGGCGGAGCCGCCAATGGATTCGGCACAACATCTCCCGTCGCCCGTCATTACGGCGTGATGGCGGCGCGGCACGGTTTCGAGATGACCCCGCCCACCGCCCAGATCTTCGGCAACGCGGCCCGCGAGCACATGGAGAAGTACGGCACGACGGCCGCGCAGCTCGCGGCGGTCGGCGCCAAGAACCACCGGCACTCGGTGAACAATCCGTACGCCCAGTTCCAGGACGCGTACACGGTCGACGAGATCCTCGCCGCCAAGACGATCCACCACCCGCTCACCAAACTGCAGTGCTCGCCGACCTCGGACGGTTCGGCCGCGGCCGTGGTCGCCTCCGAGCGGTTCGTGGAGCGGCACGGACTCGAGGACCGGGCCGTGGAGATCGCCGCGCAGTCGATGACGACCGACACGGGGGAGTCCTTCGACTCGGGGTCGTGCATCGGCGTCGTGGGGCAGCCGATGTCGCGGGCCGCCGCGCGCGACGCGTACGACAAGGCGGGCATCGGCATCGAGGACGTCGACGTGATCGAGCTGCACGACTGCTTCTCGATCAATGAGCTCCTTACGTACGAGGCGCTGGGCATGTGCGCGGCGGGGGAGTCCGGCAAGCTCGTCGAGAGCGGCGCGACCACGTACGGCGGCCGCTGGGTCGTGAACCCGTCGGGCGGGCTGATCTCCAAGGGGCATCCGCTCGGCGCGACGGGGATCGCCCAAGTCGCGGAACTCACCTGGCAGTTGAGGGGGCGGGCGGAGAAACGCCAGGTGGCGGGCGCGCGGGTGGGGATGGCGCACAACATCGGGCTCGGCGGCGCGGCGGTGGTGACGCTGCTGCGGCGGTAGTCGCAGGAAGGCCCAGGAAGGCCCAGGAAGGCCCAGGAAGGCGCAGGAAGACCTAGTCCTCTTGTCCCAGGGGCCGTGCAGCGAATTTCCGATGCACACGGCGCCCGGCGCTTGAGAGGATGCGTGTCATGGTCAAGACGCCCGCCACCCCTTACGTGACCAACACCGAGACCGACACCGCCCCGCCGAAGAAATCCGCACCGGTGTGGGCGGTCCTTCTCGCCGCCTGCGCGGGCCAGTTCCTGGTCGTCCTCGACGTGTCCGTGGTGAACACCGCGCTGCCCTCGATGCGGGCCGACCTCGGCATGAGCGCGTTCGGACTCCAATGGGTCGTCAACGCCTACTCCATAGCCTTCGCGGGGTTCATGCTGCTCGGCGGCCGGGCCGGTGATCTCTTCGGGCGCAAGCGGATGTTCCTCGTCGGGCTCGGCCTGTTCACCGCCGCCTCGCTCGGCGGCGGACTCGCGCAGGCCGAGTGGCAGCTCCTCGCGGCGCGGGCCGTGCAGGGCCTGGGCGCCGCGATCCTCGCCCCGTCGACCCTGACGATCCTCACATCGGCCGTGCCCGCGGGCCCGGCTCGGGTGCGGGCGATCGGCATCTGGTCGGCGGTCGGCGCGGGCGGCGGCGCGGCGGGCAGCCTGGTCGGCGGGCTCCTCACCGACCTGCTCTCCTGGCGCTGGGTGCTCCTGATCAACGTACCGACCGGCGCCCTCGTGATCGTCGCGGGCCTGGCCTGGCTCACCGAGAGCAGGGCCGGGCAGGCGCGCCGACTCGACGTGCCGGGCGCGGTGCTCGTGACCGGCGGGCTCGCCACGCTCGCGTACGGGATCGTGCAGACCGAGGAGAAGGGCTGGACGGCGGCGGCGACCCTGGTGCCGCTGGCCGCCGGGCTCGCGCTGCTCGCGGCCTTCCTGGTGGTGGAGTCGCGTACGAAGGTGCCGCTGATGCCGCTCAAGCTGTTCCGGGTGCGGTCGGTGTCGGCCGCGAACGCCGCGATGTTCGTGTGCGGCGGCGGCATGTTCGCCATGTGGATGTTCATGACCCTGTACGCCCAGAACGTCCTCGGCTACTCCCCGCTGAAGGCGGGCCTCGCCATCGTCCCGTCCTCCCTCACCGTCGTCGTCGGCTCGATGCTGGCGCCGCGCCTGATGCCGGTGCTCGGCCCGAAGAACGTCTCCGTGCTCGGCATCGTGGTGGCCGCAGCGGGCTTCGGCTGGCAGTCGACGATGACCGTCGACGGCGCGTACGCCACCTCGATCCTGCTGCCCGGCATCGTGATGATGCTCGGCGCGGGCCTCGCCACGCCACCGCTCGCCTCGCTCGCCACGTCCGGCGCGCAGCCGGGCGACGCGGGACTCGTCTCCGGCCTGGTCAACACCTCCCGCACGATGGGCGGCGCGCTCGGCCTCGCGGTGCTCTCCACGGTGGCGGCCGCGCGGACGGGCGGCTCGACGTCCCCGCAGGCGCTGACCGACGGATACGCGACGGCGTTCCGCACCAGCGGGTTCATCCTCCTCGCGGGCGTGGTGGTGCTGCTCCTGTGGATGCCGCGGCAGCGGGCTTCCGAGGACTGAGGTGCCCGGGGGCCCGTTACAGCCAGCCCCGCTGCCGGGCCTCCCGCACCGCCTCCATCCGGTTCCGCGTCCCCGTCTTCCCGATCGCCGCGGAGAGATAGTTCCGCACGGTCGACTCCGACAGACGCAGCTTCTGCGCGATGTCGGCGACCGTCGCCCCGTCCACCGAAGCCTTCAGTACGTCCGCCTCCCGCCCGGTCAGCGGACTGGGCCCCGCGCTCAGCGCCGCCGCGGCAAGCGCGGGGTCGATCACCGTCTCGCCCCGCAGCACCTGACGGATCGCCTCCGCGAGCTCCTCCACCGGACCGTCCTTCACCAGGAACCCCGCGGCCCCCGCCTCCATGGCCCGCCGCAGATAGCCGGGCCGGCCGAAGGTCGTCAGGATCAGCACCCGGCACTCGGGGCACTCGTCGCGCAGATCCGCCGCCGCCTCGAGCCCGCTGCGGCCCGGCAGTTCGATGTCGAGCAGCGCCACGTCGGGGCGGGAGTTCAGCGCCGCCGACACGATCTCGTCGCCCGCACCCACCTGCGCCACGACCTCGATGTCCTCCTCCATGCCGAGCAGCAGGGCGAGCGCGCCCCGCATCATGCCCTGGTCCTCGGCGAGCAGGACTCTGATCATGGGGTGCGCTCCTCGGGGACGGTGCTCAACTCGGTGACCGGCAGCATCGCGGTGACCCGGAAGCCGCCCTGCGGCGCGGGTCCCGACTCCAGGGAGCCGCCCGCCACCGCCAGGCGTTCGGCCAGGCCCTTCAGCCCGCTGCCGGGCGCGCCCGAGCCTACGCCGCGGCCGTCGTCGGCGATCAGCAGCCGGGTCCGTTCGGCGGTGCCCGCGACCTCGATCTCGCAGTGGGCCGCGCGGGAGTGGCGTACGACGTTGGTGGCGCACTCGCGGACGACCCAGCCGAGCAGCGCCGCCGTCTGCGGGGCGAGCGGCGGCCCCGACTGGCGTACGACCGCCTCGATGCCCGCCGCCTCCAGGAGATCGCGGGCCCGGTCGAGCTCCGTGGCGAGGCTGCCCTCGCGGTAGCCGGTGACCGCCTCGCGGATCTCGGTCAGGGCCTGGCGGCCGACGGACTCGATGTCGGAGACCTGGCCGAGCGCCGCGTCCAGGTCGCGAGGGGCAAGGCGGCGGGTGGCCTCCGCCTTCACCACGATCACCGAGAGGGTGTGGCCGAGCAGGTCGTGCAGATCGCGGGAGAAGCGAAGACGTTCCTTCTCGACGGCGCTGCGGGCCAACTCCTCACGGGTGGACCGGAGTTCCTTCACCGTCTCGGAGAGGGCGAGGATCGCCGCCGTGACCATGACGGAGATGAACGTCCCGTACGCGATGCCCGCCGCGTCCCAGCCGTCCCGCAGCCCGCCGACGACGGCCGCCGCGACGCTCAGGGTGATCCCCGCGGGAGCGAGCCGCCTGCCGCGCAGGACCGCGCCGGTCGCGAGGCCGAGCAGCGGGAAGAACATCAGCCAGCTGCCGCCGTAGCCGATGGCGAGGGCCAAGGTGACCGCGGTCAGCGCGAGCAGGCTGTACGTCGTCACGCGCGCCTCCCGGGACTGCTTGTGGAAGGCCCGGAACACCACGTTGATGTAGAGGGAGTTGAAGACCAGCAGGCCGAGGCCGCCGATCCAGGGGTTGCCGGCCTTGCCCTGGATGACGTTGGAGAAGGAGCCCATGCCCATCAGGAGCCAGGGCAGCATCGCGAAGCCGTTGGGCGGACCCAGGTCGTCGGGATCGCTCCGGCCGGACTTCTCCTTCGCCCGCATCTCGGAGAGCTGCGCCCTGGCACCGGCCGTCCAGCGGGCGATGCGGCGCCCGAACTCCTGGCGCCGGGCGCTCTTCCCGGATATCGCTGACATGACCTCTCCTGTCGCGCCGTGGCGCCTCACCGTCGACGTCATACCGTCCGCGCGGCCCTGCGGTACGAGACCACAGCGTACGAACCGAACACCAGCAGCCAGCCGATGAGCACCGCGACCGTGCCGAGGCCGATCCCGGCGCCGTCCGTCACGGACGTGCCGAGCTGCGCGAAGCGGTGCGTGGGTGTGTAGCCGGACAGCGCGCGCAGCCAGCCGGGGAACAGATCGACGGGGAACCACAGACCGCCGAGCACCGCGAGCCCCAGGTTGCACGCCGTGTTCACCACGCCCGTGGTCTGCGCGGTCAGGCGGTAGCCGTTGCCGAGCCCCAGCATCGTGAAGGGCAGCGAGCCGGCCCAGAGCAGCACGGCGGCCGCCGCCCACTGCCAGGGCTCCATGCGTACGCCGTTGACCAGGCCGCCCGCGGCGAACACCGTCACGATCGCCGGAAGCACCGTCACCGACCCGGTCAGGGCCCGGCCGAGCACGACCTCGCGGGGCGTCATCGGCGTGGCCCGCAGCTGCCGCAGCCAGCCGGTCGTCTTGTCCTCGGCGACTCCGGTACCGGTGTTCAGGGCGGCGATCATGGCACCGTACGCGGCCATGCCGACCATGGACGTGGTCTTCCACTCGGCGTAGTCGGAGCCGCCGCCGACGTTGGTGAACAGCAGATACATCAGGACCGGAAGGCCGATGCCGCCGATCACGAAACCGGTGTCGCGCAGGGTCCTGCGCACTTCGAGCCCGAGATAGGCGAACATCACACGGCCTCCAGGGCGGTAGCGGCGACGGACGTCGTGGGAGCGGCGACGGAGGTCAGGGCCAGGAACGCCTCGTCGAGCGAGGCCTCCGCGACCCGCAGGCCACGGATCGCCCCCAGCTCCGCGAGCGCGACCACCGTCGCGTCGGAGTCCTCCGTACGCAGCGTGGCCCGGCCCCCGCGCACCTCCACGGAGAGCACACCGGGCAGCAGGGTCAGGCCTTCCGTGCCGCGCCCCGCCAGGTCGAAGGAGACGGAGCTGCCGCCCGCCGCCCGCTTGATCCGCTCGCCGCTGCCGTCGGCGACGATCCTGCCGTGGTCCATGACGACGATCCGGTCGGCGTGCCGGTCCGCCTCCTCCAAGTAGTGGGTGGAGAAGAGGACGGTGTGGCCGCGCCGCGCATAGCCGCGCATCGACGTCCAGAAGGCCGCCCGCGCCTCCACGTCGAGCGCGGCGGTCGGCTCGTCGAGGACGATCAGCGAGGGGTTCCCGGCCAGCGCAACGGCGAACCGCACCCGCTGCGTCTGGCCCCCGGACAGTTTGTCCACGCGCCGCCCCGCGAGCTCCTCGATCCCGGCGAGCGCCAGCGCTTCGCCGACCGGCATCGGCGCCGGATAGCGGCCCGCCACGAAGGAGACCAGCTCGCGCACGGTGACCCTCGGGACGAGCCGCCCCTCCTGGAGCATCGCGCCGACCCGCCCCGCGCGCACGGCGGCTCCGGGCGGGCCGCCGAAGAGCCGGACCTCGCCCTCGTCGGGGTCGTCGAGGCCGAGCAGCAGGGAGATGGCGGTGGACTTGCCCGCGCCGTTGCGGCCGAGCAGGGCGACGGTCTCGCCGGGCTCGATCCGCAGGTCGACGCCGTCGACGGCACGGAGCGGGCCGAAGGCCTTGACCGCGCCGGTGAAGGTCACGGCAGGTCCGTCCGCGGGGCCGCTCTCTGAGGTCTTCTTCATGACTGTGACGCTACGAACTCGGGGCGGGGCGGCGGCAGATGCGGTTGTACGGATTCGGCCGGTACAAATGTCACCGGTGATGTCGCGGGTGGTGTCACGGGTGATGTCACGGCTGAGTCCGGCTCACGAATCTGACGTGACGTCAGGAGTCTTCACAAGTCCTGGGTGCTGGGCTATACATGGGGTCGCCGGACTGGAACGCGTTCTAGAACGGGCCGGTCGACGACCGGCTCTCCGGCCCCGTTACGACCTCGGTGCGGCCGACGGTGCGGACGGCCGTGCCGAGGTCTCTGCCCTCCTCCCAAGGAGCTGCCACACATGCCCATCGACGCCGCGAAGGCCGTAGCCGCGGAACCCAGGTCGGCCGAGATCGCCTGGGACCACAAGGACATCCAGCTCTACCACCTGGGTCTGGGAGCCGGCGTCCCCGCCACCGACCCCGACGAGCTGCGCTACACCCTGGAGTCCGGGCTGCACGTCCTGCCCAGCTTCGCCACCGTCGCGGGGGCGGGCATGGGCATGATGGGCGGCCTCTCCGCCCCCGGCATCGACGTGAACCTCGCCGCCGTCCTGCACGGCGGCCAGACCATCACCCTGCACCGCCCGATCCCGGTCAAGGGCAGCGCCACGACCACCTCCAGGGTCGCCGCCGTGTACGACAAGGGCAAGGCGGCCGTCCTCGTCCTGCGCTCCGAAGTGGCCGACGCCGAAGGCCCGTTGTGGACCAGCGACGCCCAGATCTTCGTACGCGGCGAAGGCGGATTCGGCGGCGACCGCGGCCCCTCCGTCCGCCTCCCGGCCCCCGATGGCGATCCCGACCGGACCGTCGAGCGCCCCGTACGCGAGGACCAGGCGCTGCTCTACCGCCTCTCCGGCGACTGGAACCCGCTGCACGCCGACCCCGAGTTCGCCAAGCTCGCGGGCTTCGACCGGCCGATCCTGCACGGCCTGTGCACCTACGGCATGACGCTCAAGGCCGTCGTGGACACGCTGCTCGGCGGCGACGTGTCGCGGGTGCGCGGCTACAGCACGCGCTTCACCGGCGTCGTCTTCCCCGGGGAGACCCTGCGGATCCGGATGTGGCGCACCGAGGGACGCGTCCAGGCGACCGTGACGGCGGCCGAGCGGGACGACGCGCCGGTCCTCGCCGACACGGTCGTCGAACACGCCTGAATCTTCGAAGACGCCTGAACCGTCGCTGAATCTTCGTACGAGAGGAGCCGCACCATGCGCGCAGCCGTACTGCACGAGATAGGCCAGGACAAGCTCGAGGTCCTCGACGACGTCGAGGCGGTGGGGTTCGGCCCCGGCAAGGTGAGGATCCGGGTGCGGGCCACCGGCCTGTGCCACTCCGACATATCGGCGATGAACGGCGTACTGCCGCAGCCCGCGCCGTTCATCCCCGGGCACGAGGGCGCGGGCGAGATCATCGACGTCGGCGACGGCGTGACCGGGCTCGCCCAGGGCGACCGGGTACTGCTGTGCTGGCTGCCCGCGTGCGGCACCTGTCCCGCCTGCAAGCGCGGCCAGACCCAGCTGTGCCTGGCCGGATTCATGAACGCGGGCACGCCCAACTTCAAGCGGCCCGGCGGGGACGTCTTCGGCTTCGCGGGGACGGGGACCTTCACCGAGGAGGTCGTGGTCGACGCGGGCTGCGCCGTGCCGATCCCGGACGACGTGCCCTTCGACATCGCGGCGCTGATCGGCTGCGGGGTGACGACGGGGCTCGGCGCGGCCGTCAACACCGCTGATGTGGCCGCCGGTTCGTCGGCCGCCGTCATCGGCTGCGGCGGTGTCGGGATCTCGGCGATCCAGGGCGCACGGCTCAAGGGTGCGGCGCAGATCATCGCGGTCGATCCGGTGGCATCGCGCCGCGAGGCCGCGCTGAAGTTCGGCGCGACGGAGGCGGTCGCCCCGGACGAACTCGCCGACGCCAAGCAGCGGGTGACCGCGGGCGAGGGTTTCGACTACGTCTTCGAGGTGGTCGGCAAGTCCGCCACGGCCCGCACGGCGTACGAGACGACGCGGCGCGGCGGCACGCTGTGTGTCGTGGGCGCGGGCGCGCTCGACGACTTCCTCCAGCTCAACATGTTCGAGCTGTTCTTCGACGAGAAGAAGATCCTGCCGTCCATGTACGGCGGAGGCGACGTCCTCACCTCCTACGAGCGGGCCATCGCGCTGTGGCGCGCGGGCCGCATCGACCTGGAGAGCCTCATCACGCACCGGGTGCAGCTGCCGGAGATCAACGAGGCGCTCGACCAGATGCGTACGGGGGTCGCGCTGCGGACGTGCATCGAGATCTGAACTCCCCAGCTCTGAACTCCCCGGTTCTGAAAGGACTTTGATCATTGATGCCACAGCCACAGCCACAGCCACAGCCGCTGCCGCTTGAGGGCCTGTCCGCGATCGTGACCGGGGCAGGCCGGGGTCTGGGGCGCGCGGAGGCCCTCGAACTCGCCCGGCTCGGCGCGAGCGTCGTCGTCAACGACTTCGGGCAGCCCGGCCGTGACGGCTCCGGCGAGGCATCGGCGACACCGGCCGAGGAGGTCGCCGCGGAGATAAGTGCCGCGGGCGGGCAGGCGGTCGCGCACCTGGGCGATGTCGCGGACCACGAACAGGCGTGCGGGCTCGTCCAGTTGGCGATCGACACGTACGGCAAGCTGGACATCCTGGTGAACAACGCGGGCATTCTGCGGGACCGGATGATCTTCTCGATGAGCGAGGGCGAATGGGACTCCGTCATCCGCGTCCATCTCAAGGGCCACTTCAACACGACCCACTTCGCGTCGGCCCACTGGCGTGAACGGTCGAAGGCGGCGGAGGCTCCGGTCTACGGCCGGATCGTCAACACCTCGTCCGAGGCGTTCCTCGCGGGGTCGGCGGGCCAGCCGAACTACGCGGCGGCGAAGGGCGGCATCGTCGGTCTGACCACGTCGAGCGCGCTCGCGCTCGGCAAGTACGGGGTGACGGCGAACGTCATCTGTCCGCGGGCGCGGACGCGGATGACGGAGGACGTGTTCGCGGGGTTCCAGGAGCCGGGGGCGGGCGAGCTGGACGCGCTCGCTCCGGAGCATGTGGCTCCGCTGGTGGGCTACTTGGCCTCGCCGGCCGCCGCCGCGGTCAACGGGCAGTTGCTCGTCGTCCATGGCGGGATGGTGGCGGTCGTCGAACGCCCGAAGGTGGCCGCGAAGTTCGACTCGGCGAAGGGCGTGTTCACCTACGAGGAACTGGACGAGGCGCTGTCCCCTCACTACGCGGGGAGGCCGAAGGGGGAGACGTTCGCTGCGGCGGAGGTGCTGGGGCTGAAGCGGGGTTAGATTTCCCCAACCCCGCCCCTTCCACCTTTCAGCCCGTCCGGCGTTTGAGGACGAACTCGGCGGAGCCGGTGACTTACCGAGCCATGAGCCCGACGGAGTCGGAAAGTTCGGGAAGGGGCGGGGCTGGGGAAAGAATCAGCTCTGTTCGCCCTGGCGGCGGTGCCGCCCCCGCGGAGCCGTCTCCGCATCCTGCGCGGCCACCGGCCCCCGGTGCCGGCCGGAACCGGAAGAGGCCGCCACCATCGCCGGCGGCGGCGCCACCCGCGGGTCGGGAACCTGCTCTGTTTCCGTACTGATCCCTGTCGTCATCAACACACTCACCCCGTAAAACGGTAAAGAAGATCGTTCGGTACAGCCGGGCGAGTCTAACCAACGCCCGTACGCCCGGTGAGAGGCGCCTGCTGCAACGGAACGGGCCGCGCGGCCACCGGCGTCGGCGCCTCCCGCGGAGGGGGAGGTTCCACCTCCGCGACACCACAGGGCACGGCCCCCGTAGCGTACGGAAGACGCAGGACGCCAGCTCGCGTCCAGCGCCCGGCACCGGCCAACCACCCCTCGGGCGCCGCCAGTTGATGCAGCCGACGCTCGGCGGGACGCCACACGCCGAGCCAGCTCCCCGCCGCCCCGTAGATCCGCAGCGCCACCGCACAGCTCTCCGGCATCAGCGTCTGCCCCGGCTGGATGGAGAACGGAGTCACCGCGTGGTCCGGAAGACGCAGGCACTCGGGGAAGCGCACCGGGCGCGTACCGCCCAACACCCCCCAGCCGAGCCGGTCATGGCCCGGCGCGTCCGAGCGGACCAGGAGCAGCCCGCTGTCGGCGTCCGCGAGCAGCACCCGGTCGTCGCTCTCCTCGGCGATCTGGAGGAGCGGCGACACCTCGCCGCCCCGCTCCAGATCGACCGCCACCGCCTTGACCCGCCCTTCCAGCTCCCGGTCCAGGGCCAGGATTCGGCCCTCGCCGTCCAGCCAGACGCCGCCCGAACAGCGCCCGGGGATCCCCGCGAGGTGCTCGGGTCCGAAGCTGCCGCCCGCCACCAGCCACAGGTCCGTCGAGCTCTCGCCCACCGCGATCGCGTACGCACACCTGCCGCCCGGCGGCGGCGGGAGCAGGCTCAGCCGGGACGCGCCGCAGTCGACGGCGCCGAGCGGGACCTCGCCCGTGTCCGGCCCGGTCGGGTAGAGCAGCGCGAACGCGTGTCTGCCGTCCACCACGCGGTGGATGAGGACGCGCCCGTCGGCCATCGGCAGGACCTCCGTGCCGGGCTCCTCCGGCTGGCTGCCGGGCAGCGGCACGGCGTACGGCTCGGGGGAGTCGAGGGTCCAGCGCTCGGGGAACCAGGAGCCGCCGTCGTGAGCGAGGCGCGCGGCGTACGCACCGTCGGCGGTGATCGTCACGGGGG